>NZ_FMUC01000013.1:0-167424 GCF_900100935.1 Pseudomonas sp. NFACC25
TCCTTCATCGCGACTACACGGGCCAAAATCTCGTCGTCGGTTTTATTTGGGCTGTTGTGAGGTCGCCGGGACAGTTCGGATAAAGACCTCAAATCGCCGTCGTGCCGGGCAATCCACTTATCGACGGTAGGTCGGCTAACGTCAAAGCGGCGTGCCAACTGACTTTTAGTGAAGTTGCCAGAAAGCCAATCAGCTACCAGCTTGATTCTTTGATTCATGGGGGACTCTTGGTTCCAGGGCATGATCAGTTACCTCCTGATCATGCGTATTAGCCTGTAAACCATGTCCCCGGTTAGAAATGTAAACGATGTCCCCGGTTTGTACCGGGGCAAGCCCCCTCCCACATTTGACCTACATCGGTCTCAGGGTTTGTGCCCGCGCGACAGGAACTCGTGGGACTGCATTTCGAGCAAGCGGCTCAATGTCCGTTGGAATTCGAAGTTCAAGCGCCCGCCGGTATACAAGTCCTTGAGTTCGACTTCCGCCGAGATGATCAACTTGACATTACGGTCGTAGAACTCGTCGACCATGTTGATAAACCGTCGTGCGATATCGTCGGTGGTGACGCTCATCTGCTCCACGCCGCTGAGGATCACTGCGTGGAAGATCTTGCCCAGTTCGATGTAGTCGTTCTGGCTGCGTGGGCCGTCGCACAGTTGGCGGAATTCGAACCAGGCCACGTCATCGCAGGTACGCAGGGCGATGATTTCGCGGTTCTCGATCATCAGCTTGTCGTTTTCCACCGCCTGGGTGCATTCCGGCGTGAGGGCGCGGAAGCTTTTGCGCAGGCTTTCGTGCGCCGCTTCGTTCAGCGGAAAATGGAACAACTCCGCCTGTTCGAGGTGACGCAGACGGTAGTCGACGCCGCTGTCGACGTTGACGATCTCGGTGTTCTGCTTGATCAGCGCAATGGCCGGCAGGAAGCGCGCGCGTTGCAGGCCGTCCTTGTACAAGCCGTCGGGCACGATGTTCGAGGTGGCGACCAGGGTCACGCCGTTCTTGAACAACTCTTCCATCAGGGTGCCGAGGATCATGGCATCGGTGATATCGGAGACGAAGAATTCATCGAAGCAGATGACCCGCGCTTCATCGGAGAAACGCTTGGCGATGATGGTCAGCGGGTTTTTCTCACCCGGCAGGGTCTTCATCTCTTCGTGCACGCGCTTCATGAAGCGGTGGAAGTGTGTCCGTACCTTTTCCTTGAACGGCAGCGCTTCAAAGAATGTATCGACCAGGTAGGTCTTGCCCCGGCCCACGCCACCCCAGAAATACAGGCCCTTGACCGGCACGTGGTCTTTCTTGCCGAACAGCTTGCTGAGCATCCCCGGCTTGCTCTGTGAGGCCGCGACCAGGTCGTCGTACAGGCGCTGCAAATGACGCACCGCCGTTTCCTGGGCCGCGTCATGGAAGAATTCAGGGCGTTTCAGATCAGCTTGATATCGTTCTAGGGGCGTCATAATTTCGTTAGCAAGGCAACAAAAACGGGCCGTCACTGTAACGACGGCCCTGGATAATGGCAATCAACCCTTGGTCGGGTTAATCCTCGATTGGGGTCAACGCGATGCGCAAGGCTTCGATGGCGGCATCACGGGATGCGGCATCGGCGAACTCGGCGCTGTCGGCCACTGCGGCGCCGTCCAGCCATACGCTGAAGCTCAGGGCCTCGGTACGTACATCCAGCGCTTCACCGTTTTGCAGTTGCTTGGTCACCGCACCGGCCGCCTTGCCATCGACAAAGTTGCGCGACAGCAGCAGTTGTTCGCCATCGGCGGCCAACAGGCGGAAGCGGAAGCTGCCGTCGTCTTCACGGAAGCTCACAAAACGTGCGGCTTTGGCGGCCTTCTTCTTGGTCGCAACCGGCGCCGCAGCCTGGTTGACGAACGAACGCAGGCCCACCGCTTCACGCAACTCGGCCAGGAATGGCGCGGCTACGGCACGGGCTTTCCTGGCGCCCACCTGCAACAGGTCTTCCATGTCCGACGGGCGCGACATCAACTGGTGGTAACGCTCGCGCGCTTCGCCGAGCTGACCATCAAGCAGCTGGAACAGACGGTTCTTCGCCTCGCCCCAGCCCAGGCCTTGCAGCAGCTCGCCGCGGAACGCTTCTTCCTGGGCCTTGCTGGCAAACGCCTGGTAGAGGGTGAACAGGTGCGAGTTGTCCGGGTCCTTGGCTTCGCCGGGCGCGCGGGAGTCGGTAACGATCCGCGAGATGGCGTCTTTCATGTCCTTGGCACTGGTGAACAACGGGATGGTGTTGTCGTAGCTCTTGGACATCTTGCGGCCATCCAGGCCCGGCAAGGTGGCAACGCTTTCCTCGATCAACGCCTCGGGCATGGTGAAGAATTCTTTACCGTTGCCGAACAGGTGGTTGAAGCGCTGGCCGATGTCGCGGGCCATTTCCACGTGCTGGATCTGGTCGCGGCCCACCGGCACCTTGTGCGCGTTGAACATCAGGATGTCCGCCGCCATCAGCACCGGGTAGCTATACAGGCCCATGGTGATGCCCGCATCCGGGTCTTCGCCGGTCTCCACGTTCTTGTCCACCGAGGCCTTGTACGCATGGGCGCGGTTGAGCAGGCCCTTGGCGGCGACGCAGGTCAGCAGCCAGGTCAGCTCGGGGATTTCCGGGATGTCGGACTGACGATAGAAGGTCACCCGGTTCACATCCAGGCCACCGGCCAGCCAGGTCGCGGCGATTTCCATACGCGAGCGCTGGATGCGCTGCGGGTCATCGCATTTGATCAGGGCGTGGTAGTCGGCCAGGAAGTAGAAGGAATCGGCATTGGCATCCTGGCTGGCCAGGATCGCCGGGCGGATCGCACCGGCGTAGTTGCCCAGGTGCGGCGTGCCGGTGGTGGTGATGCCGGTGAGGATACGGGTACGAGTCGTCATGGGTAATCGCTTATCAGACTGCTATCAATTCGAGAGGCGCGGCAGCACCAGATCCTTGAGATCGGTGAGCTTGCCATGAAAAAAGTGCCCGCATTCTGCCACTTTCAGCAGCTCATGGGGGCGTTTCAAGGCGGCGGACCAGTCGTAGACGGTTTGCGGGTCGACCACTTCGTCGGTTTCCGGCTGGATCAGGGTCAACGGGCAGCTGTGGGGCAGCACATCGGTATCGCGCAGGCGCATCACCGCCGCGGCGACCATGAACAGGTGCGCGAGCTTTTCGCCTTTGGCTTCCAGGCGGCCGCCGAGGCTGGCCGCCACGTAGCCGCCAAAGGAAAAACCGAGCAGGGTGATCGGCAGGTCGGGGTGCTTTTCACGCAGCCAGGTGGCAGCCGCTTCGGCATCGTCCACTTCACCGGTGCTCATGTCGTGGGTGCCGGCACTCGCACCGACGCCACGGTAATTGAAACGCAAAGTAATCAACCCGGCATCGCGAGCCGTGCGTTGCAGGGTCGAAACGACTTTATTGAGCATGGTCCCGCCCTGCACCGGATTAGGGTGGCAGATCAGCGCCAGGCCACGTGGCTCGGAGTGATCCAGGTACAGGGCTTCCAATTGGCCTACCGGGCCATCGATCAAAACGGGGGTTTCACGCATGAGCAAGGAATGAACTCCGTGACCTCTCAAAGGGTCGACTCGTCTAGCTAAAAGTCTGTGCATGGCATCATTGCGAGCTTAATCGCGGTATACAGCGCAGGTTTGAGCCGTTAACGTAAAGCAAAGCCGTTTATAGAGGAAGGACTCGTGGAACACTCGCTCTTAGTTTGGTTGTTGCCGACTCTCGCCTTGGTTGCCGGTGTCGCCATTGGATTCCTGGTTGCCCGCCTGCTGCCGAATGCCGCGCCTAACCGCACGCAGCGTCAGTTGGATGACATTCAGGAACGTTTTGACAGTTATCAGAACGAGGTTGTTACCCACTTCAACAGCACCGCGACCCTGGTCAAGAAACTCACCCAGAGCTACCAGGAAGTACAGGATCACCTCGCCGATGGGGCAAACCGCCTGGCCCTCGACGACATCACCCGCCAGCGCCTGCTGGCCGCGCTGCATTCCGATGCACCGCAAACTCCACGGGAACGCCTGACTCCGCCCCGGGAGAACCAGGAACCGCCACGGGACTACGCGCCAAAAACGCCAAACGCCCCAGGCATGCTGGATGAGCATTACGGCTTGAAGAAGTAAGTTATTTTCAAGCAATAGAAAAGCCCGGTTGATCGCTGATCAACCGGGCTTTTTGTTGGGCACCATTCTCCAGAACAAGGGGCCTCAGGCCACAGGTTGCTCTTGAAGCCACCCACCCTCGATCCGCACATGCCGCCCATGGAAGCGCTTGAGGCTGCTGCGATGACCGACGCTGACAATGCTCAACCCCGGCAATTCATCAATCAACGCCTGATACAACGTCGCCTCATCCTCTTCATCCATGGCCGACGTCGCTTCGTCCATGTACAGCCATTGCGGCGCGAACAACAAGGCACGGGCAAAGGCCAGGCGCTGTTGCTCGCCGGGCGAGAGCATGCGTTGCCAATGGTTGGCTTCGTCCAGGCGCTCCACCAGGTGCGGCAGGCGACAGGTTTCCAGGACCTGTGCATAACGTTCCGCCGAATAGACGCTGTCGTCCTGTGGGTAACTCAACACCGCCTTGAGCGTGCCGATCGGCAGGTAAGGCTTCTGCGGCAGGAACAGGTAACGCCTGGCCGGCAGGCGAATGCTGCCGTGACCAGCCGGCCAGAGATGCCCCATGGCGCGCAGCAAGGTACTTTTGCCGCTGCCGGAACGGCCGCTGAGCATGACGCGCTGGCCCGGTTCAACGATCATGTTGGCGTCGGTCAGCAGGTGGCGACCATCCACCAGGTTCAAGCCCAGCCCTTGCACCACAAGACGCTCGCCTTCAGCGCTGACGTCGATGGCAGCTGGGCGCTGCTCGTTCTCACGCATGGCCTGCTGAAAACTCAGTAGACGGTCGCTGGTCGCGCGCCAGCCGGCCAGGTCGGCGTACGCGCTGATAAACCAGCTGAAGTTGCCCTGCACGTTGCCGAACGCCGAGTTGATTTGCATCAGCTCGCCCAGTTCGATCTTGCCGGAAAAGTAGCGCGGGGCAGCCACGATAAACGCAAAGACGATCGCAATCTGTTCATAGCCGGCAGTGAAGAACGTCAGGCGCTTGGACACCTTCATGATGTCCCAGTAGTTATGCCAGACCTTCCCGAACCGCGCGTTCAAACGCTGATGCTCATTGGGTTCGCCGTTGTACAGGGCGATGCTCTCGGCATTCTCCCGCACCCGCACCATGGAGAAACGCAAGTCCGCTTCGAAGCGTTGCTGCTGGTTGCTCAAGCCGATCAAACGACGACCGATCAGATGGGTCAGCCAACTGCCGACACCGGCATAGACCAATGCACACCAGAACATGTAGCCGGGGATGGTGATACCGAACACTTCAATACTGCCGGACACGCCCCATAGGATAATGGAGAACGACACCAGGCTGACCACATTGCGCAACAGCCCAAGGCCAAGACTCAGGGTGTTCAGGGTAAAGCTGTTGAGGTCTTCGGAAATCCGCTGGTCCGGGTTATCGGTGTAGCCGCCCTGCTCCAGCTGGTAGTAGTTCTTGTCGCCAAGCCAGCGGGCGAAATACTTTTCGGTGAGCCATGCACGCCAGCGAATGGTCAGCATCTGGGTGAGGTAGAGACGGTAGACCGCGCCGAGAATCGCCACCGTGGCGATACCGCAGAAATAACCGATCTGTTGCCAGAAGGCGGCGGTGTCCTTGTTTTCCAGGGCGTTGTAGAAGTCCTTGTACCAGTGGTTGAGCCACACGGAAATGGCCACGCTGAACAGCGACAGGCCAATCACCACGGCGAGCAACAACCAGGCCTTGCCCTTCTCTTCACTTCGCCAATAAGGCGTGATCATCGCCCAGGTTCGGCGAAAAAATTGCCCACGCACAGCGTCATTGACCGCGGAGTACTCAGCGTTCTGATTCATCGTTCAGGCTCGTAGGGAGGAAGGCAGGCGTTTGAACCGATCATAGGTGATCGGTTCAGGGTTCCGTGCGGCCTGAAGCAGGCTGTTCAGCTTAGGTTCAGCGGCGTACCGGACGCTTCTGCAGCTTGCGTTGCAGGGTGCGCCGGTGCATGCCCAGGGCGCGGGCAGTGGCGGAGATATTGCCTTCGTGTTCGGTGAGGACGCGCTGGATGTGTTCCCACTGCAGGCGGTCCACCGACATCGGGTTTTCCGGCACCAGGGTGTCGAGGTCGGCGTGCTCGGACAGCAATGCGGCCAGCACATCATCGGCATCCGCCGGCTTGCACAAGTAGTTGCAGGCGCCGCGCTTGATGGCCTCGACGGCCGTGGCAATGCTGGAGTAACCGGTGAGGATCACCACGCGCATTTCCGGGTCGAGTTCCAGCAGCTTGGGCAACAGCACCAGGCCGGAATCGCCGTCCATCTTCAGGTCGAGCGCGGCATAGTCCGGCAGGTCGGCCTGGGCGATGGCCAGGCCCTCTTCGGCGGAGCCGGCGGTGCTCACGCGAAAACCGCGACGGCTCATGGCGCGCGCCATCACGCGGGTAAACGTGGCGTCATCATCTACCAGCAACAGGTGCGGCAGTTCTTCGCCTTCGACTTGGATCTCGTCACTCATCGATATCTCCTCGTGCGACACGGGGCAGGCGCAGCTCGGTGAGCGTACCGCCTTCCTCGTGACTATAGAGCTTCACTGAGCCGCCCGCGCGGGTCACGCTGGCCTTGCTCAAAAACAGGCCCAGGCCGAAGCCTTTGCCCTTGGTGGTAAAGAACGGTTTGCCGATCTGCTCGGCGATGGCCAGCGGCACGCCTGCACCATGGTCGCGAATGCTGATCGTCAGGTCATCCACATCCCAATCCAGCCGGACTTCCAGGCCTTCGGGGCAGGCGTCGGCGGCGTTGTTCAGCAGGTTGAGCAAGGCTTGGGTCAGGTCCGGCGGTGGCGCCAGGCGCGGCACGGTCCCCTGCCCCAGCAGATGGAAACGGTAGCTGGCTTCGGGGCGCATCAGGTGCCAGCGGTTCAGGGCTTCGTCGAGCCACTGGGTCACGTCCTGCATCTCGACCGCCAGGCGGCGATTGGCTTCAGCCGCGCGTACCAGTTGCTGCAAGGTTTGCTTGCATTGCTTGACCTGTTCGCGCAGCACGCCGAGATCCTCTTGCAGCGCCGGGTCGTGATGGTCCTGGGTCATTTCGTTGAGCAGCACGCTCATGGTCGCCAGCGGCGTGCCCAATTCGTGAGCCGCGCCGGCGGCCTGGGTGGCGACGGCGAGCAGTTGCTGGTCACGCAGGCCTTCTTCGCGGCGAATGGCGCGCAGTTCTTCCTGGCGGCGCAGCTCTTCGGCCATGCGCGCAGCAAAGAAGGTGATCACGGCGGCAGACAGGGCAAAGCTCAGCCACATCCCGTAGATCTGCAGGTTTTCGCGGGCGATGGGGAACGTTTGCAACGGATAGAACCGCGCCAGCAGCAGGGTGTACAGGGTCAGGGCGATACCCGACAGCACCACCGAGTAGCGCCACGGCAAGGTCACCGCAGCGATGGTCAGTGGCACCAGGTAATAAGACACGAACGGGTTGGTGGAACCGCCGGAGAAATACAGCAACACACTGTGGATAAACAGGTCGCAGGCCAATTGCAGGGCGTATTCCAGCTCGGTCACCGGCCAGGTGGTGCGCAACCGAATGGCGGTAAACACACACAGCACGATGGAGAAACCCAGGGTCACGCCCAATTGCAGCCACGGCAGCGGCAGCAGGTCGAACCAATAGGCGAGCCCGACCGAACCAGCCTGCGCGGCCAGTACCAGGGTACGAATGAACGTCAGGCGCCAGAGGTTCTGGCGGGTGGCGGAAGTCAGTTTTACGGCGGCGAGCATGAGCTCTCCCGATGAGCGCTGCAGGCGGATCGGCAGGAGTATAAACGAAGCGGGCACGCTGGCATGGCGCGTGTGGCTCTTTGCCGCAGGCCGGGCGAACGACCGTTCGTCGGCGGCCGCACAATGTGTAGCGAATATGTAAACCCGAAGAACCCGACACCACCGTCTACAGTCATACCGATACGAACACCCTAAGGAGCTTCCATGTCTCGTTTCACTCGCAGTGCAGTTGTTCTCACCCTCAGCGCCAGCGCCCTGGCCAGCCTTCCGGCACTGGCCGCCGATGCACTGAATTACAACCAGATTTCCCTGCGCGCCGAGGTCAGCCAGGAAGTGGCCCGCGACAAGATGATCGTCACCCTCTACACCGAGTCCCAGAACGCCGACCCGGCCAAGCTCGCCGCCGAAATCACCACCACCATGAACAAGGCCCTGGGCCAGGCGCGCGAAGTCCAGGGCGTGACCTTGCGCCAGGGCAGCCGTAACAGCTACCCGATCTACGACAACAAGAACCAGAAGATCACCGGCTGGCGCGAGCGCGCCGAACTGCGCCTGGAAAGCGCGGACTTCCCGGCGCTGTCCAAACTCACCGGCGAACTGCTCAACACCCTGAAAATGGAAAACATGGACTTCGCCATCGCCGACACCACGCGCAAGACCAGCGAAGACGCCCTGCTCAAGGACGCGGTCGCCGCGTTTAAAGCACGCGCGCAACTGGCCACCGATGCGCTGGGCGGCAAGGGCTACAAGATCGTCAACTTGAACTTCAACACCAATGGCTACCCACAACCTTATGCCCGTGGCGGAATGATGATGAAGGCGGCCATGATGGATTCAGCACCGACGCCGGAAGTGGAGGCAGGTACCAGCCAGGTCAGCATGAGCGCCGATGGAGTGATCGAAGTGCAGATGCCGTAACCCCTACCCGGCAAACCTGAACGGCGGTAACCTCGGTGACCGCCGTTTTCGTTTGGGCAGCGTTTATATGCCTGCCACTTCTAGGGGTCTCCATGGAAAGAACCACCTTCAAACCGCTACTCCTTGCCGCAGGCCTGCTGGCTTTTATGCCGATGGCCCACGCAGCCAGTACCCTGGTCTACTGCTCCGAAGCCAGCCCCGCCGGGTTCGACCCCAGCCAGTACACCAGCGGCACCGATTTCGATGCGTCCGCCGAAACCGTGTTCAACCGCTTGACCCAATTCAAGCGTGGCGGCACCGAAGTCGAACCGGGCCTGGCCACACGCTGGGAGGTGTCCGAGGATGGCCTGGCCTACACCTTCCATCTGCGCGAAGGCGTCAAGTTCCACACCACTGATTTCTTCAAACCCAGCCGCGATTTCAATGCGGATGACGTGCTGTTTACCTTCAATCGCCTGCTGGATGCCGAGAGTCCGTTTCGCAAGGCCTACCCTTCCGAATCGCCGTACTTCACCGACATGGGCCTGAACACCACGATCAAGAGCGTCGACAAACTCGACGAGCACACCGTGCGTTTCAACCTGAACAACGTCGATGCCTCGTTCGTGCAGAACCTGGCCATGAGTTTCGCCTCCGTGCAATCGGCCGAGTACGCCGCCCAGCTATTGAAGGAGGGCAAGGCCGAAGACATCAACCAGAAACCGGTGGGCACCGGGCCGTTTGTGTTCAAGCGCTACCAGAAGGACTCGCAGATTCGCTACGTGGCCAATAAGCAGTACTGGAAACCCGAGGATGTGAAACTCGACAACCTGGTGTTCGCCATCACCCCGGACGCCGCGTCGCGCCTGCAAAAGCTCAAGGCCGGCGAATGCCAGGTCAGCGGCTACCCGCGCCCGTCGGACATCGAGGTGATGAAACAGGACCCCAACCTGCGCGTGCTGCAGCAAGCGGGTTTCAACCTGGGCTTCCTGGCCTACAACGTGACCCACCCACCGCTGGACCAGCTCAAGGTCCGCCAGGCCCTGGACATGGCCATCGACAAGCCGGCGATCATCAAGGCGGTTTACCAGGGCGCCGGACAATTGGCGCAGAATGCACTGCCACCGGCGCAGTGGTCTTATGACCCCTCCATCAAGGATGCCCCGCACGATCCGACCAAGGCCCGCGCGCTACTAAAAGAAGCAGGAGTTGCACCGGGCACTACCATCAACCTGTGGGCAATGACCGTCCAGCGCGCTTCCAACCCGAACGCGCGCATGTCGGCCCAGATGATCCAGCAGGATTGGGAAAAAGTCGGCATCAAGGCCAATATCGTCAGCTATGAATGGGGCGAGTACATCAAGCGCGCCAAAAATGGCGAGCACGATGCGATGATTTATGGCTGGACCGGCGACAACGGCGACCCGGATAACTGGCTCGGCGTGCTCTACAGTTGTGCCGCGGTCAAGGGCAGCAACTACGCCAAATGGTGTAACCCGGCCTACGACAACCTGGTGCAGCAGGCCAAGGTCAGCAGTGACCGCGAGCAGCGCATCAAGTGGTATCAACAGGCACAAAAAATTCTTAAAGAACAAGTACCTATAACGCCCATTGCAAACTCGACGGTTTTCCAACCCCTGCGCAAGGAAGTGAAGGACTTCAAGATCAGCCCCTTTGGGCTGACACCGTTCTACGGCGTGAGTCTAGATAAGTAACAGCAATGCCCCAACCGAGTGCGCCAGACGCCTCGGTTGACCCTCTCTGGTGCACCTTATGCACCGAAAAAAACCCATAAATACGTTCAAATATGTCAAAACTTTCATAATTGCGACATTCCTGTACGTTCGTACCACTCTTTCCGCCTTGCGACGGTTCAGCATCTTGCAATGGGTATGGCGCCTGCATAAGTATCCGCAGGCCGACTCACGAGGTCGCCCTCACCACCAAAAATGACAACAAATCATGAGGCCAACATGCTTAAACACGCAGTCCTTCCGTTATTAGTGAGCGCTGGCCTTATGGCCGCGGCCCCATTCGCCCAAGCGGCGACTAACCTGGTGTTCTGCTCCGAAGGGAGCCCGGCCGGTTTCGACCCAGGCCAGTACACCACCGGAACAGACTTCGATGCCTCGGCCGAAACCATGTTCAACCGCCTGAGCCAGTTCGAACGAGGCGGCACCGCCGTTGTTCCTGGCCTGGCCACCAGCTGGGACGTGTCCCCGGATGGCCTGACCTACACCTTCCACCTGCGCGAAGGCGTCAAGTTCCATACCACCCCATACTTCAAGCCGACTCGTGAATTCTCGGCTGACGACGTCCTGTTCACCTTCAACCGGATGATCAACAAAGACGATCCATTCCGTAAGGCCTACCCCACCGAGTTCCCGTACTTCACGGACATGGGGATGGACACCAACATCAAGAACATCGAGAAGGTCGATGCCCACACCGTCAAGTTCACCCTTGGCACCGTGGACGCCGCGTTCATCCAGAACCTGGCGATGAGCTTCGCGTCGATCCAGTCGGCCGAATATGCCGCCCAGTTGCTGAAGAATGGCACGCCTCAGGACATCAACCAGAAGCCAATCGGCACTGGCCCGTTCGTATTCAAGAGCTACCAGAAAGACTCGAACATTCGCTACACCGGCAACAAGGACTACTGGAAACCTGAGGACGTGAAGATCGATAACCTGATCTTCGCCATCACCACCGATCCGTCGGTGCGTATCCAGAAGCTGAAGAAAAACGAGTGCCAGATCACCTTGTTCCCACGTCCGGCCGACCTCAAGGCGCTGGGTGAAGACAAGGACCTGAAACTGCCGCACCAGGCCGGTTTCAACCTGGGCTATGTCGCCTACAACGTCATGGACAAGGTCAAGGGCAGCGACCAGCCCAACCCACTGGCCGACCTGCGCGTGCGCCAGGCGCTGGACATGTCGGTGAATAAACAGCAGATCATCGATTCCGTCTACCAGGGCGCAGGCCAACTGGCGGTCAACGCCATGCCGCCAACCCAATGGTCCTACGACACCACCATCAAGGACGCCAAGTACGATCCCGAGAAAGCCAAGGCGCTGCTCAAGGAAGCGGGTGTCAAGGAAGGTACCGAGATCGTTCTGTGGGCGATGCCGGTTCAGCGTCCGTACAACCCGAACGCCAAGCTGATGGCCGAAATGCTGCAAAACGACTGGTCCAAGATCGGCCTGAAGGTCAAGATCACCAGCTACGAGTGGGGCGAGTACATCAAGCGCTCCAAAGGCGGCGAGAACCAGGCCATGATCATTGGCTGGAGCGGCGACAATGGTGACCCGGACAACTGGCTGAACGTGCTGTTCGGCTGCGACTCCCTGGCCGGTAACAACTTCTCCAAGTGGTGCGACAAGAAATTCGACGGCGTCGTGAAAGAAGCCAAGGCTACGTCGGACGTCGCCAAACGCACCGAGCTGTATAAGCAGGCGCAACATATCCTCAAAGATGCAGTCCCGATGACACCTATCGCGCACTCGACGGTGTATCAACCCATGCGCAACACCGTACAGGACTTCAAGATCAGCCCGTTTGGCCTGAACTCCTTCTATGGCGTGAGCGTAAGCGGCAAGTAAGGACCAATGACGGCGACGTTTAATAACGTCGCCGCTATTGCATCCGCCTGGACCGTAGGAAATAGACCACGCTCGTAATCGCCGCTTCCTACAGCTGCGAACTGCGACAAGTAGCTCTTTTGCCTACAAGGTCAGTCCAATTTGGCGCATTTACTGCGCAGTCCGCGGCCCATACCGTCGTAGGACAGCAGAGGCTCCAACCTGGGAAAGGCACTTGCTGTGTGTGGGATCAGTAATGTCCCCCTGGCCGTACGCCTGGGTGATTGCTTGCTGATGACAACTACAAACAAGGATCGGGATCGTCATGCGCCATACCACCGTTCTATCCGCAATTTTTGGCACCAGCCTGCTGGCCGTAGCCACGATGGGCCAGGCGGCCGACAAGAAGAGCCTGGTGTTCTGCTCCGAAGGCAGCCCGGCAGGGTTCGACACCGCGCAGTACACCACCGCTACCGATAACGATGTGGCCGAGCCGCTGTACAACCGCCTGGTTGAGTTTGAAAAGGGAGCGACCAACGTCGTACCTGGACTGGCGACCAAGTGGGACATTTCCGAAGACGGCCTGACCTACACCTTTCACCTGCGTGAAGGCGTGAAGTTCCACAGCAACAAGGAATTCAAGCCGACGCGGGATTTCAACGCCGACGACGTGCTGTTCACCTTCAATCGCATGCTTGACCCCGACCATCCATTTCGCAAGGCCTACCCCACCGAGTTTCCGTATTTCAACGGGATGAGCCTGAACAAGAACATCGCCAAGGTCGAGAAAACCGACCCGCATACCGTGGTGATGACGCTGAACTCGGTCGATGCCGCGTTCGTGCAGAACATCGCCATGAGCTTTGCCGCCATCCTGTCGGCCGAATACGCCGAGCAGTTGCTCAAGGAAGGCAAGCCCAGCGACATCAACCAGAAGCCGATCGGCACTGGCCCCTTTGTCTTCCAGCGCTATCAGAAAGACTCGCAGATCCGTTATGTGGGCAACAAACAGTACTGGGACCCGAGCAAGGTCAAGCTGGACCAGCTGATTTTTGCCATCAACACCGACGCCTCGGTGCGCGTGCAAAAACTCAAGGCCGGCGAATGCCAGGTCACCCTGCACCCGCGCCCGGCCGACGTCGACGCGCTCAAGGCCGACCCGAACCTGCAACTGCTGACCAAGCCGGGCTTCAACTTGGGCTACATCGCCTACAACGTGCGCCACAAGCCCTTCGACCAGCTCGAAGTGCGCCAGGCGCTGGACATGGCGGTGAACAAGCAGAGCATCCTCAACGCCGTATACCAGGGCGCGGGGCAGTTGGCAGTCAATGCCATGCCGCCGACCCAATGGTCCTACGACGACAGCATCAAGGACGCCGCCTACAACCCGGAAAAAGCCAAGGAACTGCTCAAGGCCGCCGGCGTGAAGGAAGGTACCGAGATCACCCTGTGGGCGATGCCGGTGCAACGGCCGTACAACCCCAACGCCAAGCTGATGGCCGAGATGCTGCAAAGCGACTGGGCCAGGATCGGACTGAAGGTCAAGATCGTCAGCTACGAGTGGGGCGAATACATCAAGCGCACCAAGAACGGTGAGCACGATGTCAGCCTGATCGGCTGGACCGGCGACAACGGTGATCCGGACAACTGGCTGGGCACCCTCTACAGCTGCGACGCCATCGGCGGGAACAACTACTCCATGTGGTGTGACCCGGCGTACGACAAGCTGATCAAGCAAGCCAAGGTCGTGACCGACCGCGAACAAAGGACTGTTCTGTACAAACAGGCGCAACAACTGCTCAAGCAGCAGGTGCCGATCACACCCGTCGCCCACTCGACGGTCAACCAGCCGTTAAGCGCCAAAGTCGAAGGCTTCAAAGTAAGTCCCTTCGGCCGCAACGTGTTCTCGGGCGTCAGCATTAACCCATAAGAAAATAACCGGATTGCAGGGAGCGAAGTTGGCTCTCCCGCAAACGTGCAGCCTTTTATTGGGAAATTTCCTACGGCAAACGTTTGCAACAGCTTGATCGAGTTACACACCCAATAGCCGGATCACCAAAAAAGACCGGCATTAAAAAGAGAACCAAAGGAGCTTCAACCCATGAAACTGAGCAGCAAAGCGCTTCTGGCCTTGGCCATCAGCAGCATCACGGCCACCGCCTATGCTGAACCCGCCAGCCAGGACTTCGTCCCGACCACATTGGCCGGCGCCAGCGCCCAAAGCGAGGCCAAAGGCTTTATTGACGGTCAAAGCCTGGGCGGTACAACCCGTAACTGGTACTCCAGCGAGAAGAAATTCCGTGGCCAGCGTTTCTCCTATGAGAAACACAATCAGACGCGCACCGACGCAAACCGCACAAACTGGGTACAAGGCACCATCCTCAATTACTCCTCGGGCTTCACCCAAGGCACCGTGGGGGTGGCGACCGAAGTCGCGGCTTACAACGCCGTGGTCCTGGACCGCAGCAAGCGTGATATCAAGGGCGGTTCCAACCGTACCCTGGCTGACTCCGACGGCGATGCAGTAGGCCAGTGGAGCAAACTGGGCCTGGCGAACGTCAAGTTCCGCGTGTCCAACACCACCTTGACCGCCGGTCGCCAGAACTTCAGCAGCGGAATCGTCGATACCATCGGCAACCGTGCCCTGCCTTCGAGCTTCGAGGGTGTGAGCTTCAACAGCGAAGAGTTCAGCAACTTGTCGTTCCAGGGCGGCATCTTTGATCGCGTTTCGCCGCGTACCGAACAAAGCCTGTCGAAATTCCGTTCCGAGTACGGCAATGGCCAGGAAACCGACAAGGTCAAGACCCTGGGCTTCAACTACCAGCCGTTCAAGAGCCTGAAAACCAGCGTGTTCGCCGCTAACGTCGAAGACTTCTGGAACCAGTACTACTTCGGTGCCACCCACGAATTGGGTGATGCACAGACCCTGGCACTGACCACCGGCCTGAACTACTACAAAACCACCGACACCGGCAGCAAGAAGATGGGCAACATCGACAACGACACTTACTCGTTGTCCCTGGGGCTGACCCACCAGGCCCACAGCCTGACCTTCTCGTACCAGGAAGTTAACGGTGACGAGTACTTCGACTACCTGCACGAAACCAACGGCATCTACCTGGCCAACTCCCTGACCTCCGACTTCAACAGCCCGAACGAGAAGTCCTTCCAGATCGCCTACGGCATCAACATGGCCGAATACGGCGTGCCGGGCCTGAAGTTCAACGTCTACTCGGCGCGCGGCTGGGGCATCGACGGTACTCACTACAACGGTACCGCCTACGGTGAAGCCGGCGCTTCGCGTAGCGACCTGCGCCTGATGGACGGCGAGAAACACCAGGAATACGGGGTTGGCACGTCCTACGCGATTCAGAGCGGCCCACTCAAGGCCACCACCATCCGTGGCACCTACGTGACTCACCGCGCCAGCGCACAACAGGCTGACGGCAACATCAAAGAGTTCCGCCTGGTCACCACCATCCCGTTCAACATTCTTTAACTAGCACCAGGTAGACGGCAGGCTCAGGACGAGCCTGCCGTCTACGCTTGTCTGGTCCCATCGATTGCAGAGGGCTCTGAATGAAAATGCTCCCGCTACAAGCTGCCGTTGCCGCTGCGCTGTTAAGCGTGGCTATCGGCGTATCGGCCAAACCCCTGGTGGTCTGCACCGAAGCCAGCCCGGAGGGTTTTGACCCGGTCCTGTACACCACGGCCGTCACCGCCGATGCCGCCGCCGAAACCATGTTCAACCGCCTGGTGGACTTCAAGCCCGGCACCACCGAGATCGTGCCAGCGCTGGCCACTTCCTGGGAAATCAGTGACGACGGCCTGACCTATACCTTTCATCTGCGCGACGACGTCAAGTTCCACACCACCGACTACTTCAAACCCACGCGCAACATGAATGCCGACGACGTGCTCTGGAGCTTCCAGCGTCAACTGGACCCGAAACACCCGTGGCACAACAAATCCAGCGTGGGCTACCCGTACTTTGAAAGCATGGGCTTCAAGGAACTGCTCAAGAGCGTGGAGAAGACCGATGACCATACCGTCGTCTTCACCCTGACCCGCCCTGAGGCACCGTTCCTGGCCGATGTCGCGATGCCGTTCACCGCCATCCACTCCGCCGAGTACGCCGACAAGCTACTTGCCGCCGGCAAGACCGAAGAGCTCAACAGCAAGCCGATCGGCACCGGCCCGTTCATTTTCACACGCTACCAGAAGGACGCTCAGGTGCGCTTCAAGGCCAACCCGGAGTACTTCCGTGGCAAGCCTCCGGCCGATCCGTTGATCCTGGCCATTGCGGTCGACAACAACGTGCGCCTGCAGAAGCTCAAGGCCAACGAATGCCAGATCGCGCTGTATCCCAAGCCTGACGACCTTCCCAGCATCAAGAAAGACCCGAACCTGAAGGTCGCCGAACTGGCGGCGATGACCACCGCATACACCGCCCTGAACACCACCCACAAGTACATGAGCGACGCGCGGGTGCGTCACGCGATCAACATCGCGTTCGACAAGAAAGGCTACAACGAATCCCTGTATGGCAAAGGCAACGCCGTGGATGCCACCGG
Source organism: Pseudomonas sp. NFACC25 (assembly GCF_900100935.1). Lineage (NCBI taxonomy): Bacteria > Pseudomonadati > Pseudomonadota > Gammaproteobacteria > Pseudomonadales > Pseudomonadaceae > Pseudomonas > Pseudomonas sp. NFACC25. The sequence continues at coordinate 16,906 of NZ_FMUC01000013.1, forward strand.
CCCGTATCCGCCGACCCTGCTGGGCTTCAACGACAAGCTGAAAAACCCTGAGCGCGACCTGGACAAGGCCCGTGCTCTGCTCAAGGAAGCCGGTGTACCGGAAGGCACCGAGTTCACCCTGTTCACCCGTAACGGCGGCGGCCCGACCAACCCCAACCCGATGCTCGGCGCCCAGCGCATGCAGGCGGATCTGGCGCAGATCGGCCTGAAGGTCAATATCAAGGTCATGGAGTGGGGCGAAATGCTCAAGCGCGCCAAAGCCGGCGAGCACGACATGGTTTCCGCCGGCTGGGCCGGTGACAACGGCGATCCGGATAACTTCCTTACGCCGAACCTGAGTTGCGATGCAGCGAAAAACGGCGAAAACTACGCCCGCTGGTGTAACAAAGAGTTTCAGGACTTGATCGATAAGGCCCGCGCCGACGCTGAACCCCAGCAGCGGGCCGCACTCTATCAACAAGCCCTGGAGGTTTTCGACAAGGACCAACCGTGGATTCCCATGGCGTACCCGAAAATGTTCACCGCCATGCGCAAGAACGTCGAGGGTTATACCCAAAGCCCTCTGACGAACAATAACTTCGCCACCACCCAGGTGAAGTAAATAAGAGAAACGCTCGGCACCGCCCACCAGGACGGTGCCGAACCTGCCTAACCGGCTGATTGAGGTACACCACAAGATGTTTAGTTTTATTGCCCGCCGACTGGGGTTATTGATCCCCACGTTTTTCGGCATCACGTTGCTCACGTTTGCGTTGATACGCATGATCCCTGGCGACCCTGTCGAAGTCATGATGGGCGAGCGGCGCGTCGACCCCGAGATGCACGCACAGGCAATGGAACGCCTTGGCCTTAACAAGCCGCTGTACGCGCAATACCTGGACTACGTCGGCAAGCTCGCCCACGGCGACCTTGGCGAATCCCTGCGTACCCGTACCAGCGTGTGGACCGAGTTCACCGCCCTCTTCCCGGCGACCCTGGAACTGTCCATGGCCGCCCTGTTGTTCGCCGGCATCCTGGGCCTGTTGGCCGGGGTGATCGCGGCACTCAAGCGAGGATCCCTGTTCGACCACGGGGTGATGGGCATCTCCCTGGCGGGCTATTCGATGCCGATCTTCTGGTGGGGCCTGATCCTGATCATGTTCTTCTCCGTGAGCCTGGGCTGGACCCCGGTGTCCGGACGTATCGACCTGCTCTACGACATCGAGCCGCGCACCGGCTTCATGCTGATCGACACCCTGCTGGCTGACGAGCCGGACGCATTCTGGGATGCGCTGCACCACCTGATCCTGCCGGCCATCGTGCTCGGCACCATTCCGTTGGCAGTGATCGCGCGGATGACCCGTTCATCCATGCTCGAAGTGCTGCGTGAAGACTACATCCGCACCGCCAAGGCCAAGGGCCTGTCGCCGGCGCGCGTGGTGTTCGTGCACGGCCTGCGTAACGCACTGATCCCGGTACTCACCGTGGTCGGCCTGCAAGTCGGCACCCTGCTGGCCGGTGCGGTGCTGACCGAAACCATCTTCTCGTGGCCCGGCATCGGCAAATGGCTGATCGAAGCCATTGGCGCACGGGACTACCCGGTGGTGCAAAACGGCATCCTGCTGATCGCCTGTCTGGTGATCCTGGTGAACTTCGTGGTGGACATCCTCTACGGCTTCGCCAACCCACGCATCCGTCACCAGCGCTGAGATCATGACCATGACCACACCTACTCAAGTGTCAGCAGTCGATCAAAGCCTGCTGTACCCGTCGCCGTACAAAGAATTCTGGCAAGCCTTCTCCAAGAACAAGGGCGCGGTTGCCGGCCTGCTGTTCATGTTGCTGATCGTGTTCTGCGCGATCTTCGCCCCCTGGGTAGCGCCGCATAACCCCAGCGAGCAATACCGCGATTTCCTGCTCACCCCACCGTCGTGGCTGGAAGGCGGGCAGATCCAGTTCCTGCTCGGCACCGACGAACTGGGCCGCGACCTGCTCTCGCGCCTGATCCAGGGCTCACGCCTGTCCTTGCTGATCGGCTTGTCGTCGGTGGTGATGTCGCTGATCCCGGGCATCCTGCTGGGTCTGTTCGCCGGTTTCTTCCCGCGCCTGCTCGGCCCGACCATCATGCGCCTGATGGACATCATGCTGGCCCTGCCCTCGCTGCTGCTGGCGGTTGCGATTGTCGCGATCCTCGGCCCTGGCCTGATCAACACCGTGATCGCCATCGCCATCGTGTCGCTGCCGTCCTACGTACGTCTGACCCGCGCTGCGGTGATGGGCGAGCTGAACCGTGACTACGTGACTGCCGCCCGCCTCGCCGGCGCCGGCCTGCCCCGCCTGATGTTCATCACCGTGCTGCCTAACTGCATGGCACCGCTGATCGTGCAGGCGACCCTGAGTTTCTCTTCGGCGATCCTCGATGCCGCGGCCCTGGGCTTCCTTGGCCTTGGCGTACAACCGCCAACCCCGGAGTGGGGCACCATGCTGGCTTCGGCCCGTGACTACATCGAACGCGCCTGGTGGGTGGTGAGCCTGCCTGGCCTGACCATTTTGCTCAGCGTGCTGGCAATCAACTTGATGGGTGACGGCCTGCGCGATGCGCTGGACCCGAAACTCAAGAACGCCGCCTGAGGAGATTCCCATGTCACTGTTAGAAATCAAGAATCTCAATGTGCGCTTCGGCGACAAGACCGCCGTGCCGGTGGTCGATGGCCTCGACATTGCCGTCGACAAGGGCGAAGTCCTGGCCATTGTTGGCGAGTCGGGCTCGGGTAAATCCGTGACCATGATGGCGCTGATGGGGCTGATCGAGCACCCTGGCATCGTCACCGCCGACGCCCTGAACTTCGACGGCAAGGACATGCTCAAGCTGAGCAACCGCCAGCGCCGCCAGATCGTCGGCAAAGACCTGGCGATGGTGTTCCAGGACCCGATGACCGCGCTGAACCCCAGCTACACCGTGGGTTTCCAGATCGAAGAAGTGCTGCGCCTGCACCTGAAAATGTCCGGCAAGCAAGCCCGCAAGCGCGCCATCGAGTTGTTGGAAAAAGTCGAGATCCCGGGCGCCGCCAGCCGTATGGACGCCTACCCGCACCAGTTGTCCGGCGGTATGAGCCAGCGTGTGGCCATCGCCATGGCGATTGCCGGCGAGCCGAAACTGCTGATCGCGGATGAGCCGACCACCGCGTTGGACGTGACCATCCAGGCGCAGATCATGGAACTGCTGCTGGCCCTGCAGAAAGAGCAGAACATGGGCCTGGTGCTGATCACCCACGACCTGGCAGTGGTGGCTGAAACCGCCCAGCGCGTGTGCGTGATGTACGCCGGCCAAGCCGTGGAAGTCGGCCAGGTGCCGCAGTTGTTCGATATCCCGGCGCACCCGTACAGCGAAGCGCTGCTCAAGGCGATCCCCGAGCACAGCCTCGGCGCCACGCGCCTGGCCACGCTGCCGGGTATCGTGCCCGGCCGCTATGACCGCCCGCAGGGTTGCCTGCTGTCGCCACGCTGCCCGTATGTGCAGGAAAGCTGCCGTGCCCAGCGGCCCGGCCTTGATCCGAAAAGCAACAGCCTTGCGCGCTGCTTCTACCCCTTGAACCAGGAGGTGGCGTAATGGCCGTCGTTCTTACCGCCCGCGACCTGACCCGTCATTACGAAGTGTCCCGTGGCCTGTTCAAGGGCCATGCGCTGGTACGCGCGCTTAATGGTGTGTCGTTTGAACTGGAAGCCGGCAAGACCCTCGCGGTTGTAGGCGAGTCGGGTTGCGGCAAATCCACCCTGGCCCGTGCGCTGACGCTGATTGAAGAGCCATCCTCGGGCTCGTTGAAAATCGCCGGCCAGGAAGTCGCCGGTGCCGACAAGGCCCAGCGCAAGCAATTGCGCAAAGACGTGCAGATGGTGTTCCAGAGCCCGTATGCCTCATTGAACCCACGCCAGAAGGTCGGTGATCAGCTGGGCGAGCCGCTGCTGATCAACACCAACCTGTCCGCCGCCGAACGCCGCGAGAAAGTGCAGGCGATGATGAAACAAGTGGGCCTGCGCCCTGAGCATTACCAGCGCTACCCGCACATGTTCTCCGGTGGCCAGCGCCAACGCATCGCCCTGGCCCGCGCGATGATGCTGCAACCGAAAGTGCTGGTGGCGGATGAACCCACCTCGGCGCTGGACGTGTCGATCCAGGCCCAGGTGCTCAACCTGTTCATGGACCTGCAGCAGGAATTCAACACGGCCTACGTGTTCATCTCCCACAACCTGGCGGTGGTGCAGCACGTTGCCGACGATGTGATGGTGATGTACCTCGGTCGCCCGGTGGAGGTGGGCCCCAAGGAAGACATCTACGCGCGCCCCCTGCATCCGTACACCCAGGCGCTCCTCTCGGCCACCCCGACCATTCATCCGGATCCGAACAAACCGAAGATCAAAATCGTTGGCGAGTTGCCCAACCCACTGAACCCGCCGCCGGGCTGCGCGTTCCACAAGCGCTGCCCGTATGCGACGGCACGTTGCAGCAGCGAGGAGCCACAACTGCGCGCCTTGGATAACCGCCAGGTGGCTTGCCACTACGCGGAGCAGTTCGTTGCCTGAGTAAAACAGCTGCTACGGAACATCAGATTAAAAATGTGTAAGCAGTGATACAGCGTTCTACAGCCCTTCCCGTCAGGTTGCGCATCAGCCTGGTGGGAGGGGCTTTCTTTTGGATGCAATTAACTGTCGCCGTCATCGTAGGTTTCGCTGTCTTCCCCTTCGTTGTAGGGGTTTTCTGCGTCCTCTTTTGGCGCAGGCTGGGCCTGGGGTTGCCAACTGCCGGAGTTGACCTCGTTCTGCTTTTTCTTGGTGACCGGCCCCGTGTCTTTCCACTGCGGCGCTCCTGCGCCCGCCAGTGCCGGAAGGGGCGCCAGCCCCAGGACGGCCAGCAACACCAGAGGGATGGCGCGTTGAGCATTTCGCACGGTGATCTCCTTTGCAGTCGGTGGTTAAACGCTAGACCCGATGCCGGATTCTCGCCAATCCCATGCCTGGAGGAGAAAAAAATGTGGGAGGGGGCTTGCCCCCTCCCACATTTTGTTTTGCGGCGCTCAGACCTTAGTGGTGCTCGCGGGTCGCGCGGAATTTCACATCCGGCCAGCGCTCTTCCATCAGCGCCAGGTTGACCCGGGTCGGGGCCAGGTAGGTCAGGTGACCACCGCCGTCGAGCGCGAGGTTTTCCACGGCCTTGTTGGAGAACTCTTCCAGCTTCTTCTTATCGGCGCATTCGATCCAGCGCGCGGAGTACACGGTGATCGGCTCGTAGGAGCATTCAACCTTGTATTCCTCTTTCAAGCGGCTGGCGACCACATCGAACTGCAGCACACCCACGGCGCCGAGGATGATGTCGTTGCTGCGCTCGGGGAAGAACACCTGGGTAGCGCCCTCTTCCGCCAGTTGCTGCAGGCCTTGGCGCAGTTGCTTGGATTTCAGCGGATCGCGCAGGCGCACGCGACGGAACAGTTCCGGGGCGAAGTGCGGGATACCGGTGAAGCCCAGCGTTTCACCTTCGGTGAAGGTGTCGCCGATCTGGATGGTGCCGTGGTTATGCAGGCCTATGATGTCGCCGGCGTAGGCCTCTTCGAGCTGTTCACGCTCGGAGGAGAAGAACGTCAGGGCGTCGCCGATGCGCACGTCCTTGCCGGTGCGCACATGGCGCATCTTCATGCCTTTTTCGTACTTGCCCGAGCAGATGCGCATGAAGGCAATACGGTCGCGGTGCTTGGGGTCCATGTTCGCCTGGATCTTGAACACGAAGCCGGTGAATTTCTCTTCCACCGGTTCCACGGTGCGCTCGTTGGCGACACGGGCCAGCGGCTTCGGTGCCCAGTTCACGACAGCGTCGAGCACGTGGTCGACGCCGAAGTTGCCCAGGGCGGTCCCGAAGAACACCGGGGTCAGCTGGCCGTCGAGGAATTCCTGCTGGTTGAACTCGTGGCAGGCGCCCTGAACCAGTTCCAACTGATCGACAAAGCGGTCGTACTCGTCACCCAGGTGGGCGCGGGCTTCGTCGGAGTCGAGCTTTTCGATGATTTTCACATCGGTGCGCTCGTGGCCATGGCCGGCGGTGTAGACAATGATGTAGTCGTCGGCCAGGTGGTACACGCCCTTGAAGTCGCGGTAGCAACCGATCGGCCAGGTGATCGGCGCAGCCTTGATCTTCAGGACGGCTTCGATTTCATCCAGCAATTCGATCGGGTCGCGGATATCACGGTCGAGTTTGTTGATGAAGCTGACAATCGGCGTATCACGCAGCCGGCATACGTCCATCAGCGCGATGGTACGTGGCTCGACGCCCTTACCGCCGTCGAGGACCATCAGCGCCGAGTCCACCGCGGTCAGGGTGCGGTAGGTGTCTTCGGAGAAGTCTTCGTGGCCCGGGGTGTCGAGCAGGTTGACCATGTGGTCGCGATACGGGAACTGCATGACCGACGTGGTAATGGAAATACCCCGTTGTTTTTCCATTTCCATCCAGTCGGAGGTGGCATGGCGGTCGGATTTGCGCGATTTCACCGTGCCGGCCACTGCGATCGCCTTGCCCATCAGCAGGAGCTTCTCGGTGATGGTGGTTTTACCGGCATCGGGGTGGGAAATAATGGCGAAAGTGCGGCGTTTCGCGACTTCGGCGGCCTGGTGGGTCATGGGAAATCGCCTGGCAGGTGAGTCAAAAAAGGGCGGCGAGTATAGCGCAAACCGCAGGTGCCGGACCACCGTTCACCCCATTGGGGGTGGCTAAATGCTGCCAAGTATGGAACCTTTTAAAAGGTAGAGACGTCCACTCCCCTGCTACCGCACTCGTAACAGGGGCTGAAAAATCAGCAAGTTAGCCTGACGAGGCTGCGCTCATGGCTCGATTTGATACCGCGTTGCCGGTATTGGCGAGCTGCTTTTCGCGACCCTATTCGCCGACAGCCAGGAATGGCATTGCCGCTCGGAAATGTGGTCGCCGACAAAAGAAAAAAGGAGTCCGCCTGTGGCTATTCGCTATGGCAAAGGGCTGATAGGAGGAGTGGTTGTCGTCGCTCTCCTGGCCCTGCTGGTCCACTGGATCGGCATCAACACGATCGAACTGTACCGCGACGATTTGTTGTTTTACCTGCAAGCTCATTTGATCCTGGTTCTAGTCTCCATGCTGGCCGCCCTCGTTGTGGGCATCCCCGCCGGTATCCTGCTCAGCCGACCGAACATGGTCGGGCGCGCAGAACGCTTCATGCAGATCTTCAACATCGGCAACACCGTCCCCCCCCTGGCCGTACTGGCCATCGCCCTCGGCGTCCTCGGCATCGGCAGCGGCCCGGCCATCTTCGCGCTGTTCCTCGCCTCCTTGTTGCCCATCGTGCGCAACACCTACGAAGGCCTCAAAAACGTTCAAGGCTCGCTGAAAGAAGCCGCCACCGGTATCGGCATGACCCCGCGCCAGGTGCTGTTTCGCGTCGAATTGCCGAACGCCGTGCCGATCATCATCGGCGGTGTGCGCGTGGCCCTGGCGATCAACGTCGGTACCGCGCCGCTGGCGTTCCTGATTGGTGCCAATAGCCTGGGCAGCCTGATTTTCCCCGGCATCGCCCTGAACAACCAGCCGCAACTGCTGCTCGGCGCCGCGTGCACCGCGTTGCTGGCGTTGCTGCTCGACGGCCTGGTAACCATGGCCAGCCGCCTCTGGCTGGAACGCGGGTTGCGTCCGTCTTAAGGCTTGGCAAAGGAATACACATGAAAAAAATCAACTTGATACTGAGCTGCGTCCTGCTGTTTGCAGGTCTTGCGCAAGCTGCCGAAAAACCCGTGATCCGCATTGGCGCGCGGGTGTTCACCGAACAGACCCTGCTGGCCGAAATCACCTCCCAGTACCTGCGCACCAAGGGCTATGACGCCCGCGTGACCGGCGGCCTGGGCAGCAACCTGGCGCGCAGTGCCCAGGAAAGCGGGCAACTGGACCTGATCTGGGAATACACCGGCGTGTCGCTCGTGGCCTATAACCATGTGGACGAGAAGCTCGACAGCGAACAGTCCTACGCCCGAGTGAAAGAGCTCGACGCGAAAAAAGGCCTGGTCTGGCTGTCGCCGTCGCGCTTCAGCAACACCTACGCCCTGGCACTGCCCGAGAAAGTGGCCGAGGAGCATCCAGAGATCAACAGCATCAGCGACCTCACCAACGCCATGGCAGAAGACACCAAGGAACACCGCCTCGTGGCCCTGGACACCGAGTTCGCCAACCGCTCCGACGGCCTCGCCGGCATGGTCAAGCTGTATGACATGAACCTGACGCGCAAAAACACCCGGCAGATGGACGCGGGCCTGGTCTACACCGCCCTGCGTAACGGCCAGGTGTTTGCCGGCCTGGTCTACACCACAGACGGTCGCCTCAACGCGTTCAAATTGAAGCTGCTGGCCGACGACAAGCACTATTTCCCGGACTACACCGCCGCCCCCGTGGTGCGCCAGGTTTACCTGGACGCGCACCCGCAGCTGGCCGCAGACCTTGCGCCACTGGCCGCGCTGTTCGACGACAAGACCATGCGCGAGTTGAACGCGCGGGTCGACGTCGACCATGAAAGCCCATCCGCTGTTGCCGCCGATTTCCTGCGCCAACATCCGATCAACTAAGAAGGAGAAGACATGGAATTCCTGAACGCCTTTTCCCATCTTGATTGGGCCCAGGTCCTGCACCTGACCTGGCAGCACATCACCCTGGTCGGTATCGCGGTGATCCTGGCGATTGTCGTCGGCGTGCCCCTCGGCGTGCTGATGACCCGCTTCCCGACCCTCGCCGGCCCGTTGCAAGCCAGCGCCACGGTGCTGCTGACCGTGCCGTCCATCGCCCTGTTCGGCCTGCTGCTGCCGTTCTACTCCAAATTCGGCCAGGGCCTGGGGCCGATGCCGGCGATCACCGCCGTGTTCCTCTACTCCCTGCTGCCGATCATGCGTAACACTTACCTGGCCCTCACCGGCGTCGAACCGGGCATCCGCGAAGCCGCCAAAGGCATCGGCATGACCTTCGGCCAGCGCCTGCGCATGGTCGAACTGCCCATCGCCGTGCCGGTGATCCTCGCCGGCGTGCGTACCGCCGTGGTGATGAACATTGGCGTCATGACCATCGCCGCCACCATCGGCGCCGGTGGCCTGGGTGTACTTATTCTGGCTTCCATCAGCCGCAGCGACATGTCGATGCTGATCGTCGGCGCCGTGCTGGTCAGTCTCCTGGCCATCTTCGCCGACCTGCTTCTGCAATGGCTGCAACGCTCGCTGACTCCAAAAGGACTGCTCAAATGATCGAACTTCAAAACCTGACCAAGACTTTTCAAAGCAACGGCAAAACTGTTTCGGCCGTGAACGACGTAAGCCTGACCGTCAACGAAGGCGAGATTTGCGTGTTCCTCGGCCCTTCGGGCTGCGGCAAGAGCACCACGCTGAAAATGATCAACCGCCTGATCAAGCCGACCTCGGGCAAGATCCTGATCAACGGCGAAGACACCACCGACCTCGATGAAGTGACCCTGCGTCGCAACATCGGCTACGTGATCCAGCAGATCGGCCTGTTCCCGAACATGACCATCGAGGAAAACATCGTGGTCGTGCCCAAGCTGCTGGGCTGGGACAAGCAGAAATGCCACGACCGCGCCCGCGAGTTGATGAGCATGATCAAGCTGGAACCCAAGCAGTACCTGCATCGCTACCCGCGTGAACTGTCGGGCGGCCAGCAACAGCGTATCGGCGTGATTCGTGCACTGGCGGCGGACGCGCCGCTGCTGCTGATGGATGAGCCGTTCGGCGCGGTCGACCCGATCAACCGCGAGATGATCCAGAACGAGTTCTTCGAGATGCAACGGGCGCTGAACAAGACCGTGATCATGGTCAGCCACGACATCGACGAAGCCATCAAGCTGGGTGACAAGATCGCCATCTTCCGCGCCGGCAAGCTGCTGCAGATCGATCATCCGGACACCCTGCTGGCCCATCCGGCCGACGAGTTCGTCAGCAACTTCGTGGGCCAGGACAGCACCCTCAAGCGCCTGTTGCTGGTGAAGGCTGAAGATGCGGCGGACAACGCCCCATCGGTGAGCCCGGAAACCCCGGTGGCCGATGCCCTGGAGCTGATGGACGAAACTGACCGCCGCTATGTGGTAGTCACGTGCGCCGAGAACAAGGCGCTCGGCTATGTACGCCGTCGCGACCTGCACCGTCAGACCGGTACCTGCGGCCAGTACCTGCGCGAGTTCAACGCCACGGCGGCGTATGACGAGCATTTGCGCATCCTGTTGTCGCGCATGTACGAGTTCAACCGCTCGTGGTTGCCGGTGATGGATGCGGAGCGGGTGTTCCTGGGTGAAGTGACCCAGGAGTCGATTGCCGAGTACCTGAGTTCCGGTAAGTCCCGTGGGGGCAAGACCAGCATTGTCTCCCCCGCCGAGACCGCCCTGGCCTGATCTTATGTGGGAGGGGGCTTGCTCCCTCCCACATTTGGTCCCGCGATCTGTCAGGGAAACACCTTCAATTATCCACATCCGGGGAACATCATTCCGTCACACGTGTCGGTTACATAAGTAGCTGCGCGCGGTCCCGCGACGAACGCGTGCAAAAACGCGACATTTTTAGTTGATCTATGGCCCCTCACGTCCTAAAGTTCGCGCCGAACGTCCATGCTGGAAACGATCCATCCGGCTCAAGTACTGACGACGAGACAGCAAGGCCAAGGGAAGCGACTATTCCCATGGCCTTTTTGCTTTCGGCGACATGCCTTGGGAAGTAGGCGAACCAAAGTGGGGATACGGAGGACGTTCATTTGCACCCATTGATCAATTTAGTTTGCCCTTAGGAGTTCCCAGCATGTCGATCAACGTCGAAGATTATTTCGCGCGCGCCACTTTTGACAAAATGAAGGCGTTCGCCGACAAACAGGAAACCCCGTTCGTGGTGATCGACACCGCGATGATCAGCCAGGCCTACGATGACCTGCGCGCCGGTTTCGAATTCGCCAAGGTGTATTACGCGGTCAAGGCCAACCCGGCCGTGGAGATCATCGACCTGCTGAAAGACAAGGGCTCGAGCTTCGACATCGCCTCGATCTACGAGCTGGACAAGGTCATGGACCGCGGCGTCAGCGCCGACCGTATCAGCTACGGCAACACCATCAAGAAATCCAAGGACATCCGCTACTTCTACGAGAAGGGCGTGCGCCTGTTCTCCACCGACTCCGAAGCCGACCTGCGCAACATCGCCAAGGCCGCGCCGGGTTCGAAAGTGTATGTACGTATCCTCACCGAAGGCTCGACCACGGCTGACTGGCCTCTGTCGCGCAAATTCGGCTGCCAGACCGACATGGCCATGGACCTGCTGATCCTCGCTCGTGACCTGGGCCTGGTGCCCTACGGCATTTCGTTCCACGTTGGCTCGCAGCAACGCGACATCAGCGTGTGGGACGCGGCAATCGCCAAGGTCAAGGTGATCTTCGAACGCCTGAAGGAAGAAGACGGCATCCACCTCAAGCTGATCAACATGGGCGGCGGCTTCCCGGCCAACTACATCACCCGCACCAACAGCCTGGAAACCTACGCCGAAGAAATCATCCGCTTCCTCAAGGAAGACTTCGGCGATGACCTGCCGGAAATCATCCTCGAGCCAGGCCGTTCGCTGATCGCCAACGCCGGCATCCTGGTCAGTGAAGTGGTATTGGTTGCCCGTAAATCCCGTACCGCCGTCGAGCGCTGGGTGTACACGGATGTGGGCAAGTTCTCCGGCCTGATCGAAACCATGGACGAAGCCATCAAGTTCCCGATCTGGACCGAGAAGAAAGGCGAGATGGAAGAAGTGGTCATCGCCGGCCCGACCTGCGACAGCGCCGACATCATGTACGAAAACTACAAGTACGGCCTGCCGCTGAACCTGGCGATCGGTGATCGCTTGTACTGGCTGTCGACCGGTGCCTACACCACCAGCTACAGCGCGGTTGAGTTCAATGGCTTTCCGCCGTTGAAGTCGTTCTACGTGTAAGACGCCCGCACACAAAAAACCCATGACATGTCATGGGTTTTTTTATGCCTCAGGCAAGGCTCACGGCCCGTTGGTGGAAGGCCTCGGCCAGCGCTCGAACCCGCGGATCACTCGCCGCCGCCAAGGCCGTGTGGGCTGTTCGCAGGAACTTCAGATTTCCGCCCGCCAGCGCCTTGCGCAACCACTCCAGCGCCGCCTCGACCTGGCCCCTGTCGGCCAACACCGCCGCGTAACTGAACTGCCCGCGAAAATCCCCGGCCTCGGCTGAGCGTCGATACCACTCCACAGCCGCCTCCAGGTCCCTCGGGCAAACCTGAGCGTCTTCCAGGTAGCGCCCCAGCAGGTTCATCGACTTGGCATGCCCCTGTTCTGCGGCTTGCCGATACAGGGCCAGCGCGTGCTGCGGGTTCTCGGCAACACCCCGGCCCGTCGCCAGCAGATTGGCATAGTTGTACTGGCCCCAATCCAATCCCGCGTCTGCCGCCAAACGGTATTCCCGCGCAGCCGCCGCTTCGTCGATGGCACACCCCCAGCCATGCTCCAGGCAACGCCCGGCCATATTGCGCGCCATTAAATGCCCGCCCTGCGCCGCAATCTGGAACCACCGCAGCGCCAGCGCTTCGTCGCGCGCAATACCGCGGCCTTCCAGCAGGATTTGCCCGAGCAAGGCCTGGGCATCCACCACGCCCTCCTTGGCCGCGATCAGAATCGCCTGGGCCGCGCGCACCGGCGAGTCGTCGAGCATGCCCTGCAATTGCTCAACGTTGAGCACTTCTTCGCGGCGCAATAAAAAGCCCATGTCAGACCTCGACCCAGCGACGCAACAGGTTGTGATAGGTGCCGGTGAGCTGGATCAACCCAGGGTGGTCGGGTACATCACGGCTCAATTGCTGGATGGCGCCGTCCATCTCGAACAGCAGGGTGCGCTGGCTGTCTTCGCGCACCAGGCTTTGGGTCCAGAAAAACGCGGCATACCGCGCACCTCGGGACACGGCGTTGACTTTGTGCAGGCTGGAGCCTGGGTACAGCACCATATCGCCGGCCGGCAACTTCACGCGCTGCAGGCCGAAAGTGTCCTGGATCTCCAGTTCGCCGCCGTCATAGTCATCCGGATCGCTGAAGAACAGCGTAGACGACAGGTCCGTGCGCACCCGTTCATGGCTGCCCCTGGCCTGGCGCACGGCATTGTCGATATGGAAGTCGAAGCTGCCACCGGCCGTGTAGCAATTGAGCAGCGGCGGGAAGACCTTGTGCGGTAACGCCGCTGACATAAACAGAGGATTTTTCCACAACCGTTCGAGCATTGCCGCGCCGATCTCCTTGGCCAGCGGGTGGCCTTCGGGCAATTGCAGGTTGTGCTTGGCTTTGGCGGACTGGTGCCCGGCGGTGATTTTGCCATCGGCCCAATCGGCGGTTTCCAGGGCGTGGCGGATGCGCTGCACTTCCTCGCGAGAGAACAGGCCGGGAATGTGCAGCAGCATGGGGCAATACCTGTAGGCAAAGAGGCGCCAATGGTATTGATTCTTATCCGCCCTGTAAAACGCCGGAGACGAACGAGAGCGTAAAAACCGTAAGGCAAAAGTGTAAAGAATGTAAATTCAGCGCGAATAGTAATGTATCGCAATTGATAGAAAGTCTTGTTCACCCTATATTCCGCGGCCTCACCTCCTTGGGGAAAGGACACGTCATGTCGCGCACCACCACAAAAACACCTGTTGGCTCACCCCGCATGCTGGCTTCGGCCATCGGCGTTGCGCTCAGCGCCAGCTCTGTCGCCCATCTGGCGCAGGCGGCCGAAGACACTGAACAAAAAGGCCAGCGCAACAGCATCGCCCTCGGCGCCACCAGCATCACCGGCGAAGAACAGGACAACACCGCGTACCAGGTCGAAAAAGCCTCTTCGCAAAAATACACCGCGCCGCTGGTGGACACGCCGCGCTCGGTGACCGTGGTGCCACAACAAGTCCTCAAGGACACCGCCGCCACCTCGTTGCAGGATGCCCTGCGCACCGTACCGGGGATTACCTTCGGCGCCGGCGAGGGCGGCAACCCCCAGGGCGACCGTCCATTCATCCGTGGTTTCGACGCCCAGGGCGACACCTACCTGGACGGCGTGCGCGACACCGGCGGCCAGAGCCGTGAAATTTTCGATATCGAGTCCATCGAAGTCAGCAAAGGCCCGAACTCCTCCTTCGGCGGTCGTGGCTCGGCCGGTGGCAGCCTCAACCTGGTGAGCAAGACTCCGCAAGCCCGGGACTTCACCAACGGCGGCTTCACTTACGGTTCCGACCAGACCCGCCGCTATGTACTCGATGTGAACCGTCAGTTCCTCGACGACAGCGCCGCGTTCCGCCTGAACCTGATGAGCCACGAACAGAACGTGGCCGGCCGTGACGCGGTCAATTACGACCGCTGGGGCGTGGCCCCATCGCTGACCTTCGGCCTGGGCACGCCGACCCGCGTCAACCTCAGCTACTACCATATGGAAAGCAATGACCTGCCGGATTCGGGCATTCCGTATGGCTACAGCTCTTCGACCGCCACCACTCATGCGCACGACAAACCCACCGACGGCGGCGACAGCAATAACTTCTACGGTCTCAAGGACCGTGACTTCCGCAAGACCCGCGCGGACATCAGCACGTTCTCCATCGAGCACGACCTGAACGACGACATGACGCTGAAAAACACCCTGCGCCATGGCAGCACCGGTCAGGACTACGTGCTCACGCAGCCGGACGATAGCCAACGCAACGTCAACCGTTTCGGCACGGTGTGGCGTCGCGCGAACACTCGCGTCTCCACCACCACGACCACCACCAACCAGACAGATCTGTTCGGCAATTTCCAGGCGCTTGGCTTCAAGCACAGCTACTCCACCGGCCTGGAATTCACCGGCGAAGAAACCCGCGTCAGCGGTTACACCGTCACACCGAACAGCAACCCGACGTGCACCGTGGCCGGCGGCGGCCGGGGTGGACAGTGCACCTCGCTGAGCAACCCGAATCCGGACGACGCCTGGACCGGCAGCATCGCGCGCAATTACAACGGCACCAACACCAAGGCCACCAGCCGTGCCGCCTATGTGTTCGACACCATCGAACTCGATCCGAAATGGCTGCTGAACGTCGGCCTGCGCTACGACACCTTCGACACCGAAGCCAACACCAACGCCGTACCGACCTCGACGGTCAGGGCGCGCAGCAAGGTCAAGGACGACAGCCAGTTCTTCAACTGGCAGGCCGGCCTGGTCTGGAAGCCTTTGGAGAACGGCAGCATCTACACCTCCTACGCGACCTCGGCCTCACCGGCAGGTGGACTGGTGGGCGAAGGAGTCGACAGCAATGCGATTCCTACCGGCATCAACACCAGCGACCTCAAGCCCGAAGAAACCGTCAACTACGAACTGGGCACCAAGTGGGACCTGTTCCACAACCGCCTGTCCCTGTCTGCCGCAGTGTTCCGTACCGAGAAGAAAAACACCCGCATCCTGGTGGACTCCAACACCTACGAAACGGCAGGCGAGTCGCGGGTCGATGGCCTGGAACTGTCCGCCAGCGGCAAGATCACCGAACAGTGGCAAGTATTCGCCGGCTACAG
Organism: Pseudomonas sp. NFACC25; assembly: GCF_900100935.1. Classification (NCBI taxonomy): domain Bacteria; kingdom Pseudomonadati; phylum Pseudomonadota; class Gammaproteobacteria; order Pseudomonadales; family Pseudomonadaceae; genus Pseudomonas; species Pseudomonas sp. NFACC25. The sequence continues at coordinate 32,494 of NZ_FMUC01000013.1, forward strand.
CTACCTGAAAGCCGAACTGGTTGACCCAGGCAAAAACGGCAACCGCCAGGGCGTCGTCCAGGCCGGTTCCAACAAAGGCAACCAAATGCCCAACACGCCGGAGCACTCGTTCAGCCTGTGGACCACCTATAACCTGACCCCGAAGCTGACCATCGGCGGTGGCGCGTTCTACGTCGATCAGGTTTACGGCGATGCGGCCAACACCGTGTATGTGCCCTCCTACACCCGCTACGACGCCATGGCCAGCTATAAGCTGAGCAAAAACGTCGACCTGCAATTGAACGTGCAGAACCTGACTGACAAGACCTATTACGACAAAGCCTACGCCTCGCACTTCGCCAACCAGGCGGCGGGCCGCACGGCGCTGCTGTCCACAAGCTTCCACTTCTAAACGGTCAGCAGCCCACAAAGCCCCACGCATCGGATGCGTGGGGCTTTTGCGTGTCAAACAGAATGTTTCTCGACAACCCACGGCATAATGCGCGCCGTGCCCTACATATTCAGATAGACGAGGCGGTCCGACGTGTTGAAGAAAACCCTGTTCCAGTTGCACTGGTTCTTCGGCATCACTGCCGGGCTGGTGCTGGCCTTGATGGGGATCACCGGGGCTGCGGTCTCGTTTCAGGATGAGATCCTGCGGGCGCTCAACCCAAGTGTGTTGAGCGTGGAGAAACGCGAAGCCGGCGTGCTGCCGCCCGCCGAGCTGGTGCGCAAGCTGGAAGCCACCGAAGGCAAGGCCGTGTCCATGCTGTGGGTGGAAAGCGAAAGCGGCAACGCCGCCCGCGTGTTCTTCACCCCGCCGCCGGGTGAGCGCCGTGGCCAGATGCGCTATTTCGACCCCTACACCGGCGACTACATGGGCGACGCGGTCGGCCAGGATGTACTCGGCTTTATCCTGCAACTGCACCGCTTCCTGGCCATGGGCGAAACCGGCCGGCAGATCACCGGCGCCTGCACGCTGATCCTGGTGTTCTTCTGCCTGTCCGGCCTGTACCTGCGCTGGCCGCGCCAGGTCGCCAACTGGCGTGCCTGGCTGACGCTGGACTGGCGCAAAAAGGGCCGCAGCTTCAACTGGGATTTGCATTCGGTGTTCGGCACCTGGTGCCTGCTGGCCTACCTGCTGGCGGCGCTGACCGGCCTGTCCTGGTCCTACGACTGGTACAGCCAGGGCCTGACCAAACTGCTGTCCGACGCGCCGCAGAATGAACGGATGCGCAAGCGCGGCCCACCGCCCGCAGGCCCGGCACCAGTGGCCAACTACGACGCGATCTGGAGCAGCATCTACAGCAACGCCGGCCCAGGCTTGAGTGCCTATAACATCCGCATGCCAGCCGTCGCCGGGCAACCCGCCATTGTCTATTACCTGCTCAAAGACTCCCCCCACGACCGCGCACTGAACCAGATCAACCTGGACCCGGCCACCGGCGAGGTCAAATCCCATGACACGTACGCCGGCAAAACCTTCAAGTCGCAGTTACTCACCAGCATCTACGCGCTGCACACCGGCAGTTATTTCGGCCTGGCGGGGCGCATTATCCTCACCGTCAGCTCGCTGCTCATGCCGTTGTTCTTCATCACCGGCTGGCTGCTGTACCTGGACCGTCGGCGCAAAAAACGCCAGGTACGCGACGCACGCAAAGGCCTCAGTGCCAACCACAGTGATGCCCCGGCCTGGCTGATCGGTTTTGCCAGCCAGAGCGGGTTTGCCGAGCAACTGGCCTGGCAGACCGCCGGACAATTGCAGGCGGCTGGCCTGCCGGTGAAGGTGCAGCCTCTGGGCAGTGTCAGCCAGGACGACTTGCGCCAGTCGGAAAATGCGCTGTTCGTAGTCAGCACCTTCGGCGACGGCGAAGCCCCCGACAGCGCCCGCGGTTTCGAGCGCAGCGTGCTCGGCCAGGATCTGTCACTCAAAGGCCTGAACTACTCGGTGCTGGCCCTGGGTGATCGCCAGTACCAACACTTCTGTGGCTTTGCCCGGCGCCTGCATTTCTGGCTGACCCACCAGGGTGGCAACCCACTGTTCGCCCCGGTGGAAGTGGACAGCGGCGACAGCGCCGCCCTGCTGCACTGGCAACAACAGCTTGGACAGCTGACGGGCCAGGCACCCGTCGCCGCCTGGCCGACCGCCCAGTATGAAAACTGGACGCTGAGCCAGCGCACCCTGCTCAACCCCGGCAGCGCCAGCTCGGACGTCTACCTGCTGGGCCTCACATCGCCATCGAAACAAAACTGGCTGGCCGGCGACCTGGTGGAAATCCTGCCGCGCAATTGCCCGTGGGCCATCGAGCACTTCCTCGAAGGCCTGGGGCTGATCGGCACTGATGGCGTGCTGATCGACGGCCTGCCACACACCCTCAACCAGGCCCTTGCGACCCGCCAACTGCCGGACAACCGGGCGCACCTGGTCGGCCTGCACGCTCAAGCGCTGGTGAACGCGCTCGCACCCCTGGGCATGCGCGAATACTCCATCGCCTCGATCGCCAGCGACGGCGTGCTGGAATTGATCGTGCGCCAGGAACGCCACCCCGACGGCAGCCTGGGTGTGGGCTCGGGCTGGCTCACCGAACATGCGGCCATTGGCTCGGCAATCAGCCTGCGCCTGCGCCGCAACAGTGGCTTCCACCTGCCGGAGGCGCCGGTGCCATTGATCCTGCTGGGTAACGGCACCGGCCTGGCCGGTTTGCGCAGCCTGCTCAAGGCGCGCATTGCCGATGGCCAGCAGCGCAACTGGCTGCTGTTCGGCGAACGCTCCATCGCCCACGACTACCTGTGCCGGGACGAGCTGCAAGGCTGGCTGGCCAGTGGTGACCTGGCCCTGCTGGACCTGGCGTTTTCCCGGGATCAGGAGGAGAAAATCTACGTGCAGGACCGCCTGCGCGAATCCGCCGATGTCCTGCGTAAATGGCTCGCGGACGGCGCGGCGATTTATGTGTGTGGCAGCTTGCAGGGGATGGCGACGGGCGTGGACCAGGCGCTGGTCGACATCCTCGGGAATGAGACAGTGGAGCGCTTGATCGAACAAGGGCGCTACCGCCGGGATGTCTACTGATGTGATCCAATGTGAGAGGGGGCTTGCCCCCTCCCACATTTAGATTGCATTTCAGGTCAGACCGGTTGCAGCTTCTGTTCGAATACCGAGACCCCATCCAGGTCGCGCAAAATCACGGTCAACTCCGCTGTCTGCCCGTCAATCTGCACTTCGCCAAAAAACTGAAACCCGGCAAACGGCGAGGTGTTCTGCGCCGGCGGGGCCTTCTCGAACACCACCTCAGGGCCAAAGGTTTTATCCAAGGGATTCGGACCGAAGCTGCCCGCATTCAGAGGCCCGGCGACAAACTCCCAGAACGGCTCGAAATCCTGGAACGCCGCCCGATCCGGGTGGTAGTGATGGGCCGCGCAGTAATGCACATCCGCCGTCAGCCACACATGGTTGCGCACTTTCTGCGCGCGCAGAAAGCCGAGTAATTCGGCGATTTCCAGCTCGCGGCCCTGCGCCGGGCCTGGGTCATTGTTGGCAATGGCTTCCCAGCGCGGTACGCCGGGGCTGACTTCGCCGTCGGGCACGCCGAGGCCGATGGGCATGTCGGCGGCGATCACCTTCCACTGGGCCTGGGAGGCCTTGAGTTCGCGCTTGAGCCAGTCCAACTGCTCGCGGCCGAGGAAGGGTTTTTCACCGCCCAGGTTGTCATCGTTGGGGCCGCGATAGCTGCGCATGTCGAGCACGAATACATCCAGCAGCGGGCCATAACTGAGCGTGCGATAAATCCGCCCGCCGCCGTCCGCGCTTTGCCGGCGCATGGGTGAATACTCCAGCCAGGCCTGGCGTGCACGACCCACCAAGGTGTTGATGTCCTTGGTCTGGTAGCGCTCGTCGAGTTGCTTGCCGGGCGACCAGTTATTCACCACTTCATGGTCATCCCACTGCCAGATCTGCGGCACCTCGGCATTGAAGCGACGCACGTTTTCATCCAGCAGGTTGTAGCGGTAGTTGCCGCGATATTCGTCGAGGGTTTCGGCGACCTTGCTCTTGGCTTCGGTGGTGATATTGCGCCAGATGCGCCCGCCCTCGGTAGGCAATTGCGCGGGCACCGGGCCATCGGCGTAGATGGTGTCGCCGCTGTGGATAAAGAAGTCCGGCAGGCGCAGGCGCATGGCTTCGTAGATGCGCATACCGCCGATGTCCGGGTTGATGCCAAAGCCTTGGCCGACGGTGTCGCCGCTCCACACAAAACGGATGTCGCGGCGTTGGTACGGCACGCTGCGCAGGTGGCCGAACCACGGCTCGCTGGCGACGCCGGTCTGGGCGTCTTCAAAGTGCACGCGGTAGAAAATCGCCTGGTCGGCGGGCAGTCCGGTGAGTTCGACGCGGGCGGTAAAGTCGGTGCGGTTGTCGGCCAGGGGCGAAACAAATCGACGCGGGTTGCTGAATACGCTGCGGGTGTCCCACTCCACCACCATCTTCGCCGGGCGGTCGCTGCGGCTCCAGATCATCGCGCGATCACCGAGCAGGTCGCCGGACTGCACGCCGTCGGTGAGTTGCGGCCGGTCCTTGACCGACGCGATCACCGCCGGGGCCAGGCCCGGCAGCAACAGACCGGCGCCGACGACTTGCATCACGCGGCGACGGCCGAGATCGAAGTGACTCATGCAGGTGCCCTCTTGAGTATCAAAAGGGCCACTAAAGCATGCGCTTATGACACCGGTGCGACAGCCAGCTCCACCGCTTCCGGACGCTTGATCAGCGCATACACCAAACCGGTCAGCAGGCTGCCGGCAACGATTGCCAGCAGGTACAGCAGCGCATGGTTCATCGCATTCGGGATCACCAGCACAAACAGGCCGCCGTGGGGCGCCGCCAGTTTGCAGCCGAAGTACATCGACAGCGCCCCGGTCAACGCGCCACCGGCGATGCTGGCCGGGATCACGCGCAACGGGTCCTTGGCGGCAAACGGGATCGCGCCTTCGGAGATAAAGCACATGCCCAGAATCATCGCGGCCTTGCCGGCCTCGCGTTCGGTCTGGGCGAACTTGCGTCGCGCCAGAAACGTGGCGATGCCCATGCCGATTGGCGGCACCATGCCGGCGGCCATGGTCGCGGCCATCGGTGCACCGCTCTGTGCCGCCAGCAAGCCGACGGAAAACGCATACGCCGCCTTGTTGATCGGCCCGCCCAGGTCGACACACATCATGCCGCCCAACAGGATGCCCAGCAGCACCGCATTGGTGGTGCCCATGGTCGCGAGAAAATCGGTCAGGCCCGTGAGCATGCGCGCCACCGGCGGCCCCACCAGGTAGATCATCGCCAGGCCCGTGAACAGGCTCGCCAGCAACGGGATGATCAGGATCGGCTTGAGTGCTTCCAGGCTCTGCGGCAACTTCACCGCACGGGTGATCAGCTTGACGCAATAACCGGCGAGAAACCCGGCGAAAATCCCGCCGATAAAACCGGCTCCCAAAGTGCCCGCCAACAGGCCACCGATCATGCCGGGGGCAATGCCCGGGCGGTCGGCAATCGAGTAAGCGATGTAACCCGCCAGCAGCGGCACCATCAGCATAAAGGCGCGGTCGCCGACGGTTTTCAGCGCGGCCGCCAACGTGCCTTCCTGCTCAAACGCATGGATGCCGAACACGAATGACAAGGCGATCAGCAAACCGCCCGCCACCACCATCGGCAACATGAACGACACACCGGTCAGCAGGTGTTTGTAGACGCCGGTTTTTTCTTTCTTGGCCACAGTACCGCTGGCGGCACTTTCCACCGCGCCTTCGGCCAGGGCTTTGTTGAGGGTCGCCTCGGATTGCTTGAGCGCAATACCGGTGCCGCAACGGTAGATCTTCTTGCCGGCGAAACGCTCGGTGGCCACTTCAATGTCGGCCGCCAGCAGCACTACGTCGGCATTCGCGATGGCCTCGGGGCTCAACGGCGTACGGGCACCGACCGAGCCCTGGGTCTCGACCTGCAAGTCATAGCCCAGGCGCTTGGCCGTCTGCTGCAAGGCTTCGGCGGCCATGAAGGTATGCGCCACGCCGGTCGGGCAGGCGGTAATCGCGACGATACGCGGCGCATGCTTCGACGCAGCCGCTGCCTGGCTGACGACATACTCCTGGGCTTCTTCAGCGCCCCGGCGCAACACCGCCTCGACATCCGCCAGCGCCTGGGCCGGTGTGCTCTGGAACACCCGCTTGCCGACAAACCGCTGCATATCCACCGCCGCGCTGCTGACCAGCAACACCCATTCGGCGGCGTCGATGGTGGCCTGCGACAACTGGCGCTCCGGGCGCTGTACATCCACCACCTCGACGCTGGTGCTCCAACCCTGGCGTTGCGCGGCGGCGTCCAACAAGCGGGCGCACAGCACACTGGTGACCATGCCGTTGGGGCAGGCAGTAACAATGGCTAACTTCATGACAATCCCTCTTATTGTTCTGTCAGCGGGCGTACAGCGACGCCGCTTTCAAGACGCGCCAGCTGCGCGGCGTCGCGGATGCCGAAACCGATCTGTGTCACCGCCATGGCGGCAATTGCCGTGGCGCGACGCAGGGTTTGTTCAGGCGCTTCAGACTCAAGCAAACCATGGAGCATCCCGGCCAGCAGCGAATCGCCGGCACCTACCGTACTGGCCACCGTCACCTTGGGCGGCGTGGCATGCAGGGTGGTGGCCCGGCTGTACCAGCTCACGCCCGCGGCACCGTCGGAGACGACCACATGCTCAACACCCTGCTGATGCAGTTGGCTGATGACGTTGGTGGCATCGCCCAGGGCATCGGCGAGCTCTTCGGTATTGGGTTTGATCAACCACGGGGCCGCCTTGAGACCGGCACGCAGCGCCTCGCCGCTGGTGTCCAGGGCGACTTTCAAGCCCAGACGCTTCAGGTGTTCCAACAGCCCCTGCAACCACTGCGGGCTGACGCCACACGGCAAGCTGCCGGCGACGACCACCGCATCATGGCCCGGCGCAATGCGCGTCAATTGGTCGAGCAACGCCTGCTGCGCCTGCTCACTGACCAACGGCCCCGGCGCATTGATATCGGTGACCCGGCCGTCCTGCTCGGCAATCTTGATATTGCTGCGGGTTTCGCCGGGCACGCGGATAAACGCGTCGGCAAAACCACGTTGTGCAATCAGCGCCTCGAAGGCTTGGGGATTGTCCTCGCCGAGAAAACCGCCCACGGTCACTTGATGGCCCAGGTCGGCCAGGACTTGCGCCACATTCACGCCCTTGCCGGCGGCATGGGTGAGCAGGGTTTCGCTGCGGTTGACTTCACCCGGCTCCAGGTGCGCCAGGCGTACCGTCAGGTCCAACGCCGGGTTCAGCGTCAGGGTCAGAATCCTTGCCATCTACACGGCCTCCACAAGGGCACGCACCTCGGCGGGCGAACCCACCGCCAGTGCTTTTTGCGCCAGGCCCTGGGCCTCGCTCAGACTGAATTCACGCACCCGCGCCTTCACTTCGGGAATGCTGCGGGCCGACACGCTCAACTCATCCACACCCAGGCCGACCAGCACCGGCACCGCCAGCGGGTCCGCCGCCAGTTCGCCGCACACCCCGACCCATTTGCCATGGGCATGGGCCGCACGCACGGTGATGTCGATCAGTTGCAGCACCGCCGGGTGCAGGCCATCGGCCTGGGCCGACAAGGTCGGGTGGCCACGGTCGATGGCGAGGGTGTACTGGGTCAGGTCGTTCGTGCCGACACTGAAGAAGTCCACTTCCTTGGCCAGCACCGGCGCCAACAGCGCGGCGGACGGCACTTCGATCATGATCCCCAGTTGCAGGTCGGCCACCGGGATTTCCAGGCGCAGGCGTTCGGTCATGTCGCGGGCCGCACGCCATTCATCCACGCTGCCGACCATGGGGAACATGATGCGCAACGGGCGGTTATCCGCCGAGCGCAGCAGTGCGCGTAATTGCGCTTCCATGATCTGCGGGCGTTGCAGGGTCAGGCGAATACCGCGTACGCCGAGGAAGGGGTTTTCTTCCTCGGCAATCGGCCAATACGGCAGCGGTTTGTCGCCGCCCACATCGAGGGTGCGCACCACCAGCGGGCGGCCACCGAGGCCGTCGAGCACACGGCGGTACTCGGCTTCCTGGGTGGCTTCGTCCGGGGCTTGGGGGTGGGCCATGAAAATCAGTTCGGTGCGCAGCAAACCAATGCCTTCGGCGCCCTGCTCCACGGCGCTGGCCACACCGGCGCTTTCGCCGATATTGGCGAACACCTCCACGGCGTGACCATCGCGGGTCAGCGCCGGCTCGTGGCGCTGGGCCGAGGCGGCCTGCAAGCGTTGCTCACGGGTATCGCGCTCGACGGTGGCACGTTGCAGGGTGGCTGCATCGGGGTCTACATGCAGGCGACCGCGCTGGCCATCCAGCAACAACGGCGTGCCGGCGGCCAGCAGCAATACCGCCGGGCCGGCACCGACCAACGCGGGAATACCGAGGGCCCGCGCGACAATGGCGCTGTGGGCGGTTGCGCCGCCACGGGCGGTGAGGATGCCGGCGACACGGGCCGGGTCCAGGCGTGCGACGTCGGAAGGGCCGACTTCGTCCATTACCAGGATGTAGGGTTCGCTCGGCTCCTGGGCGGTTTCAACGCCGCACAATTGCGCCAGCACCCGGCGACCGATGTCGCGCAGGTCGGCGGCGCGCTCGGCAAGCAACGCGTCCTGCAACGATTCCTGCTGCCTGGCGGCGGCTTCGATCACGCTCATCCACGCCGCTTGTGCGCTTTCACCTTGCTTGAGACGGGTGTCGACTTCGTCGGTGAGTTCCGGGTCGTCGAGCATTTCCTGGTGGGTGATGAAAATCTCGCGGATGGCTTTGGCCTGGCTGCGTTCGATCAGGCCCTGGATATCCCGGCGCACATCGGCCAGGGCATCCTGCAGGCGCTGGCGCTCAATGGCCGAGGACTCACCGCGCAAGGGGTAATCGAACACCTGTTGAATCTGGATATGTGCAGGACCAATGGCAATGCCCGGCGCCGCAGCGATGGCCTGGAGCTGGCTGCCGGCCTGTGGCGCGCTGATCACTGGCGCAATATCAAGGGCTTCGGGCTGTGCGCTCATGGTCGGCAGTGGCTCGACCTCTTCGCCCAGGCCCTCTTCGACGGCGGCCAGCAGCGCGGGCAACGCATCGCCGGCAATCGTCGGTTCAGCAACAAATTCCAGCACCTGGCCACGCCGGGCGCCAAGGCTCAGCAGCTTGCTCAGGCTCTTCACCGACACGGCGCCCACCGGGCCGTCAACGATGCGCACGCGGATGTCGCCTTCAAAACTTTTGGCCAATTGCGCGAGGATCTTCGCCGGCCGTGCGTGCAGGCCGTGGGCGTTGGCCAGGGTGATGCGGGCGCTGGGCCAGTCAGCTGGCAGCTCGCCGCCGAGCACTTCGAGCACCGCGCGACTGCTGGTGGCGCGGCCCAATTCCTGGCCACGACCTTCGATCAGTAACGCGCACAAGCGTTCAAGCAAGGCCTGATGGGCTTCACCCAGGCTGGCCAGGCAGAACAGACCGTTAAGGGGCTGGCCGAGATAGCGCATGGGCTTATCGGGCGTGACAAACGCCAGGCCCGGGCGCTTGACCGTCTGTTCACTGTGCAGCCACCACAGGCCATCACCCAGGGGCAAAGCATCGACCTGTTGCAGCACTGCGGCAAACCCATTGCTGACGCAATCGGCCTGGCGCAGCAGGCGTGCGCCTCTCCAGACAAGCTCTTCGAAGTCATCGGCAGACACGCCCAGGCTGATCATCTGCGCGTCCAGCGCCAGCTCCTGGGGGGCGCCCTGCAGCAGTTTCAGCAAGGCTTCAGCCGTGCCGGCGCGGCGCAGCGCCTGGCCCAGGTCGGTTTCACCGAGGGCGCGGGTGAGCAGTTGCAGCAGGCGCAGGTGTTCGTCGGATTTGGCGGCAATACCAATGGCCAGGTACACAATCTGCCCATCGCCCCAGTCCACCCCTTCGGGGAACTGCAACAGGCGCACGCCGGTGGAAAACACCTGGTCGCGGGTTTCGGGGGTGCCATGGGGGATGGCAATACCTTGGCCAAGAAAGGTCGAGCCTTGGGCTTCACGGGCTTGCAAGCCGCTGAGATATCCCTCGGCGACCAGGCCATCGGCCACCAGTTTGTCAGCGAGCAGGTGCAGGGCAGCAGATTTATCCACAGCCACCTGGCCCATGGAAATCTGCTCTACAGTGAGCTCAAGCATGCCGTTCTCCTAGTTAGTGCGATGGACGCACTAGGTATTGTTTTGAATAAAACAGTGTAATGGTGTTCCGGGACAGCTGACCGAGTAGTCAATTGGCAGTAGGCACTCAGTGGCTAACGTCGTAAAAATACGCTGGCTGAAACGTTTAATCTAGAATTTATGGCAGGTTACGCGTTAATTGCGCATCCTTGAAGGACCACTCGGCACTTGAGCTGAGACATTAGTCGTGTGCAGGAATCGGTTACGATTGGACAAAATGTCGGGGCGAGCTCCAAAAAACAAGGAAATCCCGGTTTGAAACTCAGTGATATCGCACGTCTGGCCGGTGTGTCCGTGACCACCGCCAGCTATGTCATCAATGGCAAAGCCGCACAGCAACGCATCAGCAGCGCGACCGTCGAGCGCGTGCGTGCCGTGGTTGAAGCCCATGGCTTTACGCCCAACCCCCAGGCCGCCGGGCTGCGCAGCCGGCATACCCGTACCCTGGGGTTCATCCTCCCGGACCTGGAAAACCCCAGTTACGCACGTATCGCCAAGCTGCTGGAGCAAGGTGCACGGGCCCGCGGCTATCAGTTGCTGATCGCCAGCTCAGACGATGAAGCCGACAGCGAGCGCCAACTGCTGCAACTGTTCCGCGCCCGCCGTTGCGACGCGCTGTTCGTCGCCAGTTGCCTGCCGGCCAGCGATGACAGTTACCGCGAGCTGCAAGCCAAGGGTTTACCGGTGATTGCCATCGACCGGGTGATGGGGGCGGACCAGTTCTGCTCGGTGGTCAGCGACGACCGCCAGGCCTGCCAGCAATTGACCAGCAGCTTGCTGCAACCGCTGCCCAAGCAGATCGTGCTGATTGGCGCGCGGCCCGAGCTGAGCATCAGCCAGGAGCGTGCGGCCGGTTTCCGTGAAGCGCTCGGCGGTTTCACCGGCGAGGTCATCGTCGAACACGGCGAAGCCTTCAGCCGCGACTGTGGCCGACAGCTGATGGAGCAACTTCTGCATCAACTGGGGCACTTGCCTGACGCCTTGGTGACCACGTCCTACGTGCTGCTGCAAGGCGTGTTCGACGCACTGCATGACTTCCCGCTCAAGTCACGCCCGCTGCGCCTGGGCACGTTTGGTGACACCCAGTTGCTGGACTTCCTGCCGCTGCCGGTCAACGCCATGGCCCAGCAACATCAGCTGATTGCCGACACCGCCCTGCGCCTGGCCCTGGCCGCCATTGAAGAAGAACAATACCAACCGGGCGTGCACGCCATCGGCCGGACCTTCAAGCAGCGTATCCACGAGGCCTGAGCGTGGAGCTGATCGACACCCACACCCACCTGGACTTCCCGGACTTCGACAGCGATCGCCGGGAAGTCCTCGACCACAGCCGTGAGTTGGGCGTGCGGCGCATGGTGGTGCTGGGGGTGTATCAGCAGAACTGGCAGCGGCTGTGGGATCTGGTGCAGGCGGATGCCGGTTTGTTCGCGGCCTTTGGCCTGCATCCGGTGTACCTCGATGAGCACAAGCCCGCCGACCTGACGGAGTTGGGCGACTGGTTGACCCGCCTGCACGGCCATCGACAGCTCTGCGCGGTAGGTGAGATCGGCCTGGATTACTTTGTTGAACAGCTGGATCGCGAGGGCCAGCAAGGCCTGTTCGAAGCCCAGCTCAAACTGGCGGTGGACTTCCAGCTGCCGGCGCTGCTCCACGTACGCCGCAGCCACGCGGCCGTGATCGCCACGCTCAAGCGCATCCGCCTGCCACGGGGCGGCATCATCCACGCGTTTGCCGGCAGCCGGGAAGAAGCCCATGAATACATCAAGCTCGGGTTCAAGCTCGGCCTGGGCGGCGCAGCCACATGGCCCCAGGCCCTGCGCATGCATAAGGTGCTGGCACAGCTGCCGCTGAACGCGGTCGTACTGGAAACCGACGCCCCCGACATGGCGCCGGCCATGTACCCGGGCCAGCGCAACAGCCCGCAGCACCTGCCGGCGATCTGCACCGCCCTGGCCGAGCGCATGGGCACCAGCCCCCTAGCGCTGGCCGAGGCGAGCACACGCAATGCGTGCGAGCTGTTCAATTGGTAATACCGGGGTCACCGCTTGCAGGTTCAAGGTCATTCGCTGCCGATGACGGACATAGCGCAGCACCAGGAAGTGCACCAGCAGCACCATCAATGACACGTTGAGCTGCCCGACCACACTGATCAGGCCAATCCACTCCGTCACCAGCGCCACGATCAGCACCACGCACGTCAGCACGGCCATGCTCGGGCATACCAGCGCCCAATGGTCCAGCGCCTTGAAATGTCGCAACTGCCGGGGGCAGTTCAGCTCCAGGACGCGCTGGCAATACGGGCAATCAAAGGGTTCTTCAATGGCGATGGCGTTCAACTGCCAAGGCTTGAGTTCAAACGTGATGTCGCAATGGGCGCAGTGCCCCTTGACGCCGACTGCAGTGGTCATTGTCATGCCTCCCTTGGACCTTGATTGAGTGACACAAATCTTCACTCATTCACCCGCGCAAAAAAGGCACTCCAGGAAATCAGGACAGGCACTACACCAACCAAAGACCAATCCTACGCCACCGCCTTACACACGAAAGGCCCCGATCAGTTGCTTCAACTCGATCACCTGTATCGACAGCTGCCGGCTCGCCGCTTCAGTCTGATGCGCGCCTTGGGCTGCATGCTCGCCGGCACGATTGATTTCGACGATATTCTGGTCGATGTCATGGGCGACGGCGGTCTGCTGCTCCACCGCTGCGGCGATCTGCTGATTCTGATCGACGATCATGCCCACGGCACCGAGGATATTTTCCAGGGCTTGCTGGACCTTGTCCGACTGTTCCACGGTGCCGCTGGCCATTTCATGGCTGGTGCCCATGGCCTTCACGGCCGCTGCCACACCGCTGTGCAGGCGGCTGATCATTTGCTCGATTTCTTCGGTGGAATGCTGGGTACGCCGGGCCAGGGTTCGCACCTCGTCGGCCACCACGGCAAAGCCGCGTCCCTGCTCACCGGCCCGTGCGGCCTCGATGGCCGCATTGAGTGCCAGCAGGTTGGTTTGCTCGGCGATACTTTTGATCACCTCCAGGACGCTGCTGATGGACTGGCTGTCGGTGGCCAACTGGTTGATCACCCTAACCGACTGGTCGATCTCCGAGGCCAGCCGCGCAATGCTGCCCTGCTGGGATTGCACCAGGCCGCGGCCATTGACGGTTTCATCGTTGACGCTGTGGGCACTGCTGACCGCCGCCGCGGCACTGCGCGCCACTTCCTGGGCGGTGGAAGACATTTGGTTCATGGCCGTCGCCACCTGCTCAATCTGCATGCGCTGGCCAGAGACCGCCTGATTGCTCCGGGCCGAGACCGTTTCCACTTGGCCGGCCTGCAACTCGACCTGGCTGACGGTATGCCCGACGCGCTCGATCAAATCATGGATTTTCGCCACGGTGCCGTTGAACACTTGGCCCAGGTCGCCCAACTCATCGCGGCTTTGGGCAACAAAGGTAACGGTCATGTCGCCGGCGGCCACCTTGTCCATCATCGCCCCCAGGCGCCGTAACGTGGTGCGCGTAGACGCGTAGAACCCTGCATACAGGTAGAAGATCAGCAAAAACACCGCCGTCAGCGCCGAGACCAGCACCACCATGTGCGTACGGTTCTGCGCCAGGCGCTGCTCCAGCTGCTGCCCGAGGAACGTCAGGGTGGCGTCATCGAGCTGATAGGTGTGCTCCATCAATTGGCTGACGCTGTCATAGAAACCCTGCCACGGCGCGTCAAGGGTTTCGGCCATCACCACCTGCTCTTCAAACAATTCACTGCCGTGCTTGAGGCTGGCATTGCTGGCCTTCGCCAGGCTGTCGAGCGCCGCGTGCGCGGCGTTGCTGGAGCCCAGGACGTCCTGCAATTTCAAGGCGTATTCGGCCTGGAGCTTTTCCAACTGTTGCAGCAGTTCGTCGAAGCGGGTACTGGAAGATGAGTTGAGAAAACCCTGGCCCAGGGAGTAGGCCCCCATCGCCCGGCCTTCTCCCAGGGTCTGGGTGACCTGCGGGGTGACACTGGTGATCAGCTCGCTGAGCTGGCGCAAGTCACTCTGGGGGTCGCGGCTCAAGCCGGACTGGCTGGCAATGATCTGGCTGAGCATCTGGGCCTTGTTGAGCAACTTGCCGATCAACGCACTTTTGCTCTGCAGCGAGCTTTCCTGTTGCTGGGCCTGGAAGGCGGTGATCAGTTCGTCACGCTTACCTTCAAAGGCGGCGATTTGCTCAGGTTCGGCAGCCATCGGGGTGAGGCCTTGCAGACGGGCGAGCACGCTCTGCTCCAGGGCGCTGATCTTGCCCTCAAGGTCAGCGGCCTTGCCGGACTGGCCAAGTATTGCGTTGATCTGCACCTGGTTATTGAGGGTTTCCAGGTCACGGCGCAGGACCAGGCTGCTGCCGAGCAAATCCAGGCTTTGCAGCTCGACACGGGTGCCCTGGAATTCGCGCCAGGAATCGCGCACCAGGTAATAGTTGGTGGCCAGCATCGGCAGCAGGAACAGCACGCTGATCAGGCTGAACTTCATGCCGAAGCTAAGACGGTTCATCAGCGCGACGGCGGGATAGAGCAAGCTCTTCACAGGTGACCTCCCCTTTGTTTTATTTTTATTCAGGCGCAGGGCGGCGGCAGAAAGCCACTATTTGGCGCTCTGTCTGTATAGCTCAATTTGAAAGGGAGTTTTGTAACGTAAAGTTAACGGACGAGGATTGCAGCGGGCTGCTGCGCAGCCCGGCGCGGGCGGTGCGACGATTCGACAAGCCCGCTTATCACAGGAGTCAGGGCAACACGGTCCAAATGGCGAAACCGGCATACCACAGCACCGCCGCACGCAGCAGCAGTTCCCACAGGCGATCCAGGCTGTTGATGCCATCGGCACCCACGGCCGGAGGCGGGATTTCAGCCGCGACCAGGCCAACTTTTTCCACCAGTTGCGCCGCGCTGATGTCCCAGCTCAGCAACTCGTGAAGCATGACACGGCTGACCGCGACGAAATTGCCCACCAGGGCAAAACTGGCCGCCAGCAGGCGCACCGGCAGCCAGTCGAACGCGTGACGCAATTGCCCGGCGCGCTCGGCCACCAGAGGGTTGTGGCTGTGCTCACTGGCGAGCGCCAGCAGTCGATAGGCCAGCGCGGCGACCGGCCCCAACAGGAAGTACCAGAAAATCACGGCAAAGAAGCTCTGGTAGGCCTGCCACAACAGATGGCCCTGGACGCGCTCCAGCAGTTGCTCGCCGCTGTCGGCGCCCAGCTTCAGGTCGCGCTCGGCCACATGCTCGGCCGCCTGCAGGTCACCACGGCGCCAGGCATCGCGAAATGGCCCCAGCCCAGCCAATAGATCGCCACGGCCCAGGCTGTAGATCACCACCAGCAAGTGCACCGGCAGCGCCAACAAACCATAGGCCACCGGCTCCAGCACCAGCAACAACAACGCCAGCAACGCCACCGGCAGCAACACCAGCAGGAGCAGAATCAGCCACGGCTGCTTGCCCATGCGCGGGTTCGACTCCAACTTGGCCAATTCGCGCAACCAGCCGCCATCACGCTGCAACCGCTGGCGCAGGGCCGAGAACTTCTCGATCCACACGGCCAGCACCAACACCAGAAAACTCATCGTGCGTGTCCTCCATCCTGCAGGGCGCTGCGAAAGCGCACCCAATCAAAAGCGGGGCCGGGATCGGTCTTGCGCCCCGGAGCGATATCGCTATGGCCGCAGATACGCTGCGGCGTAATACCTGGATAGGCTGCCAGCAACTGCCGTGTCAGGTCGATCAGCGACACATACTGGGGGTTGGTGAACGGCAAATCATCCGTACCTTCAAGCTCTATGCCCAGGGAAAAGTCATTGCACGTCTCACGCCCTTCGAAACACGAGACCCCGGCATGCCAGGCCCGGTCTATGCAGGATACAAACTGCGTCACGGTGCCATCGCGCTCAATCAGAAAATGCGCAGACACCCGTAGGTCGGCAATCCCTTCAAAGTAGGGATGTTCCGTGACGTCCAGGCGATTCTGGAAAAACTCCTGCACTTTGCCGGTAGCGAACTGCGCGGGTGGCAGGCTGATGTTATGCACCACCAACAGTGAGATTTCGCCTGCCGGGCGCTCGTTGAAGTTGGGTGAAGGGCAATGACGAATGCCCTGGCACCAGCCGCTGGCGGGGTCCAACTGCATACAGGATCCTTGAACGTGACTAAGTGTGACCAGTATGCCGCGTTCGACCCCGTGGTTGCGATCACTTGCCGCGATTGAGTTGACGCAGCTTGCCCACCACCGCCGCCAACGCCCGCTCGAACAGCGGCTCATCGTCGAGGTTATGCAGCGCGCCACGCTTGAATGCCATCGCCAGTTGGCCGGCACTCTTCTCCAGGACCTTGAGCCCGGTACGGCCGACGAAAATATAGGTGTTGGCCGGCGCCATGATCGCCGTCAGCTTGCACCGCAGGGTGCCTGCCGGGCCCTGCTGGAACACGATCCAGTCACCGACGCGCAATTGGTGCACCTTGGCCAGGTCCGGATCATCCTCCGGCAGGCCCTCGACGGGATCGAGCGGCAGTACGCTGAACACAAAGGGTTCACGCACTTCGAGCCATCCATCGCCACCCTCGGGCGGCCGGACATGCAGGGTCTGCAAGCGCACAAAAAAATCACGGGTGCTGAAGGGGTCGAATGCAGCGCTGGTCAACCCGTCGCGCAGTGCCTTGAGCAACCCGGGCAACTGCTCCAGCAAGTGCACCCCGGCTTCAGTGTCTGCCGGCAGGCTGACACTCCAGATCAGCTCATCCATGGTGCGCAGCCCTGCTTGCCATTGCACCGACTGCTCGCCGTGCTTGAGGCTGGCCAGCAACAGCACCTGGCTCCAGGCCTGTTGCAGGAACTGCACCACCGCCTGCGGCAAAACCTTGCCCAGCATCCGTCGATTCAGTACCTCGGCCACCCGTGCCCGCGCCGCTTCTGTACGCACGCGCCCTTCTTCAGCATGGCGGGTGTGCTGTTCAAGCAATTCGCTGCGACGACGCTCATCGGCAGTGAACGCGGTGAATTCAGTCAGCAATTGGGAAAAAATCGCCGGATCTTCAACAAACTCATTGAGTAAACGCTGAACCACCTGCTCTATGCGCAGGTACAGGCTGTCGCGCTGGAAGTCATCGACCGGGCTCCAGCCCATGGCGGTGGTAGCGATTTCATTCAACAGGCGCCGCGCCGGATGACCGGGGCGACTGAAAAAACTCTTGTCCAGCACCGCCACTTTCAGCATCGGGATCTGCAGGCGGCCGATCAAGGCCTTGAAGGCGTCCGGCACTGCGCGGTCATTGAGGATGAATTCGAACAGCAGGGCGATCAGGTTGATCACATCTTCATCCGCATCCTCCACCACCCGCGACTTGCCACTCTTGACGCTGACGCGGGTAAGCAACTGCTCGAGCTGGTTACGCAGGTCGAAATCATCCTCGGCTTCCGGCTCCGGGACGTACTGCTGCAAATGGGATAACAGCCGCAACAGGTCGCGGGTGGCGATGGGCTGGGGTTCGGCACTGGCTTCAAGGGTAGGCGACACGCTACCGCGCACGACGGTCAACAACGCCTGCAAGGCGCTGAAGGCTTGCTGGCCATTTTCGTCGACGTGTTGGTCGGTGCTCGGCAATACCTCTTCACGCTGATGATCACGGGCGGCACGGCCACAGGGGCGGCGGGACGGCGCGGCCTTGAGTTCCGGCAACACGCCGGTCGCGACCAGCAGCTGATTGGCTTCACCGTACAGTTGGTCAGCATCACTGAGTACGTACTTTTCAAACAGCTTGAGCATGATCAGCTTGACGCGGATCTCCACGCCCAGGCTACGCCCGGCACGCAGGAAAAACTCGCACAGCAGCGCCGGACCCAGGGGGTTCTCACTGTCGTCCAGGCGATTGCCGAGCAAGGCACTCAAGCGTGCCGTGAGTTGCGACAGCGCCAGGCCGTCGCGGTGGCGCACCCGGCCCAGCATGGCCTCAAGCGCGACGGCTTTTTCCAGGTCATCCTTGGACGTGCCTGAGGCCGCGTCATAGGACACCACCGGCACCAACTGAAGTTCACCACGGCCCGCCAGCCCCAGGTTGCCAAAGGCTTCGAACAGCCGCTCCATGAACACGCGCTCGAAATTCTTGCGCTTGAGGCGCAGGTCGCGCATGGCTTCAAAGAAGATATGGTGGTCCACGTTGTTGCGGGCCTTGTCGGCCATTTCGAACAAGGTGTCGTCGGCGTTATCGAACAGTTCCTGTAAACCCTGCTGTAACTGCTGCGCCGCCTTGTCGCGAACCTGCAGCAGCACCACCGGCAGGCGCGCGAGCGGCGATGGCGTGGCTTGTGCCTTGTTGATTGGCACCACCTTTCCGTCATTGTGCATCCTGGCCTCCTGAAACGGCGGTAAAGCGTTGGGGAAAGATCGGGTACAGGCCCAATAAGGCTGTGGATAACCGGTTATCACCAGGACGTCAAAGCTATGACGCCAATTGCAAGGCGCGAGATTATCTTGCAAATGAGTGCCGTTGCGCCAGCAAACTCTGACATTGCGCTGTAAATGAGTGGTGAGCCTGGGTTCAAACGCACGCTGCCCCTATAATCGGGACACTTTGTTTGTGGAGCCTGTTATGCCGAACCTCCGTCTTGCCGACCTCACCGCCGAAATCGAAGCCAACGTGCGCCGCGCGCTCCTGGAAGACATCGGCAGCGGCGACATCACCGCACAGTTGATTCCGGCCGAACGGCTGGCCACGGCCACCATCATTACCCGCGATGCCGCCGTCATCGCCGGCACTGCGTGGGTGGATGCCGTATTCCGCCAACTGGACCCACGGGTCGCCGTGCACTGGCAGGTGGCCGACGGCGAACGTGTCAGCCCCAACCAGGCACTGTTCCACCTGGAGGGGCCGGCGCGCTCGCTGCTCAGTGGCGAGCGCTCTGCCCTGAACTTCCTGCAGCTGCTGTCCGGAGTCGCCACCCGCGCCCGGTTCCTGGCGGATTTTGTCGCCAGCACCCAGGTCAAGCTGCTGGACACTCGAAAAACCCTGCCCGGCCTGCGCCTGGCGCAGAAATACGCGGTGACCTGCGGTGGCTGCCACAACCACCGTATCGGTTTGTATGACGCGTTCCTGATCAAGGAAAACCACATCGCTGCCAGCGGCGGGATTGCCCAAGCCATCAGCGCCGCCCACAAGATCGCACCCGGCAAGCCGGTGGAAATCGAAGTGGAGAGCCTGGACGAACTGCGCGAAGCGCTGGCAGCGGGCGCCGACATCGTCATGCTCGACGAATTGAGCCTGGAAGATATGCGTGAAGCCGTGCGCCTGAATGGCGGCAAGGCCAAGCTGGAAGCCAGCGGCGGGATCAATGAAAGCACCCTGCTGCCTATCGCGGAGACGGGGGTGGACTACATCTCCATTGGTGCGATGACCAAGGATGTGAAGGCGGTGGATTTGTCGATGCGCCTCAGTATCTGAGGAGAGGGCAAGCGGTGAGCTTCAAGCTGCAAGAGGGCTGCGTTCCAACTTGCAGCTTGCAGCTTGAAACTTGCAGCAGCGTCTAAACGACCAGGTCATTCATCTCGCAATACTCTTCCCATTCGACACCCAGCACCTCGGCCGCCTCTTTGTGCAAGGCCAGCCGTGCCGCTTCGAACTCTTCCGGCGTCGAGGTGTACTTGAGGGTCAGTTCCCAAGGCTGGAAGCCCTGGCTCTCGGCCTCGTCCTCAAACGCCCACTGGATCTGGTCGCGCTGATCATCGGCGCTCAGGTCCTTGATCTCTTCTTTAAGCTGCGGCGACTCCTCAAGGTATTTTTCGAGGGCTGCTTGATGCCGAACTTCCTGGGTCATTTCAGTCGTGGTCATGTCGTTCTCTTAGATCGAGGAATGGGGATGCATCTGGGTCATCAAGGTTGCGCAGATACAAAAGAGCCGGCACACGTGCCAACTCGTCTGGCCTTCAGAACCATTCTGGGATCATCTGAAAACATTGCCTTTGAAGCAGTATTGCCTTTTTGCCCGAGACAGGAATCGAACCTGCGACCTTCGCGTTACGAGTGCGCTGCTCTACCAACTGAGCTACACGGGCGGTGGGCTAAAGCTAGCACCGCATCGGGCGTCCGGCAACTTACGCCCTTCAACGGGCAATGACCCCCTGAGCCCAGAAGCGTGGTTGCAGGTAGTTACCTTTGCGGTCCTGGTACTGCTGCTGGGCTTGTTGGAGGTGAGGCACATCGCGCACCGCGATAAACACCAACAGACCAACGGCCAACACACCCAAGGCTTTCCATAGGTTCCGCGCCAACGGCAGCACAGCGCTTGCTGGCACGCGCAACTCATGCAGCGCCATCAGCCAGCCCACCACCAGCGCCAACCAGACCTGGGAGTTGGGCATCACGATCACGCCATCGACCATGGACTGCACCAGCGTCCCCACCAACGCCGCAAACAGGCACAAGCGCAGCAGATCAACCCGCGCGGCGGACAGCGCTCGCTCGCGCAGCACAGCCAAGGTGGTCCAGCCGCCTCGCCATGCCAACACCGCCACGCACAGCGCCGAGGGCACACCCCATTCGCTGGCCCATTGCAGAATCGCCTGATGGGGATGAGCGGCAATCCTGTTGGCAATATCGGCAAAATGCATCGGCCCAAAACCAAGCCACGGGCGCTCGACAAGCATATGCCACGCCTGCCACCAGATCGGGCCCCGTCCCGACAGCGAGGTGGTGAGGCGATCTGCGGCATCACTGGTGAGTTCAATCCCCAGGTAACCCGCCAGCCCCGTGAATATCAGCCAATACAGCAACAGCCCAACCGACACCGCGACCAATTGCCAGCCCAGCCAGCGACGCCCCCATGGCCCAAGCAGCGCCAACACCACGCCCGCCACGCCCATGCCAAGCCAGGTACCCCGCGTACCGCCGCTGATTGCTATCAGCCACCAGACACACAGCAACGCAAACACCATCCCCCGCAAGGCGCGGGAGACATTGGGCATCAGCAAAGGCAGCGCCAGCAATGGCAAGGTAAATGTCTGAAACTGTCCGTAGAAACGCTTGTTGGAAAAGCCGGAGAGCAGTCGGTCAGGATCCAGCATGCGCTCGCCGCTGGTGAACGCCAGCGTACCGGCATACAGATACTGGAGCGACTTGATCAGGCACAGCAACACCACAACCAGGATCAGCACGCGATCCAGAGGCTCGCCGCCGTGACGACGAAGCAGGGCAAAGGCGACGGCAATCGCCGCGCAGCTGACAAACAGCGCCACTTCGGTGAGTGCCCACAGCGGCTGATGGGCCAGCGCCGAGGACAGCAGGCCCAGCACCACAACCAGCACAACGCCCCAGGCAGTGGGCCTGTCTACCCAAGGTTCAGTGGAGGTAACCGATAACCCATACAGCACCGCGCAAAACCCGATGGCAATTTGCATGACACGCTGTAGATCATGCCCGCCGAACGGTGCACAGATGCCGACACTCAACAGGCACACCGCTGCTACCAGGAAAACACCGCCTCGCTGCTGTACGGATAACACCATCGGCCACCTCTACTTCCCTGTGGATGGTTTAGCAGTTATGCGCCGTCGGCGCCGCAGCCCTTGCTGGCATATTTCGCTTCAGCGGTCGTCGCGCACTTCCAGCCGGCGGCGCTGCGGACCAGGGTGATGGTCTTGCCCAGCACCGGTGCCGGTGCGTCGAGTATTTCGCAGCTGATGGAGCCCGCCCCCGTGGCCACATCGCCTGCCACATCGATCTTGCAGTTGGCCGTAGGGCTGGTGCCGCCGATCAAGGCCACGGTAGGTACGGTGCCCTGGTTGATGGTGTCTTCGTAACCGGCCTTCAACGCGGCAATTTCAGCCAGGCCGGCAGTGAACTTGGCCTTGGCCTGGTGGGTGGTGTACATGGGCAGGCCGATGGTGGCCAAAATGCCGATGATTGCCACGACGATCAACAACTCGATCAAGGTAAAGCCTTTCTGACGTATCACATTCACTCTCCCGAATAGAACTCATGACAAGGCGCGTCCTGCACCCCGTTTTTGCAACGGCGCCAGTGTACTCACCCGCAAGCGGCCAATCGCGCTCAAGACGCACATTCTGACATTTTTATCCTGCGCCATCGGCATGCCCGAATCCGTCACCTGACTAAGCTATAAATCTTCGACAGCCTGTATGCGGAACCGCGACATGGACAACGCTTCAACGACTTACGCCTGGGAAGGCATCAACCGCAAAGGGCGCAGGGTGTCCGGGCAAACCAAGGGGCACAACGCAGCCCTGGTCAAGGCACAACTGCGCCAGCAAGGGATCAGCCCCGGTCGTGTGCGCAAGCAATCCCCGCTGCTGCCAAGCCTCACCCCATCAGTCAAAGCGGCTGACATCACGCTGTTCACGCGCCAACTGGCGACGCTGCTGAAGGCTGGGGTTCCACTCCTGCAAGCCTTCGACATCATCTGCGAAGGCGTCGACAATCGCGCTGTGCGTGAGCAGGTGCTGGGACTTAAACAGGCGATCGCCGCCGGCAGCAGCCTGGCTGAGGCATTACGCAAACAACCGCGTTATTTCGATGAGCTGTACTGCAACCTGGTGGCCGCCGGCGAACAGGCCGGGGCGCTTGAGACACTGCTGGAAAGGGTGGCGATCCACCGGGAAAAGAGTGAACAGCTCAAGGCCAGGATCAAAAAGGCCATGACCTACCCCATTGCTGTCCTGGTGGTTGCCAGCCTGGTCACCGGCATACTGCTGGTCCACGTGGTACCGCAGTTCCAGGCCCTGTTCGCCGGAGTCGACGGCAAACTGCCGGCATTTACCTTGCACGTGATCGCCCTGTCGGCGTTCATGCAGCACGCATGGTGGATGCTGGTATTGGGCATAGTCGCGGGAGCCGCTGGGCTGCGCCAGGCCTATCGGGCTTCGTCGAGCTTTCGCTACTGGCTGGACACAGGTTTGTTGAAAGCGCCCCTGGCAGGCAAACTGCTGACAAAATCCGCCGTGGCCCGCTACGCCCGCACGCTCTCCACGACCTTCGCCGCCGGTGTTCCACTGGTCCAGGCATTGGATTCAGTCGCCGGCGCCGTGGGAAACGGCCCGTTCAAACAGGCAATCGAACATATGCGTCACGATGTATCCAACGGTATGCAACTGAATCAATCCATGCTCAACAGCGGCCTGTTTCCCGGCATGGCGATCCAACTGACGGCGATCGGCGAAGAGTCGGGCACCCTGGAACACATGCTGGAAAAGGTCGCCAGCCACTATGAGTCTGACGTGGACAACCAGGTCGACAACCTCACCAGCCTGATGGAGCCATTGATCATGGTGGTGCTGGGGGGCATCGTCGGTGCGCTGGTCATCGCCATGTACCTGCCGGTCTTCCAGCTGGGGAGTGCATTTTGAGCCTGCTGCTGAACGAGCACCCATTGGCCTTTGTCACCATCGCGCTGTTACTGGGGCTGATCGTCGGCAGTTTCCTCAACGTGCTGGTCTGGCGCCTGCCAAAAATGCTCGAACGGGAATGGCGTGCCCAGGCCCATGAAGTGCTCGGCTTGCCTGCCGAACCTGGCGGGCCGACCTACAACCTGATGCACCCCAACTCATGCTGCCCACACTGTGACCATCCCATCCGGCCGTGGGAAAATATCCCACTGCTCAGCTACCTGATGCTCAGGGGGCGCTGCGCCCATTGCCAGGGAGCCATCAGCCCCCGCTACCCTTTCACGGAACTCGCCTGTGGGTTGATCTCGGCCTGGGTTGCCTGGCATTTCGGCTTTGGCTGGCAGGCCGCAGCGGTGCTGGTGTTGAGTTGGGGGTTGCTGGCAATGAGCCTGATCGACGCAGACCACCAGTTGCTGCCTGATGTGCTGGTGCTGCCATTGCTGTGGCTGGGGCTGATCGTCAACAGCTTTGGATTACTGACGACATTACCCGACGCACTATGGGGCACCGTGATCGGCTACATGAGCCTGTGGAGCGTGTTCTGGCTGTTCAAGCTGGTCACCGGCAAAGACGGCATGGGCCACGGTGATTTCAAGTTACTGGCCTTGCTCGGCGCCTGGGGCGGCTGGCAGATATTGCCGATGACACTGTTGATGTCGTCGCTGGTGGGGGTGTTTGTCGGGTTGATCCTGATGCGCCTGCGCAAGACCCCGGCGTCCACGCCGATGCCGTTTGGTCCGTATCTGGCAATTGCCGGCTGGATTGCATTGCTCTGGGGTGGTCAAATAACCGACTTCTATTTGCAGTCTGTCGGTTTCAGATGACCACTCCTGTTGCAACACCTTGGATTCTCGGCCTCACCGGTGGCATCGGCAGCGGTAAAAGTGCGGCAGCCCAGCACTTTATCGACCTGGGCATTGACCTGGTGGACGCCGATCACGCCGCGCGCTGGGTGGTCGAACCCGGCCGGCCGGCGCTGGCCCGCATCGCCGAGCATTTTGGTGCCGGCGTATTGCAGCCTGACGGCCAGTTGGACCGCGCCGCGTTGCGCAAGCTGATCTTTGAGGTGCCCGAAGAGCGCCGCTGGCTGGAAGCCTTGCTGCACCCGTTGATTGGCGAGGAGATTCGCAGTCACCTGGCTCGCGCCCGCTCGCCTTACGCGATCCTGGTGTCCCCGCTGCTGATCGAATCCGGCCAGTACAGCATGACCCAGCGCATCCTGGTGATCGACGTGCCGCAATCGCTGCAGATTCAGCGTACCCTGCAGCGCGACGGCATCAGCGAACAACAGGTTCAGGCAATTCTCAAGGCACAGTCCAGCCGTGAAGACCGCCTGACCCATGCCGATGACGTGCTGGTCAATGACCAGGATCTCGCCTGGCTGCACAGCGAGGTCGAGCGACTGCACCACTTTTACCTTACTTTGCGTGGAGGCCGATCATGAGCCAACCCTTGACCGTCGACTGCCCAACCTGCGGTGCACCCGTGGAATGGAATGCAGCCAACCCCAACCGGCCGTTCTGCTCGGACCGTTGCAAGCTCATCGACCTGGGCGCGTGGGCCGCCGAGGAACACAAGATCCCCGTGGCGCCGGATGCCGAAGACGAGCTGTTTTCCGAAGACTTGCCGCCGCGCCACTAAGGCCGCATAAAGGCGTATTCCTGCTGGTCGTCGAGGTTTTCTGCGAGGTATTGCAGCTCGTCGGCCAGGTCTTCGAAGCTGCGTACGCCCTTGCTCTGCTGCACCACCGCGCTGAGCATGGCGCGCAGGGTCAAGCCCGGGTCGAAACCGATTTCCTGTGCCGCATCCTGGCTCCTGCGCAACTCCTGCCGTGCCCACTCGTACACACTCATGATTCGTGCTCCCGCCTTGCCTAGGAAAATTTCGCAGAGCATGGGCCTGCTCGGCTGCGCGGGATTTGATCTGGGTCAACGCTGCGATTCGTCATCCTTCCAGGGCGCCGAGAGGTAGCGTGTGCGGTTGAATGTCTCCAGCCATTCCGGACAAAACACCACCAGGGCGCTGATCACCATGCCGTTGATAAAGGCTTCGGGGAAGATGATCAGCCACAGGTAGCCGACGAAATCCTCCAGCCATTCAGGCATGGCAAAACGACCGTCGAACCACAGCAACCCCAGCCCCAGCAGCAGGCAAAACAAGGCCGACAACGCGGCAGCAAAAAAACCGGAGCAGAAGATATACACGAAGGGATTGCGCGGCTGCGCTCGCTCGACCACAAGTGCACAGCCTTCGGTGACCAGCACCGGCAGCACGATCAGCAGCAGGCCGTTGACGCCAAGGGCTGCCAGGTCCTGGCGCCCAAGCAGCATTAACCCGAACTGGGCGGCAAAACCACCAACGATGGCCAGGGGCCAATCCAACAGCAGGGTTACGGCGGTCATACCGATAAAGTGATAGGACACGCCGGTATCGAAATCCCGTCGTACCAGCCACAACATGAACAGTGCGAACACCGTACCGAACAGCAAATGCTGGCGCCGCCGGTCGGCAAACAACTCGACCCAGGGCGAACGCAGGATCGCCCACAGCAGTACCGGTGCATACAACAGCCAGCCGATGCCGAGGGTTGTGGGCGCCAGCACTGCGGCACTGATCACGGCTTCACCTGCTCCAGGGCCTGGCGCAATTCGACAGCGGTGCCGTATTCATTTTGGGAAACCAACTTACCGTTATCCAACTGCAGCCACAGCACTTTATCCGCCGCCGCGGGATAACGCGGGGCGATACGCGCATCACGGTCCAGCATGACGCGGTAGTTGTAGGATTGCATGGCCGGTACCGCGAACAATTTGGCGATCAGTCGAGGCATGCGCTGGATGTCAGCGACGAACACCGCATGCCGCGCTTCGAGGTAGCCTGCAGGTTGGCCTTGCAGCGCCGCGTCGACCAGCTTGGCCGCGTCCATGCTGCGCGCCACCAACAGAATCCGTGCCTGGTTATCGAGGGTATAGGCTTGGTCGAATTGATCGAGCAAGGTCCAGGGAGCGAGGCGTTCGCCCACTTCAACAGCCTGTGCCCATACCGGCAAAAGACTCAGCAACATCACCACCAGACACTTCACCGCACGCTCCTCATAAGGGGGTAATTACGCTTGAAAGGCCAGTCTACACCCTGGCTTTTGCAGCAGGACTTCCTGCGGTCATCATTTGGACGCTAAGCTGCAGGCATGGATGACTCAGATTATTTGCGCCTGCTCACCGTAGCAGCCGAACAAGCCAATGCGTTCCTGTCCAATGCCCGCAAATGGGAGCGTGAGCGTTGGGTCTGCCAGCGCCTGTTGCAAGGCTTGAATGTGCCCTACCGCGCCGAAGAGTTTCACCCCGCCGGGCAAGAACCACCCGACGTGCTGTTTCGCGATGCCAGTTTCGAGGTGTTTTTCGTACTCGATGAAGGGCGCCGCCTGAACGACGAATGGCGTGACGAGCTGTTGCGTCGACGCAGTGCATTCTCCCTGAGCCAGCTGGTGCGGCGCGAAGCCAAGCCGCGGCGCATCCCCGCCCATGAATTCCTGCTGCGCCTGGCGCCCACGTTGCGCAAGAAGGCCCACAACTACAAAGAGCGCGGGATGGACCTGGGCGAATTGGATATCGTCGCGTTCACCAGCCTCAAGCGCGAAGTGCTCGACCTCAACAGCCACTTCCCCCCACCCACCGAATACTTGCGCCAGGGCTGGCGCTCGCTGTCGCTGGTGGGGCCGACGTTTGCCCGGGTGCTGTTCGCCCACCCGGACGCGCCGGATTTCTTGCGCAACAACCTGGGGCGCAGCATAGTGTTCGATGTGGGCATCAGCCTCTGATCCCCCACTGTAACGTGGCGCCCTTTTGCAACGTCTACCTGACGAGGCCTTATATGACCAGCCGCCTGAACCCCGACGACCAACAGCATGTCGAAGAGTACCTGCAACTCTCCCAGAACCGAGTCGAGCGCAGGCCTTTCCGGCCGTGGCTGCTCCTTGGTGTGGTGCTGGTGGTGGTGATCGGGCTCGGCCTGCTCAGCCGCCTTTTGAGTTACCTGACGCTATGAGCTGCCTGGCGCTCGCGAGGGTAACTGCTCCGATTTCCTTTAGCCTTGCGAGATACCCCCATGACCCATCGTATTATTATCGTCGGCGGCGGCGCCGGCGGCCTGGAGTTGGCTACCCGCCTGGGTAAGACTCTGGGCAAGCGCGGCACCGCCAGCATCACGCTGGTGGACGCCAACCTCACCCATATCTGGAAGCCTCTGCTGCACGAAGTCGCAGCCGGCTCACTCAACTCTTCGGAAGACGAACTCAATTACGTCGCCCAGGCCAAATGGAACCACTTCGAGTTCCAACTGGGGCGCATGAGCGGGCTCGACCGTGAGCAGAAGAAAATCCAGCTGGCCGCCACCCTCGACGAAGAAGGCCGCGAGCTGGTGCCCGCGCGCGTGCTGGGCTATGACAGCCTGGTGATTGCGGTGGGCAGCACCACCAATGATTTCGGCACCGAGGGCGCGGCGCAGCACTGCCTGTTCCTCGATACCCGCAAGCAGGCCGAGCGTTTCCACCAACAGCTGCTCAACCACTATCTGCGCGCCCATGCCGGGCAGACCGATGTGGTGGAAAAGATCAGCGTCGCCATCGTCGGTGCGGGTGCAACGGGCGTCGAGCTGGCCGCAGAACTGCATAATGCGGCCCACGAGCTGGCTGCGTACGGCCTGGACCGCATCAAGCCGGAAAACATGCACATTACCCTGATCGAAGCCGGCCCTCGTGTACTGCCTGCCTTGCCGGAGCGGATTGGCGGGCCTGTGCATAAAACCCTGGAGAAGCTCGGGGTGACGGTGCTGACTAACTCAGCGGTCAGCGAAGTGACCGCCGACGCATTGATCACCAGCAGTGGCCAGGTGATCCCTGCCAGCCTCAAGGTATGGGCCGCCGGGATTCGTGCCCCGGCTTTCCTCAAGGACATCGATGGCCTGGAAACCAACCGCATCAATCAACTGCAAGTGCTGCCGACGCTGCAAACCACCCGCGATGAAAACATCTTCGCCTTTGGCGACTGCGCCGCCTGCCCGCAACCGGGCACCGACCGCAATGTGCCGCCACGGGCCCAGGCCGCGCACCAACAGGCCTCGTTGCTGTCCAAGTCATTGAGACTGCGTATCGAGGGCAAAGACCTGCCGGCGTACAAGTACACCGACTATGGGTCGCTGATCTCGCTGTCGCGGTTCTCGGCGGTGGGTAACCTGATGGGCAACCTGACCGGCAGCGTGATGCTGGAGGGTTGGCTGGCGCGGATGTTCTATGTGTCGCTGTACCGCATGCACCAGATGGCGCTGTATGGCTTCTTCCGCACGGCGATGCTGATGCTGGGCAGCAAGATTGGACGCGGGACTGAACCGCGCCTGAAGCTTCACTAACAACAGGGTCCCTTGCGGGACTGGCCAATGTGGGAGGCTTGCTCCCTCCCACATTGGTTGTGTGTTGGACTTGAGATAATTCCAGGCAAAAAAAATCCCCGTATCTTTCGATACGAGGATTTTTAATATGGTCGGGGTAAGGGGATTCGAACTCCTGACATCCTGCTCCCAAAGCAGGCGCGCTACCGGACTGCGCTATACCCCGGTAAAAAAAAGGCGACCTTTCAGTCGCCTTCTTCGATCAGCGCTTTTGGCCTCTGATCTTAAGATTCGATTCCAGCGTTAACTGGTCTCAAAAATGGTGGGTCGTGTGGGATTCGAACCTACGACCAATTGGTTAAAAGCCAACTGCTCTACCAACTGAGCTAACGACCCAAATATGGTCGGGGTAGGGGGATTCGAACTCCCGACATCCTGCTCCCAAAGCAGGCGCGCTACCGGACTGCGCTATACCCCGGTTTGAAATTGGCTCCGTGACCAGGACTCGAACCTGGGACCCAATGATTAACAGTCATTTGCTCTACCGACTGAGCTATCACGGAACTACATATTTCAAAGTACAACTTTTGCTGCTGTGTAACCTTCTCTTCGACCCTGTCCGTATCGCTACGTTAGCGTCTCTGAGGCGCGCTATTCTACAATCTTAAAAACCCCTGTCAACCCTTTAAATTGCTTTTAAGACAATGATTTGCGCTTCTTTCTGATTTCTTCTTGGGGAGAAGAAACCCGTGGGCTGACGTTGCTGCGGGGCGCACTTTACAAGCCTTTGCCTTACAGTTCAACGCCCTATCGAAAAAAAAGGCCCTGGGATGCAGGGCCTTCTCTTATTGCAGTGCAATCCGGGCTCAGTGGAAGACGATTTCGTCGTTCTCCACAGTCGCCTCGACGCTGGTGCCCGGCATAAAGCTGCCCGACAGGATCAACTGCGCCAGCGGGTTCTCGATCCAGCGCTGGATCGCACGTTTCAAAGGCCGTGCACCATACACCGGGTCGTAACCGACCGCGATCAGCTTGTCCAACGCCTCACGGCTCAGTTCCAGCGACAACTCGCGCTCCGCCAGGCGACCGCGCAGACGCCCCA
This sequence comes from Pseudomonas sp. NFACC25, assembly GCF_900100935.1. NCBI lineage: Bacteria > Pseudomonadati > Pseudomonadota > Gammaproteobacteria > Pseudomonadales > Pseudomonadaceae > Pseudomonas > Pseudomonas sp. NFACC25. Next base: position 62,634 of record NZ_FMUC01000013.1, read on the forward strand.
GCTGGATCTCGGTGATGCCCGCGATCTGATCCCGCGCCAATGGCTCGAAGATCACCACTTCGTCGACCCGGTTGATGAATTCCGGACGGAAGTGCGTGGTCAACGCATCCATTACAGCAGCGCGCTGGGCCTCACGATCACCTACCAGTTCCTGGATCTGCGCCGAGCCCAGGTTGGAGGTCATGACGATCACCGTGTTGCGGAAGTCCACAGTGCGCCCGTGGCTGTCCGTGAGTCGTCCATCTTCCAGCACTTGCAGCAAGATGTTGAACACGTCCGGGTGAGCCTTCTCCACCTCATCCAGCAGGATCACCGAGTAAGGCTTACGCCGCACGGCCTCGGTCAGGTAACCGCCCTCCTCGTAGCCCACATAGCCTGGTGGAGCCCCGATCAGGCGAGCCACCGAATGTTTCTCCATGAACTCGGACATGTCGATCCGTACCATGGCCTCTTCAGTATCAAAGAGGAACTCGGCCAGGGCCTTGCACAGCTCGGTCTTACCCACACCGGTCGGGCCGAGGAACATGAACGAGCCGCTCGGACGGTTCGGGTCGGACAAGCCGGCGCGGGAACGCCGTACCGCGTTGGACACCGCCACGACGGCCTCTTCCTGGCCGATCACGCGCTGGTGCAACAGGTGCTCCATCTTCAGCAGCTTGTCACGCTCGCCTTCAAGCATTTTCGACACCGGGATGCCGGTCCACTTGGACACGACTTCGGCGATTTCTTCCTCGGTCACCTTGCTGCGCAACAGCTGATTTTCAGCCTTACCGTGCTGGTCGACCATTTGCAGGCTGCGTTCCAGGTCCGGGATCACCCCGTACTGCAACTCGGCCATGCGGTTCAGGTCGCCTTTACGACGTGCGGCTTCCAGCTCCTGGCGCGACTGCTCGATCTTTTGCTGGATCTGCGCAGAGCCCTGTACTTCGGCTTTTTCCGAGGTCCAGATTTCTTCGAGGTCAGAATACTCGCGCTCCAGACGGACGATTTCTTCCTGAAGTTTCTCCAGGCGTTTCTTGGCTGCGTCGTCCTCTTCTTTCTTGAGGGCCTGGGATTCGACTTTCAGTTGAATCAGGCGACGATCCAGGCGGTCGAGCACTTCCGGCTTGGAGTCGATCTCCATGCGAATGCGGCTGGCCGCTTCGTCGATCAAGTCGATGGCCTTGTCCGGCAATTGACGGTCGGTAATGTAGCGATGGCTCAACTTGGCCGCCGCAATGATCGCACCGTCGGTGATCGCCACTTTATGGTGGACCTCGTAGCGCTCTTTCAGGCCCCGCAGGATCGCGATGGTGTCCTCTTCGCTCGGTTCTTCCACCAGGACTTTCTGGAAACGCCGCTCAAGGGCCGCATCTTTCTCAATGTACTGGCGATATTCGTTAAGCGTAGTAGCACCGACACAATGCAACTCACCCCGCGCCAAGGCGGGCTTGAGCATGTTGCCAGCATCCATGGAGCCCTCGCCTTTACCGGCGCCGACCATGGTGTGCAGTTCGTCGATAAACAGAATGATCTGCCCTTCCTGCTTCGACAGTTCATTAAGCAGGGATTTCAGGCGCTCTTCGAATTCACCGCGGAACTTGGCACCGGCGATCAATGACCCCATATCCAGGGACAGCAGGCGCTTGCCTTTAAGGCCGTCCGGCACTTCACCATTGATGATGCGTTGGGCCAGGCCTTCGGCAATCGCGGTTTTACCCACGCCAGGTTCACCGATCAACACCGGGTTGTTCTTGGTGCGACGCTGCAGAACCTGGATGGTGCGACGAATTTCATCGTCACGGCCGATCACCGGGTCAAGCTTGCCCTCTTCGGCACGCTTGGTCAGGTCGACGGTGTACTTGTCCAGGGCCTGGCGCGACTCCTCGTGGTTAGGGTCATTAACCGCATCACCGCCACGCAGGTTGTTGATGGCGTTTTCCAGGGCTTTCTTGCTGACACCCTGGCCAAGCAACAACTTGCCAAGCTTGCTGTTCTCGTCCATGGCGGCGAGCAGCACCAGTTCGCTGGAGATGAACTGGTCACCCTTCTGCTGGGCCAGGCGGTCGGCCTGGTTAAGCAGGCGCGCCAGATCCTGCGACATATTCACGTCGCCGGTAGGGTTTTGGATTTTCGGCAGTTGGTCGAGCTCTTTGCTCAACTCCTTGCGCAGGCTGTTGACATCAAAGCCCACCTGCATCAGCAAGGGCTTGATAGAACCACCTTGCTGTTCCAGGAGTGCCTGCATCAAGTGCGCAGGCTCGATGGCCGGGTGGTCAAGACCCACCGCCAAGGATTGGGAGTCCGATAAGGCCAACTGCAATTTGCTGGTTAAACGATCAATACGCATTAGTCACCTTCCTTTTGAGCAGGCCGGAGCTATAAAACATCCTGAATGAAGAAACCTGCCAGATACCCTTATAGATGGGGTGGATTCTGGAAGATTCAAGCGAGCGGCGGTTGATATGGATCAGCGTTGACCCAGATCAGCAGAGTCTAGCGCTCAAGCCAGATAAGGGAGGCAAAACGTCCGGTGCGGGGGCTGCGCCGGTACGAAAAGAAGCGCGGGTCGGTCACGGTGCAGAAGCCACCACCATAAACCGCGGTGACGCCCCGCGCAGCAAGGCGCAGGCGGGCCAACTGATAGATGTCGGCCATGAATTTGCCGGGATTGCGGCTTGGTACAAAGGCTTCGGCAGTTGTCGGCAGGTGCTGCATGAAGGCTTCACGCACTTCAGGGCCAACCTCAAAGGCTTGCGGGCCAATCGCCGGGCCCAGCCATACCAGGATGTCCGAAGGCTCTGCGTCAAGGCTTTCGAAGGCTGCCTCCAGCACGCCCGCCGCCAGCCCACGCCAACCGGCATGAGCCGCAGCCACACGAGTGCCGGCACGGTTGCAGAACAACGCAGGCAGGCAATCGGCGGTCATCGCGGTGCAGGCGATGCCGGGGGTGCTGCTCCAACTGCCGTCGGCTTCGGCGGTGCGGCCAGGATCGGCCTCGACCACATCCACGCCATGGACCTGGCGCAGCCAGGCCGGCTGGATATCAAAGGCTTCGGTAAGGCGACGGCGATTCTCAAGGACGGCCTCAAGACTGTCCTCAACGTGATCGCCCAGGTTAAGGCTGTCGAACGGCGCCTGGCTGACGCCGCCCGTTCGGGTAGTCACACAGGCTTTCACCCCGACAGGCGCGGGCCAGTCAGGAATCAGCCAGTCATTCATCCGACAAACGCCTCGCGATCCTGCTTGAGCAGCGACAGCAACCAGACAAAATCGTCTGGAAGTGGCGATTCCCAGCTCATGCGCTTACCGCTCGTCGGATGGTCCAGCTCCAGGAAACGTGCATGCAAGGCCTGGCGCGGGAACGTCTTGAGCGATTCGACCATGGTCTGGCTCGCCGCAGGCGGAATGCGGAAGCGGCCGCCATAGGCCGGATCGCCCACCAACGGGAAGTTGATGTGGGCCATATGCACGCGAATCTGGTGGGTACGACCGGTTTCCAGCTTGACCCGCACATGGGTGTGGGAACGGAAACGCTCGAGCACGCGGTAGTGGCTCACCGCCTGCTTGCCGCCTTCCATCACCGCCATACGCTGGCGCTGCTGGCCGTGGCGACCGATCGGAGCATTGATCTTGCCGCCAGCCACGACCACACCGATCACGATGCATTCGTAGATACGACTGACGCTACGGCTCTGCAATTGCGTAACCAGTTGCGTCTGCGCCTGAATGGTCTTGGCCACCACCATCAAGCCAGTGGTGTCCTTGTCCAGACGGTGCACGATGCCGCAACGCGGCACGTTGACGATGTCGGGGATGTGGTGCAACAGGGCATTGAGCAAGGTACCATCAGCGTGCCCGGCCGCCGGGTGAACCACCAGGCCTGCGGGTTTGTTGATGACCAGGATGTCGTCGTCTTCATAGACGATGTCCAGCTCGATGTCCTGGGCGACCCATTCTCCCTGGGCTTCCTGCTCGGCAGTCAGCTCAAGAATCGCACCGCCATGGACTATGTCTCGCGGGCGGATAACCGCTCCATCCACAGTCAGGCGGCCGTCTTTGATCCAGGCGGAAAGGCGCGAGCGCGAGTGCTCAGCGAATAATTGTGCGGCGACTTGATCGAGGCGTTGGCCGCCCAATTCGGACGGCACCTCTGCGCGAAGTTCAATTTTATCGGACATGCTCAGACTAGGCGTGGCACAGCCTTTGGTTTCGGCTGCGCGCTTGTGGTTAAATACGGCGTCTTTTGCCCCGAGGCTTTCAACGGGGCGCTCATCATAACAGGACGGCCCCGCCCAAGACAGCGGCCGTCATAGGGACGCAAGCCGCCATGCAAGTGAAACACCTGCTGCTGATCGCCATCCTCGCCATGACTGCTGCTTGCTCGTCAACAAAGGAAGTCGTCGACGAAAACCTGAGCGAAGTCGAGCTGTACCAACTGGCACAGAAAGACTTGGACAATAATAGCTACACCAGCGCCACAGCGAAGCTGAAGGCCCTGGAGTCGCGCTATCCGTTCGGGCGCTACGCCGACCAGGCCCAGCTTGAGCTGATCTACGCCAACTACAAGAACGCCGAGCCGGAGGCTGCGAAGTCCGCCGCCGAGCGCTTCATCCGCCTGCACCCGCAACACCCGAACGTGGACTACGCCTACTACATGAAGGGCCTGACCTCGTTCGACCAGGATGTTGGCCTGCTGGCGCGCTTCCTGCCGCTGGACATGACCAAGCGAGACCCAGGCGCCGCCCGTGACTCCTACAACGAGTTCGCCCAGTTGACCAGCCGCTACCCAAACAGCCGCTACGCGCCGGACGCCAAGCAGCGCATGATCTACCTGCGTAACCTGCTGGCTTCCTACGAAATCCACGTGGCCCACTACTACCTGACCCGCCAGGCGTATGTAGCTGCCGCCAACCGTGGTCGTTATGTGGTGGAAAACTTCCAGGAAACCCCTTCCGTGGGTGACGGCCTGGCGGTGATGACCGAGGCTTACCAACGTCTGCACCTGGACGACCTGGCCAGCACCAGCCTGGAAACCCTGAAGCTCAACTACCCTGATCACCCGAGCCTGAAAGACGGCCAGTTCGTGCCTCAGGTTGCCGAAGCGGACAACCGCTCGTGGCTGAGCAAGTACACCCTGGGCCTGATCGAGTCGCGGCCGCCGTTGCCGCCGGGCGAAACTCGCGCCAACCAGGACGTGATCAAGCAGTTCCAGGATGCCAAGGAAGCCATTCCTTCGGACCTCAAGCCGCACGATGAGAACGGCGACGTGATCGAAGAAGAAGAGCCGCAGGCCCTGGGCAACAACCAGGACCGCTCGTGGTTCAGCTACATGACCTTCGGTGTGTTCGACTGAGCCTGTCGACGCAACGCAAAAAGGAGCCTTTCGGGGCTCCTTTTTTATGGGCAAGGATTATTGCGCTGTGCGCCTGCCACGTCCTTGGCTAAACTGGCGCATTCCTTATCGAGAAACCGCCCATCATGCTTCGTCTTCTGTTCTGGATTGCCGTTATTGCTGCCGCGGTATGGTTCTGGCGCAAATTCAAAAGCCCGACCGCCAGGCAGCAACGCACCAGCGAGCCCGGCGCTGCGTTGATGGTGCGCTGCGCACACTGCGGCGTGCACTTGCCACAGGATCGCGCCCTGAGTTCGCGCCAGGAGTGGTATTGCACCCAGGCGCATCTGGAGCAAGGACCGAAGTCTATCCAGCGTTGATCCGACCTTCGGGGGCATAGGGTGCCGGATCGATGATCGGCGCACGCTCCAGTAGCAAATCAACAAATAACTGGCACGATGCCGGCGCCAGGACCAACCCGTTGCGGTAATGCCCGCAGTTGAGCCACAGCCCGTTGAAGCCGGGTACCCGACCGATATAGGGGATCCCCTCCGGCGAGCCGGGCCGCAAGCCGGCCCAATGCCCCACCACTTCGGCGTCGGCCAGAGCGGGAATCAGTTCCACAGCCGAAGCCTTGAGGCTTTCCAGCGCGGTGTCGGTTGGCGTCTTGTCGAACCCCTCATGTTCCAGCGTGCTGCCGATGAGGATGTGCCCATCGCGCCGAGGGATCGCATAACGCCCTTTGGCCAGGACCATGCTCGACAGGAAGTCCGACGCGCATTTGTACAAAATCATCTGCCCCTTGACCGGCTCTACCGGCAGCGCCAAGCCCAGTGTGCCGAGCAACTCGCCGCTCCACGCCCCCGCGGCAAGCACCACCTGATCCCCCAGAATCGGCCCCTCTGCCGTATCCACGCCCACTACGTTGCCGCCATCCAGAACAAAACCGGTCACTGCGCACTGTTCGTGAACGGTCACGGCAGGCAGGGCCAATAGCGCGGCCTTCAGGGATTTGACCAGGCGCGGGTTGCGCACGTTGGCCACGTTGGCCATATAGATCGCCTGGGAATACCCGCCACCCAAGACAGGAACCGCATCATGGGCGGCAGACACATCGACCTTGCTCAAAGGCCGCCCTTCACGAGCAGCCCAGTCCAGCGCCTCGGCTTCATCGTCCAGGTCCAGCCAGTACAACCCCGTGGTATGGACCTCCGGATCGACACCGGTAGCGGCAAACAGCCGCTCAGCCAGTTGCGGATAAAAATCCTGGGACCAATGGGCCAACGCTGTGACCGCCGGGCTATAGCGCCACGGATACAGTGGCGAAACAATGCCTCCGCCCGCCCATGACGACTCCTGCCCCACACCGGCACGCTCCAGCAGGATCACAGCCTGCCCCTGGGTTGCCAGATTGAACGCCGTCAACAAGCCGATGACTCCGCCACCGACAATCACCACTTGCTGTTGCTTAGCCATCATTTGATCCAGTCGATAAATAGGAATAAACGCGCCCGGCGCCCAATCATCCAGCACCCTCATCATTGCCCCCAGCATGTCTGGCGCGACATTTCAGGTGCCGCCCCCGGATTGCCACGCGCACCGCTGCTGTCCAGGCTGAAGTCACCGCAAGGGTCGCCGGCCATCAACGAATCGGCGCCCGGTGTAGCAACCAGGTAGAAATCCTGAGGGTTCAACGCTGCGGTGATTCTATAGCGATCATTGCCCGTACTGACGCCGCTTGCGTCAATAAAAGTGCCGTTCCTCATATGAAACCGCTCCAGGTGCTGAGCCTGCTCGGTCAACAGCGCGACGATTTCCGCGCGATAGACCTTTTTCACATGGCCGGTGTACCCGGGGTAAGCGATTCCGGCCAGAAACGCGATGATCGCCACGGCGATCAATAGCTCGATCAGGGTAAAACCCTGGCTGTCCATGCCCATTCCATTGCTCCTTATTGAAGTTGCCGCCACGAAACCCGCCGAAACCGCGAGCCGCTCTCGTCCTCCACCCGCGCATATACGCTCTCCAATACGGTGCGCGATTGACCACTGAGCCCGACCGCTGTTACCCGGTACAACGTCGCCAGGGCTTGCGGCGGCACATGCGGCAGCCCTGCACCAGGCCCCAGGGACTGAATACCGTACAGCCCACCCTTGATGGCAACCCAGTTAACCGATGACACAGGATGGGGACCGGCACCCACCACCGAAAACGCTTCATCCGGTGGCCCGCAGGCAGCGATCGACTGGCACTGCGGCAAGGCCGCGCCCTTTCGCCTCACACCTTGCTCGCCCAGCCTCAAACCACTTTCTGCGGTTTGCAGCGACTGGTTGCGGTGCCACAGGCTACCGGTGATCTTTTGCTGGGTGACCGCCCCCTGTATCGAAGACAGGCCGATCAACGACAACAGCAGCAAAAACACCAGGCTTATCAGCAGAACCATCCCCCCCTGCCGCGAAGAAACACCCCCAGCAAACACCATGGTCGCCCTAGCCCACACGGTTTCGCAGCGCCGCCACGACGCTGTAGGTTTGATCTTTTACCCGCCCCGTCGGGTCTTGCAGCGTCATGCGGATGCGCACACTGCGGATCAAGGACTCATCGGTCGGGATAGCGTCATAACGCACAACCCGAACGGATACCGGGCTGGCAGCCACGCCGAAACTGACATCGAAAGCCCGTACGTTATCCACCAACACAGCCCTGGCCGGCGAGGCAGGCGTGCTGACCTTCAACTGGCCCGCCTCAAAGGTGTAGGTCAGTTGCCGAATCGCAAAACGAATCTGCCCGGGAGCAGGCGCAGGTGAGCTGCCTGAATAGGCTTGGGCGCCAGCAGTGCAGTCGGAGAGCACCGTCCAGTCAGGCCTGCCGCCGCCCACATCGGCAGTGACCAGCGTCAGCGACTTTGAACTGCCCCCGGCATTCCAGCTGACTGGCCTTTCAAAGGCTGGCGGGGCATTCTCGATAAAGGCCGTGGCCAAGCAGCCAAACATGCCCGCCTGGCGAATGTCCCGGATCATCTTGCCCAGCACAAACCGCGCATCATCCTGCAGCAACATGGCCGCCTGCTGGCTGGCGTGGGTCGCTCGGGAATTGATCAGCACCTGGCTCCCGCCAAGCACCAGCACCAAACCGACGGCCAGGGCCAGCAACAATTCCACCAGGCTGAAACCTCTAACCCGATGCCTCATTGCATCACCCCCGGCTCATTGTCGATGCGACTGGTCAGGGTGAAGGTTTCCCGCGCGCCAGGCGTGTTTGCACCCCGGCTGTCATCCCAACTGATACTGACAGTCACTTCATCTGCACTGACCGCCACGGAGCCTTTGCCGCTCTCCCCGGCAAAACCGCGAATATTGGCCTCGAAATCATGCAGGTCCACGTCACGCACGCTGGTGGTCGCGGTACTGGCCGGCGCTCGAGCGCCACGACGCAACGAATAGTCGGCACCGGAATTGGCACGGATTCGGTCGAGCATATCGTAGGCGATGAAACTGGCCTGGCTGGTCATCCTCGAACTGTCGGTGTACTTGAGGGCGTTGAGCTGGAGCATCACTGCCCCTAACAGCCCGACGGCGAGAATCAGCACCGCCACCAGCACTTCAATCAATGTCATGCCGATTTGGCACCGAGGAAAAGTCAGGAAGAAACAGGTTTTCAGGCAGGCAGGCATTACCGTCGTCATCCGTGTCGAGGGCCGAAAAAAGCAGGAAAACCCTGCTGTGCCCCCCAAGACTAGCGTCGGTTTTTCGCCGGCGCTGGCTACGGAACAAAGGGAAATACTTTGGACATAAAGGCCATCATTCGACACTCCGAGCCGGACGCTATACCTATGTCTCAACCCTGTATGTACACACGCCCACGGAGGGACGGCCTATGGAGCAACGAGGTTTCACCCTGATCGAACTGCTGCTCGGACTGATCGTGAGCGGCATCCTGGCGCATCTGGCTACGCCCAGTTTCACCAGCCTGCTGGAATCACAGCAGCGACAAAGCGCGGCGCAATCACTGACAAACGGATTTCGCTTCGCACGCACTGAAGCCATCACGCGTAACCGCGCGGTGGTCATCCACGCACTGGACGATGACTGGAGCCGGGGTTGGCGGGTCGTGCTGGATGTAAGCGGGCGTGGCCATCTGGACGACGACAACCCGGTGTTACTGGAGCGCCAGGGCAGTGGACGGGTGCCGATCGTCGGGAATGGACCGGTCAAAAGCCAGGTACGCTTCAGCGGATTGGGCGAGCCGGTATTTGCTGGGGGAGGTTTTCGTGCCGGCACTGTACATATATGCGCCACGGACTCGGTACAGAGCCTGTACCAGGTAGTGCTGGCGCCCAGTGGGCGCATCAGCCTGCGCAGCGATAGAGCCGAACAGGCGTTGTGCCGAAGTTACTCCGGCACCCTGGCATTCAGAGCAGCGAGCGAACCCGCAGCTCCTTGGGCATGGAGAAAGTGATGTTCTCTTCACGACCGGCCAACTCATCGGCGCCCGTAGCCCCCCATGCATGCAACTGCTGGATGACGCCGCGCACCAGGACTTCCGGGGCCGAAGCGCCCGCCGTGATGCCAATACGCTCGACACCATCGAACCAGCTGCGCTGCATATCTTCAGCACCGTCGATCAGGTACGCCGGTGTCGCCATGCGTTCGGCCAATTCGCGCAGGCGGTTGGAATTGGAGCTGTTAGGGCTGCCGACCACCAGCACTACATCGCATTCATCGGCCAACTGTTTGACTGCATCCTGGCGGTTTTGGGTGGCGTAGCAGATGTCGTCCTTGCGTGGCCCACCAATGGCCGGGAAGCGGCTGCGCAGCGCGTCGATGACGCGGCTGGTGTCGTCCATGGACAAGGTGGTCTGGGTCACGAACGCCAAACGCTCAGGGTTGTGAACCTGCAAGCTGGCGACGTCTTTTTCGTCTTCCACAAGGTAGATGGCGCCACCATTGCTGCCGTCGTATTGGCCCATGGTGCCTTCGACTTCCGGGTGGCCGGCATGGCCAATCAGGATGCATTCGCGACCATCACGGCTGTAGCGCGCGACTTCGATATGTACCTTGGTGACCAGCGGACAGGTGGCGTCGAATACTTTCAGGCCACGGCCAGCCGCTTCGGTACGCACTGCCTGGGAAACACCGTGGGCGCTGAAGATAACGATAACGTCGTCCGGCACCTGCTCCAGTTCTTCGACAAAGATGGCTCCACGTGCGCGCAGGTCTTCGACCACGAACTTGTTATGGACGACCTCATGGCGCACATAGATCGGCGGCCCGAAGACTTCCAGGGCGCGGTTGACGATTTCGATCGCCCGGTCCACGCCGGCGCAGAAGCCACGGGGGTTGGCGAGTTTGATTTGCATGCTGTGCCTCGTGTCTGGCGCTTGGGCCAGAGTTGATGCTACTGAACTGACAATGGCGACCAAAGGCGGGAGCGGGCTTGCCCCCTCCCACATTTTAGCTCGGGGCGTTGATCAAAGAGCTTTAACGTCGATGATTTCAACGTCGAACGTCAAGGTTTTACCGGCCAACGGGTGGTTGAAGTCGATAGTTACCTGCGCGTCATCGAAGGTTTTGACCACACCGGGCAGCTCGGTATTCGCCGCATCGTTGAAGATCACCAGCAAGCCTTCCGACAGATCCATGTCCTGGAACTGCGAACGCGGGATGATCTGCAGGTTTTGCGGGTTGGGCTGGCCAAAGGCGTTTTCCGGCAGGATCTGCAGGGTGCGCTTGTCGCCGGCCTTGAAACCGAACAGGGCCGCTTCAAAACCCGGTAACAGGTTGCCGTCGCCGACCTTGAAGGTCGCCGGGGCTTTGTCGAACGTGCTGTCGACCGTGTCGCCATTCTCCAGGCGCAGTGCGAAATGCAAGGTGACTTCCGTGTTCTGGCCGATGCGTTGCTCAGCCAATACCTGATCAGTCATTGACGGTCTCTCCGGTTTTCTTACTTTTGAACATGTCCAGCGCCAGCATGATTGCACCGACGGTGATGGCGCTGTCGGCAAAATTGAACGCCGGGAAGTAATGGCGGTTCTGCCAATGCACCAGGATGAAGTCGATCACATGGCCCAGGGCTATACGGTCGTACAGGTTGCCCAGGGCGCCGCCCAACACCAGGGCCAAGGCGATGGCCAGCCAGGTGTCATCGCGACCCAGGCGCTTGAGCCAGACCACGAGCACCGCACTGACCACCACCGCGATCAGGGCGAACAGCCAGCGCTGCCAGCCGCCACCGTCAGCCAGGAAGCTGAAAGCGGCGCCAGTGTTGTAGGCCAGGGTCCAGCTGAAGTAATCCGGGATCACCACGATTTGCTGGAACATTTCCAGGGAGCCCTCGAAATGAGCCTTGCTGACCTGGTCGATGACCAGGACCAGCACACTCAGTACGAGCCAGCCCAGGCGTCCGAAACGACTGGCTGCATTAGGCATAGTGGCGAACCTCGCCTTCACCGGAAATGTTGTCGACGCAACGACCGCAGATTTCCGGATGCTCAGGGTTCACCCCGACGTCTTCACGGCAGTGCCAGCAACGGGCGCACTTAGGGAAGGCTGACTTGACAACCTTGAGCTTGAGGCCCGGCACTTCGGTGGCCACGGCGTCCGCCGGTGCCAGGGCAAACGGTGCCAGGCTCGCAGTGGAAGTGATCAACACGAAGCGCAGTTCGTTACTCAGCTTGGCCAGGTCGGCAGTCAGGCCTTCCTCGGCAAACAAGGTGACTTCGGCCTGGAGGTTGCCACCGACGGCCTTGGCCGCACGCTGAACCTCCAGCTCCTTGTTCACCGCAACCTTGACGGCCATTACGCCTTCCCAGTAGTCGCGGCCCAGTTCGAAGTCGGCCGGCAGTTCGGTCAAGCCTTCATACCAGGTGTTGAGCATGACGGACTCGTTACGCTCGCCCGGCAGGTATTCCCACAGTTCGTCGGCGGTGAAGGCCAGGATCGGTGCGATCCAGCGCACCAGCGCTTCGGAGATGTGGTACAGCGCGGTCTGCGCCGAACGGCGGGCCTTGCTGTTGGCACCGGTGGTGTACTGGCGGTCCTTGATGATGTCGAGGTAGAAACCACCCAGCTCCTGCACGCAGAAGTTGTGGATCTTCGAGTACACGTTCCAGAAGCGGTATTCGCCGTAGTGCTCCTGCAACTCGCGCTGCAGCAACAGGGTACGGTCCACGGCCCAACGGTCCAGGGCGAGCATGTCCTCGGCCGGCAGGATGTCGGTGGCCGGGTTGAAACCGGTCAGGTTCGACAGCAGGAAGCGCGCGGTATTACGGATACGGCGGTAGGCATCGGCGCTGCGGGCCAGGATCTGGTCCGACACGGCGATCTCGCCGGAGTAATCGGTCGACGCCACCCACAGGCGCATGATGTCGGCGCCCAAGGTGTCGTTGATCTTTTTCGGCTCGATCACGTTCTTCAGCGACTTGGACATCTTGCGGCCCGTCTCGTCGACGGTGAACCCGTGGGTCAGCAGCTCGCGGTATGGCGCGTGGTTGTCGATGGCGCAACCGGTCAGCAGCGACGAGTGGAACCAGCCCCGGTGTTGGTCGGAGCCCTCCAGGTACAGGTCGGCACGCGGGCCGGTCTCGTGACCCATCGGGTGCGAGCCGCGCAGCACGTGCCAGTGGGTGGTACCGGAGTCGAACCACACGTCGAGGGTGTCGCTGATCTTGTCGTACAGCGGCGCTTCGTCACCCAGCAACTCGGCGGCGTCCAGCTTGAACCAGGCTTCGATGCCTTCCTGTTCGACACGCTGGGCCACCACTTCCATCAGTTCGACGGTGCGTGGGTGCAGCTCGCCGCTTTCCTTGTTGAGGAAGAACGGGATCGGCACGCCCCAGTTACGCTGACGGGAGATGCACCAGTCCGGACGGTTGGCGATCATCGAGTGCAGGCGCGCCTGGCCCCAGGCCGGGACGAACTTGGTGTCTTCGATAGCCTTGAGCGAGCGCACACGCAGGGTGTCGCCGCTGGTCGGCTCTTTGTCCATGCCGATAAACCATTGCGCGGTGGCGCGGTAGATCAGCGGGGTCTTGTGGCGCCAGCAGTGCATGTAGCTGTGCTTGATGGTGTCGGTTTGCATCAGCGCACCGACTTCACGCAGCTTGTCGATGATCGGCTGGTCGGCCTTGAAGATGAACTGGCCGCCGAAGAACTCCAGCGAAGGCACATAAACACCGTTGCTTTGCACCGGGTTGATGATCTCATCGTTGACCATGCCGTACTTCTTGCAGATCACGAAGTCGTCCACGCCATAGGCAGGCGAGCAGTGAACAATGCCCGTACCCGAACCCAGCTCGACGTAGTCAGCCAGGTACACCGGCGACAGACGGTCATAGAACGGGTGACGGAAGTTGATCAGCTCCAGCGCGGAACCGGTAGTGGTGGCAATCACCGAACCTTGCAGCTCGTAGCGAGCCAGGCACGCTTCGACCATTTCCTCGGCCAGCACCAGCAGGCGATCACCGACGTCCACCAAGGCGTAGGTGAATTCCGGGTGCACGTTCAGCGCCTGGTTGGCGGGAATGGTCCACGGGGTGGTGGTCCAGATCACGATGGCAGCCGGCTTGCTCAGGCTTGCCAGGCCAAAGGCCTCGGCCAGCTTGGCGTCGTCGGCGATCGGGAAGGCCACGTCGATGGTCGAGGACTTCTTGTCTTCGTATTCGACTTCCGCTTCAGCCAGGGCCGAGCCGCAATCGAAGCACCAGTTCACGGGCTTGAGGCCCTTGAACACGAAACCGCCCTTGACGATTTCGGCCAAGGCACGGATTTCACCGGCCTCGTTCTTGAAGTTCATGGTTTTGTACGGGTTGTCCCACTCGCCCAGCACACCCAGGCGGATGAACTCGGACTTCTGCCCTTCGATCTGCTCGGCAGCGTAGGCACGGCACAGTTCGCGGGTTTTATCCGCGCCCAGGTTCTTGCCTTGGGTCACTTCGACCTTGTGTTCGATCGGCAGGCCGTGGCAGTCCCAACCCGGGACATACGGCGCGTCAAAACCCGCCAGGGTTTTCGAGCGCAGGATCATGTCCTTGAGAATCTTGTTCAGCGCATGACCGATGTGAATCGTGCCGTTGGCATAAGGAGGGCCGTCGTGCAGGACGAATTTCGGACGATCCTTGCCAATTTCGCGCAACTTTCCGTACAGGCCAATACTGTCCCAGCGCTGCAGGATCTGCGGTTCGCGCTGTGGCAGGCCGGCCTTCATTGGGAAGGCGGTGTCCGGAAGGTTTAACGTGGCTTTATAGTCGGTCATTTAAGGCTCTTCGGTTAGCGATGGGCGCTAGGTGCGGCTAGTGCACGGGCGGCGGCGACATCCGCATTGATCGCCGTTTTCAACGCCTCAAGCGAGGCGAAACGCTGCTCTTCACGCAGCTTCTGGTGGAAAACCACCGTCAAACGCCGGTCATACAGATCACCGGCAAAATCCAAAAGGTGAACTTCCAGGTGGGCCTTGCCATCACCTGCAACCGTGGGCCTGACGCCTATGTTGGCGACTCCCGGCCACGGCTGGCCGTCGATGTCGACGCTGACCAGGTAAACCCCGGTGAGCGGCACACGGCGGCGCTTGAGTTGCACGTTGGCGGTTGGCGTGCCCAGTTGGCGCGCCAGCTTCTGGCCGTGCAGTACCCGCCCGGCAATGCGGAACGGGCGACCGAGCAAACGCTCGGCCAAGGCGAAGTCGGCAGCGGCCAGGGCGTTCCGCACCTGGGTGCTGCTCACGCGCAGGCCGTCCAGTTCGACGGTTTGCGCGGCTTCGACGGTAAAGCCCTGGGTGATACCGGCGTGTTGCAGGAACTCGAAATCCCCGACCCGGTCGCAGCCAAAACGGAAGTCGTCGCCGACCTCCAAATGTTGTACGCCCAGGCCGTCTACCAGTATGCGGTCGACGAACTCGGCAGCGCTGAGACTTTGCAAACGCTGGTTGAAAGCCAGGCAGAGGACGCGGTCCACGCCTTCTTCGGCCAGCAGTTGCAGCTTGTCCCGCAGACGGGCCAGACGTGCCGGTGCCGTTTCCGGGGTGAAATATTCCCGCGGCTGCGGCTCGAAAATCACCACGCAGCTGGGTACGCCCAACTCGACCGCACGCTCGCGCAGCCGGGCCAGGATAGCCTGGTGGCCACGGTGAACACCGTCAAAGTTGCCAATAGTGGCGACGCAGCCCCGATGCTCAGGGCGCAGGTTGTGGAGACCTCGAACCAGCTGCATAACGCGCTTCTTGCTCATAAAGTGGTCGATTATAACCACACCCGGCCCCGGACGACAGGCAACAGCGCAGGGCAAATGGATCGAATCGATAAAACAACCGTTTTATCGCGGCAAACTCTCTAGCTCAACGACTTGCGATTGAAATCCCGCAGGCGGAAGCCTTGCAGCAGCAACATCCCGAAGTACACCACCACGCCGGCCACGACCAGCACGCCCAGGCGCATGAAGCGCTCCAGCATATGCCCCTCATCCCAGGCCGGCATGAAGTGCATCAGGCCGAGCAATACCGCCGACATCATCGCAACGGCCACCAACAACTTGAGGGCGAACATGCCCCAGCCAGGCTGAGGCTGGAACATCTGTTGTTTGCGCAGCTGATAAAACAGCAGGCCGGCATTGATGCACGCACCGGCACTGATGGCCAGGGCCAGGCCGGCGTGGGCCAGCGGACCGATAAACACCAGGTTGAGCAGTTGCGTGACGATCAGGGTGAAGATCGCGATCTTTACCGGCGTGCGGATGTTCTGCTGGGCATAGAAGCCAGGCGCCAGCACCTTGATCACGATGATGCCGAGCAGCCCGACGGAATAAGCCACCAGCGCATGCTGGGTCATCAACGCGTCATGGGCATCGAATTGCCCGTATTGGAACAGCGACACCGTCAGCGGCTCGGCCAGGATCCCCAACGCCAGTGCGCACGGCAGCACCAGCACGAAACACAGGCGCAGTCCCCAATCGAGGATGCGCGAGTATTCCTGGCGATCCTTGCTGGCATAGGTGCGTGCCAGCGTCGGCAGCAAAATGGTGCCGAGGGCTACGCCCAGCACGCCGGACGGCAGTTCCATGAGGCGGTCGGCGTAATACATCCATGACACCGAGCCGGATACCAGCAGCGAGGCGAACGCGGTGTTGATGATCAGGGAAATCTGGCTCACCGACACCCCAAGGATCGCCGGCAACATATTGCGCATCACGCGCCAGACGCCGGTGTCCTTGAGGTTCAGTCGCGGCAATACGAGCATGCCGATCTTTTTCAGGTGCGGCAGCTGGTAGAGCAACTGCGCCAGGCCACCGGCCAGCACGGCCCAGCCAAGGGCCATGACCGGTGGATCGAAGTAAGGTGTCAGGAACAGCGCAAAGATAATCATGCTGACGTTAAGCAGCGTCGGCACGAACGCCGGCACCGAGAAACGGTTCCAGGTGTTGAGGATCGCACCGGCCAGGGATGACAGCGAGATCAGCAATATATAAGGAAAGGTCACCCGCAACAGGTCAGTGGTCAGCGCGAATTTTTCCGGCGTATTGGCAAAACCCGGCGCCGTGGCCCAGATCACCCAGGGCGCGGCGAGCATGCCGACGAGGGTCACCAGCATCAACACCAGAGTCAGCAGGCCCGAAACGTAGGCGATAAAGGTCCGGGTCGCCTCCTCACCCTGTTGAGTCTTGTATTCGGCCAGAATCGGCACGAACGCCTGGGAAAACGCGCCCTCGGCAAAGATCCGTCGCAGCAGGTTGGGCAGTTTGAAGGCAATAAAGAACGCATCCGTGGCCATGCTGGCGCCGAAGATACGCGCCAGCAGGGTGTCACGCACAAACCCCAAAACCCGGGAGATCATCGTGATAGAGCTGACGGCGGCCAACGATTTGAGCAGATTCATTGAAAGAGTTTGCGCCTATAGATAAAGAGCAGGCGAACTAAGCGCCTACTTATGCGATACTGCGCGCCTGCAACAGCACAGCGCCAAAGCTCGCGAGTTTACAGGTCAAGCGCCGGAAATAAATCACCCGCCTCTTCAGATCGACCACTCAGCAGTTCGCATCAGCCGGCCTTGACAACACATCAAGTCATCGGCATGATTCGCGGCCTATTTTGTTTGCTATTTCCTAAAAAGTCTTTCGAGGAGCTCGACGGTGGCCAACACACCTTCCGCCAAAAAACGTGCAAAACAGGCTGAGAAGCGTCGCAGCCACAACGCCAGCCTGCGTTCCATGGTTCGTACCTACATCAAGAATGTAGTTAAAGCCATCGACACCAAAGACGCTGAAAAAGCTCAAGCAGCTTACGTTCTGGCTGTGCCAGTTATCGACCGTATGGCCGATAAAGGCATCATCCACAAGAACAAGGCCGCTCGTCATAAGAGCCGCCTGAACGGCCACATCAAGGCTCTGAGCGTTCCTGCTGCAGCCTAAGTGGTAGCAACTGCAACGCAACCCCGGTTGCGAAACAGTTAAGAAATGCCCCATACCGAAAGGTCTGGGGCATTTTTGTTTGTGCCTGAAAATACACCACGATCAAAATGTGGCCGGGGTATCCGGTAGAGATTTTCAAGCGCACAAAAAAACGCCCCGAACCAGCCGGGGCGTTTTTGCTACCACTTGATCAAAACATCAATCAATGGTGATGACCGCCTTCACCGTGGACGTGACCGTGGGCCACTTCTTCCTGGGAAGCGTCGCGGATGGCAACGATCTTCACTTGGAAGTTCAGGCGCTGGCCAGCCAGAGGGTGGTTGCCGTCGACGGTGACGTCGTCGCCGTCCAGGTCACGGATGGTGACGATCTGCATTTGACCGTCCGGCGCGGAAGCGTGGAACTGCATGCCCACTTCCAACTCATCAACACCTTCGAACATGCTGCGGCTCAGGGTGCTGACCAGTTCGGCGGAGTATTCGCCGTAGGCATCTTCAGGTTCTACGGCAACGGTCAGCTCATCACCGACGCTCTTGCCTTCCAGAGCCTTTTCCAGGCCTGGGATGATGTTACCTGCGCCTTGCAGGTAGACCAGCGGCGCGCCGCCGGCTGAGCTGTCGATGACCTCACCAGCGTCGTTGGTCAGGGTATAGTCGATGGAGACAGCCTTGTTAGCGGCGATCGTCATGGGGCGAGACCTTTTGCATAAGAATGAAGAACGGACAAGTCTAAACAAGGATTTGCCCGAAAGCGAACAGAACCCGGACGGACGGGGCCGATCAACGGCATCCTTGATCATCGGCTTCCACCAGGACGAGGAGGGTCACTGGGTTGCCGAGCTGTCCTGCGGCCACACCCAGCACCTGCGCCACCAGCCGCCATGGCAGTCTCGCGCCTGGGTACTCGACGCCACACAGCGCCTGGAAAAAATAGGCCAGCCCTTTGCCTGCGGCTGGTGTGCGCAAGCGCCCGAATAACGATAACCTTGGCGCCTGATTCCCGGTAGGCACTCAACCATAGGGCGCCACCGAAGCCATGCACCTCCAGAGAATTCGCATGCAGACTTTTTTTATCGCGCCCACCGATTTTGGTGTGGGTCTGACCTCCATCAGCCTTGGGCTGGTGCGTACCCTTGAGCGAGCCGGCCTGAAAGTCGGTTTTTTCAAGCCGATTGCCCAGCCACATCCCGGCGATACCGGCCCCGAACGCTCCACCGAGCTGGTGGCTCGCACCCATGGCCTCAAGCCGCCACAACCGCTAGGCCTGGCTCACGTGGAACGCATGCTCGGCGACGGCCAGCTCGACGAGCTGCTCGAAGAAATCATCACCCTTTATCAGCAGGCCGCCGTGGGCAAGGACGTGCTGATCGTCGAAGGCATGGTACCGACCCGCAGCGCCAGCTATGCGGCCCGGGTCAACCTGCACCTGGCCAAGAGCCTGGATGCGGAAGTGATCCTGGTCTCGGCCCCGGAAAACGAAGTGCTCACCGAACTCTCCGGCCGCGTGGAACTGCAGGCCCAGTTGTTCGGCGGCCCGAAAGACCCGAAAGTGCTCGGCGTGATCCTGAACAAGGTGCGCACCGACGAAAGCATGGAAGCCTTCTCGGCGCGCCTCAAGGAGCATTCGCCCTTGCTGCGCAGCGGTGATTTCCGCCTGCT
This sequence comes from Pseudomonas sp. NFACC25, assembly GCF_900100935.1. NCBI lineage: Bacteria > Pseudomonadati > Pseudomonadota > Gammaproteobacteria > Pseudomonadales > Pseudomonadaceae > Pseudomonas > Pseudomonas sp. NFACC25. Next base: position 82,001 of record NZ_FMUC01000013.1, read on the forward strand.
CGGCTGCATTCCTTACCAGCCGGAACTCAACGCGCCGCGCACCCGCGACGTGGCCGACCTGATGGGCGCGCAGATCCTCAACGCCGGCGACTACGAAACCCGACGCATGACCAAGATCATCATCTGCGCCCGCACCATGCGTAACACCGTGGAGCTGCTCAAGCCCGGCGTGCTGGTGGTGACCCCCGGCGACCGTGACGACATCATCCTCGCCGTCAGCCTGGCCGCGATCAACGGCGTGCCCCTGGCCGGCCTGCTGCTGACCAGCGACACCCTGCCCGACCCGCGCATCATGGAGCTGTGCCGCGGCGCCTTCCAGGCCGGGTTGCCGGTGCTGTCGGTGAGTACCGGTTCCTACGAGACCGCCAACCTGCTCAACAACCTCAACAAGGAAATCCCCATCGATGACCGCGAGCGCGCGGAGATCATCACCGATTTCGTCGCCAGCCACCTCGATGCGCGCTGGCTGCACCAGCGTTGCGGCACGCCACGGGAGATGCGCCTGTCGCCGGCGGTGTTCCGCTACCAGCTGATCCAGCGCGCCCAGGCGGCCAACAAACGCATCGTGCTGCCCGAGGGCAGCGAACCGCTGACCGTGCAAGCCGCCGCCATCTGCCAGGCCCGGGGCATCGCGCGCTGCGTGCTGCTGGCCAAGCCGGCTGACGTAGAAGCGGTCGCGCGCGCCCAAGGCATCGAATTGCCCGAAGGCCTGGAGATTCTCGACCCGGACCTGATTCGCCAGCGCTACGTGGAGCCCATGGTTGCCCTGCGCAAGAGCAAGAGCCTGAATGCGCCGATGGCCGAGCAGCAACTGGAAGACACCGTGGTGATCGCCACCATGATGCTCGCACTGGATGAAGTGGACGGCCTGGTCTCCGGGGTTATCCACTCCACCGCCAACACCATTCGCCCGGCCCTGCAGTTGATCAAGACCGCACCGGGCTGCACCCTGGTGTCGTCAGTGTTCTTCATGCTGTTTCCCGAGCAGGTGCTGGTCTACGGCGACTGCGTAATGAATCCGCACCCAAGCGCCGCCGAACTGGCGGAAATCGCCTTGCAAAGCGCCGACTCGGCCGCTGCCTTCGGTATCACCCCGCGTGTGGCGATGATCAGCTACTCCAGCGGCGACTCGGCCAGCGGTGAGGAAGTGGAGAAAGTCCGCGAAGCCACCCTGCTCGCCCATGAACAGCAAAGCTCACTGCTGATCGACGGCCCGCTGCAATACGACGCCGCCGCCAACGAAACCGTCGCCCGCCAACTGGCCCCCGACAGCCTGGTCGCCGGCAAAGCCACCGTGTTTGTGTTCCCGGACCTGAACACCGGCAACACCACGCACAAGGCCGTGCAACGCAGTGCCGATTGCGTCAGCCTGGGGCCGATGCTCCAAGGCCTGCGCAAACCGGTCAACGACCTGCCACGGGGTGCCCAGGTCGACGACATCGTGTACACCATCGCGCTGACTGCGATCCAAGCCGCCAACCGACCTATGGATATCTAAATGCTGGATTTTCTACCTGCCGCCGTACGCGGGGTGATCGCGTCCTTGTTGCTGGCGCTGAACACGATCCTGCTGTGCTCATTCCTGTTCATCGTGGCGCTGTTCAAGGCGCTGCCCTTCGCCAAGGGCTTCAGCGAATGGCTGATGAACCACACCCATGAAGCCTGGGTCACCAACAACAAAGGTTGGATGAACCTGGTGTGCAGCACCCGTTGGCACCTTAAAGGCCTTGAAGGCCTGGACTACCAGCACTCGTACCTGGTGACCAGCAACCATCAGAGCTGGGTCGACATCATGGTCCTGCAATATGTGCTCAATCGTCGGATTCGCCCGCTGAAGTTCTTCCTCAAGCAGGAGTTGATCTGGGTGCCGGTGATTGGCCTGGCGTGGTGGGCACTGGGCTTTCCCTTCATGAAGCGCTACACCAAGGCCTACCTGGAAAAACACCCGGAGAAGAAAGGCAAGGACCTGGAAACCACTCGCAAGACCTGTGCGAAGTTTCGCGACAACCCGGTGGGTATTTTCAACTTTGCCGAAGGCACGCGTTTTACACCGGGCAAGCATGCGCAGCAGAAGTCGCCGTTTCGCTACCTGCTCAAGCCCAAGGCGGGTGGTATCGCGTTTGTGCTGGATGCCATGGGAGAACAGCTGAAATCACTGGTCAATGTGACCATTCACTACCCTGGCGGGCGCCCGGGGTATTGGGACTTGCTGTGCGGGAATGTGAAGGACGTTGTGGTGCAGTTTGAAGAGGTGCAGATTCCGGCCGAGTTTATCGGCAGGAATTATGAGCAGGATGGGGAGTATCGGTTGGCGTTCCAGGGGTGGATCAACCAACTGTGGGAAACCAAGGATGCGTTGCTGGACCGACTTCACAAAGACTTTCCAGACAAATGATGAACAAAATGTGGGAGGGGGCTTGCCCCCGATAGCGGTGGATCAGTGACAGATGTACTGACTGACACACTGCTATCGGGGGCAAGCCCCCTCCCACATTTGACCGTGCTCGATCTTGAAGATGTAAAAAAGCCCGCCACTGATCACTCGGTGGCGGGCTTTTTTGTGGCCGCGAGGTTTAGATCGCGCCGCGCTGACGCAACAGCTCCAGCACTTGCTTGACGCTGTCTTCCAGCGACAAGGCCTGGGTGTCGATTACCAGGTCGGCATTCAACGGCACGTCGTACGGGAAGGATTCGCCAGGGATGTTATCCCCACCCGCCGCGTACAAGCCCTGCGGATCACGCTCGGCGCACACCTGCGGGGAGGCCTGCACGTACACGGTCAACAGGCGGTCGCTGCCAATCAGCGCCTTGGCCTGTTCACGGCCTTCGGCATCCGGGGCAACGAACGCGGCCAGGGTCAGCAGGCCGGCTTCGTTGAACTGACGCGCCACGTGAGCGGCACGGCGCCAGTTTTCGGTACGCCCGGCACGGTCCTGAGGCAAGCCCTTGTTCAGGTCGTGACGCAGGTTCTGGCCATCCAGCACGAACACCGCACGGCCCATGTCGAACAGCTTGCGCTCGACCGCATAGGCCAGGGTGCTCTTGCCCGCGCCTGACAGGCCGCTGAACAACACGGTAGCCGGTTGCTGGCCGAAACGCTGGGCGCGCTCCTCGGTGGCGACATGGGCCAACTTGCCGTGATGCGCCGCACTGCCGTGGGTGACCGGCGGTGCGATGATCATGCCGGCGCCCACGGTGCCGTTGGTCAGGCGGTCGATGACGATAAACGCACCGGTGGTGCGGTTGCTGTCATAGCCATCCAACGCGATGGCGGCGTCGAGGCTGACCTTGACCCGGCCGATTTCGTTCAGTTGCAGCGAACTCGCAGGGCCTTCGGCCAGGGTGTTCACGTCCACACGGTGCACGATGCTGGTGATGGAACCCGGCACGTAGCTGGTGGCGCGCTTGATGTCGTATTTCTTGCCCGGCAGCATCGGTTCTTCGGCCATCCACACCAGCATGGCGTCGAAGGCGTCGGTCACTTGCGGCACGTTGTCGGCATGCACCAGCAGGTCGCCACGGGAGATGTCGATCTCGTCTTCCATGGTCAGGGTCACGGCCTGGCCTGGGCCGGCGTGTTCCAGCTCACCTTCGAAGGTGACGATGGATTTGACGCGGCTGCTCTTGCCCGACGGCAGCACCACGACTTCGTCGCCCTTGTGCACGATGCCGCTGGCCAGGGTGCCGGCGAACCCACGGAAGTTCAGGTTCGGACGGTTGACGTACTGCACCGGGAAACGCAGGTCGGTGTAGTTGCGGTCGTTGGCGATCTCGACGGTCTCGAGGATCTCCATCAGCGACTGGCCGGTGTACCAGGGCGAGTGCTCGCTCTTGTTCACCACGTTGTCGCCCTTGAGCGCCGACATCGGCACGAATGCCATGGTGCTCGGCTTGAAGGCGATGCCTTCGGCGAACTTCAGGTAATCGGCCTTGATCGACTCGAACACGCTTTGGTCAAAGCCATTGATGTCCATCTTGTTGACGGCGATCACGATGTGCTTGATGCCCAGCAGCGAAGCGATATAGCTGTGGCGACGGGTCTGGGTCTGCACGCCGTAGCGTGCGTCGATCAGGATGATCGCCAGGTCACAGGTGGATGCACCGGTGGCCATGTTGCGGGTGTACTGCTCATGGCCGGGGGTGTCGGCGATGATGAATTTGCGCTTGGCGGTAGAGAAGTAGCGGTAGGCGACATCGATGGTGATGCCCTGCTCACGCTCGGCCTGCAGGCCGTCGACCAGCAACGCCAGGTCGATGTCGTCACCGGTGGTGCCGGACTTTTTCGAGTCACGGGTGATGGCTTCCAAGTGATCTTCGTAGATCATCTTGGAGTCGTGCAGCAGGCGCCCGATCAGGGTGCTCTTGCCGTCGTCGACGTTGCCACAGGTCAGGAAGCGCAACATTTCCTTGCGCTCGTGCTGGCCCAGGTAGGCGAGGATGTCCTCGCTGATCAAATCAGATTGATGCGACATGACAGCCCCTTAGAAATAGCCTTGACGTTTTTTATCTTCCATCGAGCCTGCACCATCGTGGTCGATGACACGGCCCTGGCGCTCGGAAGTTCGCGTCAGGAGCATTTCCTGAATGATGTCCGTCAGCGTCTCGGCTTCGGACTCCACCGCGCCCGTCAACGGGTAGCAGCCAAGGGTACGGAAACGTACTTTCTTTTTGACGATTCGGGCTTTGTCTTCGTCGGACAAGTGCTCGAGGATGCGGTCGTCGTCGATCATGATCAACGTGCCGTTCTTCTCGATGACATCGCGCTCGGCGGCGAAGTACAGCGGCACGATCGGGATGCCTTCCAGGTAGATGTACTGCCAGATGTCCAGCTCGGTCCAGTTGGACAGCGGGAACACACGGATCGACTCGCCCTTGTTGACGTTGCCGTTGTAGACGTTCCACAGCTCCGGGCGCTGGTTCTTCGGGTCCCAGCGGTGCTTGCTGTCGCGAAACGAGTACACGCGCTCTTTGGCGCGGGATTTCTCTTCATCGCGACGGGCACCGCCGAAGGCCGCGTCGAAACCATGCTTGTCCAAGGCCTGCTTGAGGCCTTCGGTCTTCATGATGTCGGTGTGCTTGGCGCTGCCGTGGGTGAACGGGTTGATGCCCTGCGCCACGCCATCCGGGTTGACATGGGTGATCAGGTCCAGGCCCAGTTCCTCGACCATTTTGTCGCGGAACTTGTACATCTCCTGGAATTTCCAGCGGGTGTCGACGTGCATCACCGGGAACGGCAGCTTGCCCGGGAAGAAGGCCTTGCGCGCCAGGTGCAGCATCACGGCGGAGTCTTTACCGATCGAGTAGAGCATCACCGGGTTATCGAACTCGGCGGCGACCTCGCGGATGATGTGGATGCTTTCCGCCTCCAGCTGTTTCAGATGCGTCAGTTTGTCGACCATGGTTACTCACGGAAAAACGATCTTATGGACGGCCAGCGGGCCGTGTTCGAGCGGGGCATGCTAGCACAGCACCTTCTTCTATTCAGGGCGCCAGCTAGATCGAAACGGTATATCAATATGCCCCAAGGTTTGGCCATCAAATCGGGTTGGGGCAATCGATGAACAGATGCTCCAGGGCGAAGCGCCGCGCCAGGTAATCGCCCAGCGCCTGTACGCCGTAACGTTCGGTGGCGTGGTGGCCGGCGGCGATAAAGCTGATGTCGTTTTCCCGGGCACTGTGGAAGGTTTGCTCGGAAGCTTCGCCGCTCAGGAACAGATCGACGCCCGCGGCGATGGCGTTGTCGATGTAACCCTGGCCGCCACCGGTGCACCAGCCGACGCGGCGGATCATCTGGCTGCCTTCGATCAGCAGCGGCTCGCGGCCCATCACGTCCTGCACACGCCGGGCGAAGTCGCGGGGCGACAGCGGTTCGACGAGCGAGCCGACCAGGCCGACGACCCTGGGGTTGCTCGGGTCCAGTGGGCCTTCGACGGTGATATCCAACTGGCGGGCGAGTTGCACGTTATTGCCAACGTCGGGGTGCAGGTCCAGCGGCAGGTGGTAGGCCAGCAGGCTGATGTCGTGTTTGAGCAGGGTTTTCAGGCGGCGTTGCTTCATGCCGGTGATACAGGGGTTTTCGCCTTTCCAGAAATAACCGTGGTGCACCAGGATCAAATCGGCCTGGGCTTCGACGGCCGCGTCCAGCAGGGCCTGGCTGGCGGTCACGCCGCTGACGATGCGCATCACTTGCGGCCGCCCCTCGACCTGCAGGCCATTGGGGCAGTAATCGGCAATCTTTGCGCTGCCGAGGTAGCGGTCCGCTTCCTCGACGAGGGTGGTAAGGGGGACGGCCATAAAAGACTCCTAAATATCCCGTTCCGAGGCGCTCGCAGCCTCGTATAATGCGCGACATTATGGGCGCTCTCCCGCCCCCTGCAACCTGTCAGGACTTACTTGATGCTCAAGGCACTGCGTTTTTTTGGATGGCCATTGCTGGCTGGCGTGCTGATCGCGATGCTGATTATTCAGCGTTATCCCCAGTGGGTGGGCTTGCCCAGCCTTGATGTCAACCTGCAACAGGCGCCCCAGACCAGCTCGGTGGTGCAAGGCCCGGTGACTTACGCGGACGCGGTGGTCATCGCCGCTCCTGCGGTGGTCAACCTGTACACCACCAAGGTCATCAACAAGCCGGCCCATCCGTTGTTTGAAGACCCGCAGTTCCGCCGCTACTTCGGTGACAACGGGCCCAAGCAGCGCCGCATGGAGTCCAGCCTGGGTTCCGGGGTGATCATGAGCCCCGAAGGCTACATCCTCACCAATAACCACGTGACCACCGGCGCCGACCAGATTGTGGTGGCCCTGCGTGACGGCCGTGAAACCCTGGCCCGCGTGGTGGGCAGCGACCCGGAAACCGACCTCGCGGTCCTGAAGATCGATCTGAAAAGCCTGCCGTCCATCACCCTCGGCCGCTCCGATGGGCTGCGGGTGGGTGATGTGGCACTGGCTATCGGCAACCCGTTCGGAGTGGGCCAGACGGTGACCATGGGCATCATCAGCGCCACCGGGCGAAACCAGCTGGGGCTGAACAGCTACGAGGACTTTATCCAGACTGATGCGGCGATCAACCCGGGCAACTCCGGCGGCGCACTGGTGGATGCCAATGGCAACCTGACCGGCATCAACACGGCGATTTTCTCCAAGTCCGGCGGCTCCCAGGGCATCGGCTTTGCGATCCCGGTAAAGCTGGCGATGGAAGTGATGAAGTCGATCATCGAGCACGGCCAGGTGATTCGCGGCTGGCTGGGGATCGAAGTACAGCCGCTGACCAAGGAGCTGGCCGAGTCGTTCGGCCTGACCGGGCGCCCAGGCATCGTGGTTGCCGGGATTTTCCGCGATGGCCCGGCGCAGAAAGCCGGCCTGCAGCTGGGGGATGTGATCCTCAGCATCAACGGCGAACCGGCCGGTGATGGGCGCAAGTCGATGAACCAGGTGGCGCGGATCAAGCCAACCGACAAGGTGGCGATCCAGGTGATGCGCAACGGTAAAGAGATCAAGCTGCTGGCGGAAATCGGCCTGCGTCCACCCCCTGCACCGGTCAAGGAAGAGGAATAAACCACCTCGCCAGGTACCCGTTCGCGGGTACCTGTAAGCATATATTTCAAAGCAAAAGCATTCTCATTAGACATGTTATATTGTTTCAATATCGCTATTGGAACGCTCTATCATGCCGTCTCGAACGTTTGCCCCCCTGGCTGGCCTGGCCTTGGGTTTGCTGCTGGATCCCGCCTTTGCCGAAGACAATACCGTTGAGCTGGACACCATCAGCGTCACCACCGACGCCTATGAATCCGCCACCGGCCCGGTCAAAGGCTACCGTGCCACCCGCTCTGCCAGCGCGACTAAAACCGACACCGCCCTGCGCGACATCCCACAGTCCATCAGCGTGATTCCCGCCTCAGTACTCACGGACCTGGGCAGCACTAACGTGGAACGCGCCCTGGAGTTTGCCGGCGGGGTGTCCAAGCAGAACAACTTTGGCGGCCTCACGCTCTACGAATACAGCGTGCGCGGCTTCACCACCTCGGAGTTCTACCAGGACGGTTTCAGCGCCAACCGCGGCTACCCGAGCACACCGGACGCGGCCAATATCGAACGCATCGAAGTGCTCAAGGGCCCCGCAGCCAGCCTGTATGGCCGCGGTGATCCCGGTGGCACGGTGAATATCGTCACCAAAAAACCCCAGCCCGAAGCCTTCACCACCATGCAAACCAGCGCGGGCAGTTGGGACCGTTATCGCACTGCCGTCGATATCAATACGCCGCTGGACAGCGAGGGCGACCTGCTGTCGCGGGTCAACCTGGCAGTGGAAGACAACAACAGTTTCCGCGATCACGTCGAGAGCAAGCGCGTATTCGTCGCGCCCTCATTCAGCTGGCAGCTGGACCCGGACACCCACCTGCTGGTGGAAAGCGAATTCGTACGCCACAGCTCCACCTTCGACCGGGGCATCGTCGATGCCCCAGGCGTATCGCGCTCCACCTTCCTCGGCGAACCCAACGACGGCACTATCGACAACCACAACAACCGCATCCAGGCGACCCTCGAGCATCATCTCAACGACGCCTGGAAACTGCGCCTGGCCAGCCATTACAAACAAGGCAGCCTGTGGGGCGACGCCTCGGAAAACCGCGCGCTGAACACCGACGGCCATACCCTTAACCGCCGTTACCGCGAACGCTCCACGGGCTGGCACGACAGCATCACCCAACTGGAACTGCGCGGCCTGTTCGACCTTGGCAGTTGGCAGCATGAATTGCTGGTCGGCACCGAATACGAGGACTACCGCAAGAAGGAGCGCGTCACCGCCATAGCCGGCAGCCCCTACGCCATCGACCTCTACAACCCGGTCTACGGCCAGCCCAAACCCAATGGCGCACGCTCCGGCACCGACTTCTTCGAACAGACCAAAAGCCAGGCACTGAACCTGCAAGACCAGATCATCTTCACCGACCGCTTGCGCGGCATGGTCGGCGCTCGCTTCGAGCATTTCGAACAAGGCACCGACGACTTCACCCGCAACCACGCCAAGAGTCGGCAAACCCACGACGCACTTACCCAGCGCGCCGGCCTGCTGTATCAACTGACGCCAGAGGTCGGCGTATTCGCCAACGCTTCCACCTCGTTCAAGCCCAACAGCGGCCTGGACGCCAGCGGTAAGACCTTCAAGCCCGAAGAAGGCGTGGGCTATGAGGTGGGGATCAAGAGCGAGCTGTTCGACGACCGCCTCAGCGCCACCCTCGCCGCCTTCCATATCGAAAAGGAAAACGTGCTGGCCCTGGACCCGGCCACCAATACCAACCGCGCCATGGGCAAGGCACGCAGCCAGGGCTTCGACCTGCAACTGACAGGACAACTGACTGATGCGGTACGCGTGATCGGCGCCTTTGCCTACATCGACGCCGAAGTGACCAAGGGTGATAAAGCCATTCCTGCGGGCAGCCGCATCCTCGGCGTAGCCAAGCACAGTGGCAGCCTGTTGGGGGTGTATGAATTCCAGGACGGCGCGCTGCGCGGTTCAGACCTGGGCGCGGCGTTCACCTATGTAGGGGATCGCTCGGGTGAAGCGGGCAGCCGCTTTGAACTGCCCGCCTACCACACCGTCGATTTGCTGGCCCATTACAAGGCCACGCAGAGCGTCACCGTGGGCCTGAACCTCAACAACTTGTTCGATGAAAAGTACTACGAGCGGTCCTACAGCAATTACTGGGTCAATCCCGGCGAGCCGCGCAATCTCACCGTCAGCCTGACCCTCAACCTGTAACACAATCAAAAACGTGAGAGGGGTTAAGCCCCTCACATTTGGATGACGTGATTACAGCGAAAGCGGGGCTCTTTCACACAAGGTATTGAGCGCTGCCGCCCACTGCGGATCGTCATTCAAACACGGCACCAGCACCAACTCCTCACCGCCCGCCTCGCGGAATTGCTCCCGACCACGATCACCGATCTCTTCCAGGGTCTCGATGCAGTCGGCAACAAACGCGGGGCACATCACCAGCAGCTTTTTCACCCCTTGCCGGGCCAGCGCTTCCAGGCGTGCCTCGGTGTAGGGTTCGATCCACTTCGCACGGCCCAGGCGCGACTGGAACGCCACCGACCATTTGTCGTCAGGCAAACCCAGGCGCGCGGCGAAGTCGCGGGCAACGCTGAAGCATTGCGCGCGGTAGCAGGTCGCGAGCACCTCAGGCGAGGCGTTCCTGCAGCAGTCCGCATCCTTGAAGCAATGCTGGCCGGTCGGGTCGAGCTTTTTCAGATGGCGCTCGGGCAAGCCGTGGAAGCTCAGCAGCAAGTGGTCGTAATGCGCGTCTATATAAGGTCGGGCGCTGGCTGCCAACGCGTCGAGGTATTCCGCCTGATCGTAGAATGGCTGCAGGATCGAGAACTGTACGTTGAGCTTTTTGTCACGCACTACCCGCTTGGCTTCTTCAATCACTGTGGTCACGGTGCTGTCGGCAAATTGCGGGTACAAGGGCGCCAAGGTGACTTTTTGAATACCTTGGGCGGCCAACCGCGTGAGCGTCGTTTCCAGGGAAGGCTCGCCATAACGCATCGCCAACTCCACTGGCCCCTGGGTCCACTGCGCGGTCATCTGCTGTTGCAGGCGACGGCTGAGCACCACCAGCGGCGAGCCCTCGTCCCACCAGATCGAGGCGTAGGCATGGGCCGATTGCTCGGGGCGCTTGATCAGGATCAGCGACACCAGCAAGCGCCGCACCGGCCACGGCAGATCGATGACATAAGGGTCCATCAGGAACTGATTGAGGTAGCTGCGCACATCGGCCACCGAAGTGGACGCCGGTGAACCCAGGTTGACCAGTAACAACGCGTGATCCGTCATGCAACATCCTATCTCTTAGCGGCGGCTGGAAACGTCGTCCAAGGCCGCACGCAACTCAGTGAACTGAAAAGTGAAACCGGCCGCCAGCAGGCGTTCGGGCAATGCTTTCTGGCCGCCCAGCAACAAGCCGGACAACTCGCCCAAACCCACCTTCAACACAAAGGCCGGCATCGGCATGAACGCCGGGCGGTGCAGCGCCTGGCCCAATGTCCTGGCGAACTCGCGGTTACGCACCGGGTGCGGCGCGCAGGCATTATAAGGACCGCTGGCGTCATCCTTGTGCAGAAGAAAATCAATCAAGGCGATTTGATCCTTGATATGCACCCACGGCATCCACTGCCGCCCGTTGCCGATAGGCCCGCCCAGCCCGAGTTTGAACGGCAGCAACAGGCGCGACAAAAAGCCGCCCTCGGCCGCCAGTACCAGGCCGGTGCGCACCAGCACCACGCGGATGCCCATCGCTTCGGCACGTTGGGCGGTTTCTTCCCAGGCGATGCACAGTTGGCTGGGGAAATCGTCCTGTACCGGCCCACTCGCCTCGGTCAGTTCGCGCTCGCCGCCGTCGCCGTACCAGCCCACCGCCGAACCGGAAACCAGCACCGCCGGCTTCTGCGCCTGGCTTTCGAGCCAGGCCAGCAGGGTTTCGGTCAAGCCGATGCGGCTGCTCCAGAGCAGCGCCTTGCGTTTGTGGGTCCAGGGACGGTCAGCTATCGGCGCGCCTGCCAGGTTGACCACCGCGTCCACCGCGCCAATCACCTCTTCCAGACGAGCCACCCCGAGCACCGTTGCACCGCATAACCGTGCGACGTCTTCAGGATGGCGGCTCCACACCGTCAGGCGATGACCTTGGGCAATCCAGTGTTGGCAGAGTTGGCGACCGATCAGGCCGGTACCGCCGGTCAGCAAAATATGCATGGGACGCTCCTCATGTAACGTTCGCCGCCGATCACTAGTCTATTTTATAAGCAGGGATCAATTTGTAATCGAGCGTGACTTTTGTTTAAGCCTCATGCTTAACCATAGGTCACGCCAAGCGATCAGGTACGCCAAAACTTATACCAAAAAATAATATTGTACAGCTATTGGTGTCGGCGTAGCCTGTACCCAACGGTAAAACGAGGCCTCCCATGACTGTCCCCATCGCGATCATCGGCACCGGCATCGCCGGTCTCTCCGCCGCCCGAGCGTTACAAGACGCCGGGCACGTTGTACAACTCTTCGATAAAAGCCGCGGCAGCGGCGGCCGCATGTCCAGCAAGCGCAGCGACGCCGGCGCATTGGACATGGGCGCCCAATACTTCACCGCCCGCGACCGACGCTTCGTCAACGAAGTGCAGCGCTGGCAAAGCAACGGCTGGGCCGAGCAGTGGAAGCCCCAGCTGTACAACTTCAAGTCCGGCCAACTCACGCCCTCCCCCGATGAACAGATCCGCTGGGTCGGCACGCCGCGCATGAGCGCCATTACCCGCGCCCTGCTCGATGACCTGCCGGTGGAGTTCGGTTGCCGGATCACCGAAGTGTTCCAAGGCAAGCAACACTGGAACCTGCTGGATGCCGACGGCGAAAACCACGGCCCGTTCAGCCATGTGATCATCGCCACGCCTGCGCCCCAGGCCACGGCCCTGCTGGCGGCAGCGCCCAAATTGGCGAGTGCCGCCGCCGGCGTGAAGATGGACCCGACCTGGGCCATTGCCCTGGCCTTCGACAAGCCCCTGGATACCCCCATGGAAGGCTGCTTCGTGCAAGACAGCCCGCTGGACTGGCTGGCGCGCAACCGCAGCAAGCCCGGGCGCGATACGACCCTCGACACCTGGGTGCTGCATGCCACCAGCACCTGGAGCAAGGCCCACCTGGACCTGTCCAAGGACGCGGTGATCGAACACCTGCACGGCGCCTTCGCCGAATTGCTGCACAGCGCCATGCCCGCACCATCCTTCAGCCTGGCCCACCGCTGGCTCTACGCACGGCCGTCAGCCGCCCATGAGTTCGGGGTGCTGGCCGACGCCGACCTGGGCCTGTACGTGTGTGGCGACTGGTGCCTCTCGGGCCGCGTGGAAGGGGCGTGGCTCAGTGGTCAGGAAGCCGCGCGACGGTTGATCGAGCACCTGCAATGAACCGCATCAACCCGGCCAAATTGCTGCTGTCAAAGTGGACGGCAGCCCGGCCCCGCAACAAGGAAAAACACTTCCTGGTCACCGAACTGTTTCGTGACGAGGACGGCACAGTGCTGGAAATCGAGTTGCAAGCCGTGATGACCCTGCGCGCTGAGCGCCTGGCCTGGCAAACCCTGCAAAATGCCGAGGCTTGGCAAATCGGCTGGAAATAGCCCCGCGCAAATACTTGTACAAAATATTTGACTTGTACAGCATCAAACCTATGATGAGATTTAGTTGTACAGATTTCAGATCTTGTACAGGAATCTTGCAGAGGTTTGGCCATGCCTAGCACACCGTCCATCAAGCCGAAGATTGGCATCAGCGCCTGCCTGCTGGGCGAGAACGTGCGTTTCAATGGCGGTCACAAGCAATCCCAGCTATGCAGCGAGGTCCTCGCCGAATACTTCGACTTCGTGCCGCTGTGCCCGGAAGTGGCGATCGGCCTGGGTATCCCCCGTGAAACCATTCGCCTGGTGGGCGATGCCGAACAGCCCCAGGCCGTCGGCACCGTACACCGCGAGCTGAATGTCACCGCGCCGCTGGACGCATACGGCCGCAAAATGGCCGCCGAACACACCGACCTGTGCGGCTACATCTTCATGCAGAAGTCGCCGTCCTGCGGCCTGGAACGCGTCAAGGTCTACCGTGAAAACGGAGCGCCGGTGGAGGGTGGCGGGCGTGGCATCTACGCCCAGGCGTTCTGCGCGCGCCACCCGAACCTGCCTGTGGAAGAAGACGGCCGCCTGAATGACCCGGTACTGCGGGAAAACTTCCTGACCCGCGTCTTCGTCTACGCCAGTTGGCAGCAACTGCTGGCCGAGGGCCTGACCCGCCACCGCCTGCTGGCGTTTCACGCGCGCTACAAGTATTTGCTGATGGCCCACAGCCTGATGCACTACAAGAGCCTGGGCCACCGCCTCGGCAGCATGGCCAGGGACGTCAACCTCGACGAGGTGGCCGCCTGCTATTTCAGCGACTTGATGACCGGCCTGAAAAAGTGCGCCACCCGCGGCACCCACACCAACGTGCTGCAACACATCAGCGGTTACCTCAAGCAGGCCATCAGCGCCGATGACAAACAGGAAATGCAGACAGTCATCAGCCAGTATCACCAGGGCATCGTGCCGCTCGTGGTGCCGTTGACTCTGCTCAAGCATCACTTTCGCCAACACCCGGACCGCTACATCGCGCAGCAGGCCTACTTGCAGCCGCACCCGGAAAATCTCAGCCTGCGGAATGCGATCTAAACCATGAAAAGCGTCATGACCGCTATCTTGCAAGACGAACCCGGCGCAGACATCGCCCAAGCCCTCGAAGACGGCTGGCTGCCGATCCGCGAAGTGGCGCGCCAGACCGGCGTCAACGCCGTGACCCTGCGCGCCTGGGAACGCCGTTATGGCCTGATCGTGCCCCAGCGCACCCCCAAGGGCCATCGGCTGTTCAATGCGGACCATGTCCAACGCATCCACACCATCCTCACCTGGCTCAATCGCGGCGTGCCGGTCAGCCAGGTCAAAGGCCTGATCGATTCCGCCCAGGCCCTTCCCGATGCCGTCGAGAACGAGTGGCACGCCTTGCGCCAGAACCTGGTACAGGCCGTCAGCGAACTGGCCGAACGCCGGGTGGACGATGTGTTTAACCAGGCGATGGCGCTGTACCCGCCGCGCACCCTGTGCGAGCAATTGCTGCTGCCGTTGCTGCAGGAGCTGGAACAGCGCTGGCAAGGCCAGTTTGGCGCACAGATGGAGCGGGTGTTTTTCCTGTCCTGGCTGCGCAGCAAGTTCGGTGCACGCATCTACCACAACAACCGGCAGTTGCACGGCGCGCCGCTGCTGCTGGTCAACCACTCCGACCTGCCCCTGGAGCCGCACCTGTGGCTCAGCGCCTGGCTGGCCAGCAGCGCCGATTGCCCGGTGGAAGTCTTCGACTGGCCGTTGCCCACCGGCGAGCTGGCCCTGGCGGTGGAACACCTGCAACCGCGCGCCGTGCTCCTGTATTCGAGCATGGCCCTGCAATTGCCGGCACTGAGCAAGCTGCTGGCTGGCGTCAATTGCGCAAAACTGCTCGTCGGACCCACGGTCTGCATCCACCAGACCGAGCTGTCCGTATTAACCCAAGACATTGCGCAATTGTTCGTGGCCGAAGACCCGTTGTCGGCCCATCAGCTCCTGATCCAGCGTGGACTTATCTAAATGCACTTGATCTGGCTGCGCACCGACTTGCGCCTTCACGACAACACCGCCCTGGCCGCGGCCTGCCAGCGAGGCCCGGTGGCGGCCGTGTACCTGGTCACGCCCGAGCAATGGCTGGCCCATGACGATGCCCCCTGCAAAGTGGATTTCTGGCTGCGCAACCTGCAGCACTTGAGCCAGGCCCTGGGCGCCCTGAACATTCCCTTGCTGATCCGCCATGCCGCTGACTGGGATCAGGTTCCCGCCGTGTTGAGTCAACTGTGCCGGGAACTGGCCGTGGAGTCGGTGCACGTCAACGAGGAATACGGCATCCATGAAAGCCGTCGCGATGCCGCCGTTGCCAAGGCCCTGGAGGCCGTCGGCGTGACGTTCCACAGCTACCTGGACCAACTGCTTTTCCAACCGGGCAGCGTGCTGACCAAGACCGGCACCTACTTCCAGGTGTTCAGCCAGTTCCGCAAGGTCTGCTACGCGCGCCTGCACAGCGCCCTGCCGCGTCGGGTCGCAACGCCCAAGGCCCAAGCCCCGCTCGCGCTCAAGAGCGATCCGATTCCCGAACAGGTCGACGGCTTCGAACCGCCCAGCGACACCTTGCGCGCCCTCTGGCCCGCCGGCGAAGACGAAGCCCGCCGCCGCCTCGACGCCTTTGCCGACCAGCAGATCAGCTACTACAAAGACGAACGGGATTTTCCGGCCAAGCCCGGCACCAGCCAGCTCTCCGCCTACCTGGCCGCCGGCGTGGTTTCGCCGCGCCAATGCCTGCACGCCGCCCTGCAGACCAACCAGGGCGAATTCGAAAGCGGCGACATCGGCGCCATCACCTGGATCAACGAGCTGTTATGGCGTGAGTTCTACAAGCACATTCTGGTCGGCTACCCACGGGTCTCCCGTCACCGCGCTTTCCGTCCCGAGACCGAAGCCCTGGCCTGGCGCGATGCGCCCGAGGACCTCGCCGCCTGGCAACAGGCGCGCACCGGCCTGCCGATCATCGATGCCGCGATGCGCCAGTTGCTGGAAACCGGCTGGATGCATAACCGCCTGCGTATGGTGGTGGCGATGTTCCTGACCAAGAACCTGTTGATCGACTGGCGCGAAGGCGAGCGCTTCTTCATGCGCCACCTGATCGACGGTGACCTCGCCGCCAACAACGGCGGCTGGCAATGGAGTTCATCCACTGGCACCGATTCGGCACCGTATTTCCGGATTTTCAGCCCGCTGAGCCAGTCGGAAAAATTCGACGGCGACGGCGTGTTTATCAAGCGCTGGCTGCCGGAGCTGGCCATGCTGAACAAGAAGGAAGTGCACAACCCGCAAGCGCTCGGCGGCCTGTTTGGCGTGGCGGATTACCCGCGCGCGATTGTCGACCTGAAAAAATCCCGCGAACGCGCCCTCGCAGCCTTTCGCAACCTGCCTTCACGCCAGGAGGTCGCCGAACATGAGTGACTTCCTGCGCCGCTTCGCCCAGGCCTTTGCCTCGCTGGACAAGCACAATCTGCAGCTGCTCGACAGCCTCTACAGCCAGGACATCGCGTTCACTGACCCACTGCATGAAGTCCATGGACTGACCGCGCTGCACACGTATTTCGCCGAGTTGTACAGCAACGTCAGCCAGCTGCGCTTCGACTTCCATGGTTTCGACCAGGTGGCCGAAGGCGAAGGTTACCTGCGCTGGAACATGAGTTTCTGCCACCCGCGCCTGGGCAAAGGCAAGGTCATCCGCGTGGAGGGCTGCTCGCATTTGATGTGGCGTGACAAGGTGTACCGCCACCGCGATTACTTCGACGCCGGCGCCCTGTTGTACGAACACCTTCCCGTGTTGGGTGGGGTCGTCAGTTGGTTGAAAAGGAGAGTGGGATGAACGCACTGCCGCCCCGTCGTTATTGGCTGACCGGTGCCAGCAGTGGCATCGGTGCTGCGCTGGCCGTGGAGCTGCTCAACAGCGGCGCCCACGTGGCCCTCAGTTCACGCACCAAAGGCCCGCTGGAAGCACTCGCCCAACGGTACCCCGGCCAGGTGCTGGTGGTGGCCGGCGACCTGACCAACAGTCAGACCGTGCGCGAGATCGGTGAACACATCGGCGCGGCCTGGGGTTCGGTCGACACCGTCATCCTCAACGCCGGCACCTGTGAATATGTCGACGCCAGGCAATTCGATGCCTCGATTATCGAACACGTGGTGCGCACCAACCTGCTGGCCAGCAGTTACTGCATTGAAGCGGCGCTGCCGTTGTTGCGCGCCGGGCGCACGCCACACCTGGTGGGCGTCGCCAGCGCCGTGACCTACCTGCCGATGCCACGGGCCGAAGCGTATGGCGCGTCCAAGGCCGGGCTGCGCTACCTGTTCGAATCCCTGCGCATCAGCCTGTCGACCGAAAACATTGATGTCACGGTGATCAGCCCGGGCTTCGTCGACACCCCACTCACCGAGCGCAATGACTTCCCGATGCCCCTGAGCTGGCCAGCCGACAAGGCCGCGCGGCATATCTTCGCCAAGCTGGAAAAACGCCCGCTGGAGATCGCCTTCCCCGCACTGTTTATCGCCACGCTGTGGCCGCTGTCGAAACTGCCGAACCGCGCGCAATTGATCATCGGCAAACGCATGTTGCGCAGCCCGCCACCGAAAAAGGACGACCTGTGAAGATCGCCATTATCGGCAGCGGCATCTCCGGGCTGACCAGCGCCTACCTGCTCAGCCGCCGCCACGACATCACCCTGTTCGAGGCCGGCGACCGTATCGGCGGGCACACCCACACGGTCAACGTCACCGTCGAGGGCAAACCCTATGCCGTGGACACCGGCTTCATCGTGTTCAACGACTGGACCTACCCCAACTTCATCCGCTTGCTGGGGCAGATCGGCGTGACCTTCAAACCCACCGAGATGAGCTTTTCGGTGTGCGACCAGGGCAGCGGCTTCGAGTACAACGGCAACAACCTCAACAGCCTGTTTGCCCAGCGCCGCAATATCCTCTCGCCGGGCTTCTGGGGCATGCTGCGTGACATCCTGCGCTTCAATCGCCAGGCCCCGCTGGACCTGCAAGAGCAGCGCATCAGCACCGAGATGACCTTGGGTGACTACCTCGAAGCCGGGGGCTACGGGCCACGGTTTATCCGGCATTACATCGTGCCGATGGGCGCGGCGATCTGGTCGATGTCCCTGGCGGACATGCTGGATTTCCCGTTGCAGTTCTTTGTGCGTTTCTTCAAGAACCACGGTTTGCTCTCGGTGAACAATCGGCCGCAGTGGTGCGTGATCGAAGGTGGCTCCAACCGTTATATCGAACCGTTGACCCGCAGCTTTCGCGAGCAGATCCGCCTCGACTGCCCGGTGCATCTGGTCGAGCGTGACGCAGAGGGCGTAATCATTTACAGCGCCGCCGGCACCGAAGCCTTCGACAAGGTGGTGTTCGCCTGCCACAGCGACCAGGCACTGGCCCTGCTCGGCGACCCAAGCCAGGCCGAGCAGGAGATCCTCGGCGCCCTGCCCTACGCCGACAATGACGTGGTGCTGCACACCGACACGCGCCTGCTGCCCGAGCGCAAACTGGCCTGGGCCAGCTGGAACTACCGGCTGAGCGGCGACACGCAGACCCAGGCCGCTGTCACCTATGACATGAACATCCTGCAAGGCATCGACAGCGCCACCACCTTTTGCGTCAGCCTCAACCAGACCTCGATGATCAACCCGCTGAAGATCCTCGCGCGCTATACCTACGCCCACCCGCAATACAGCCTGGCCGCCGTGGCCGCACAAGCACGCTGGGAAGAACTGAACGGCACCCGCCATACCTGGTACTGCGGCGCCTATTGGGCCAACGGCTTCCATGAAGACGGCGTCGTCAGCGCCCTGCGCGTAGCCGAAGCCTTCGGGGAAAGCCTGTGAACAGCGCCCTGTACAGCGGCTGGATCGCCCATCGGCGGTTTGCCCCCAAGGCTCATGCCTTTCGCTACCGCATCGGCCTGCTGTATCTGGACCTCAGCGAACAAGACGAAGTGCTCGGGCTGTCGCCCCTGGCCGGTGCAAGTCGCCTGGCGCCCTTCGGCTTTCGCGAGCAGGACTACCTGCGTGAATTCACGCGCCACGGCATGAGTTTGACCGATGCCGTGCGCCAGGAAGTCGGCAAGGCCCTGGGGCATACACCCCTGGGCGTTATCTGCCTGCTGACCCAGGCCCGCAGTTGGGGCCTGGCTTTTAACCCGGTGAGTTTCTTCTACTGCTTCGAGGCCGATGGGCAACTGGCCGCGATCCTGTGCGAAGTGACCAACACCCCATGGCGCGAGCGCTATCACTACGTGCTGCCGGCCCAGGCCCTCGGCGCGGATGAACACCAGCACTTCGCCGTGGCCAAGGCGTTTCACGTGTCGCCGTTTTTGCCGCGCGACCTGGAATACCGCATGAGCTTCAGCCCGCCCGCCACCAGGCTCGGCGTGCACATGGCCGATTGGCAGGGCGACGTGAAAGTCTTCGACGCCACCTTGAGCCTGCACAGGGAAACGCTGAACCGCGCCAGCCTGCACCGTTACCTGTGGCGCTTTCCGTGGATGACCGCCAAGACCTGCCTGGCCATTTATTGGCAGGCCCTGCGCCTGTTGCTCAAGCGCACACCGATTTTTTCCCATCAGGCCGCCGACGGCGCCTCTCGCACAGCTGTCGGGTACACCAAGGATCGCCGCCATGAAATCCCCTAGCTTATCGGTCAAGACCCACCGCCTGAACGTCAACGGCATGACCAGTGCGCTGCTGCGCAAGGGCGTGCTGCGCCAACTCAGCCAACTGCGCCATGGCCAGTTGGTGGTGATCGAGGACGGCGAGCGCCAAGTATTCGGCGCACGGGAAGCGCACCTGCTGGGGGAAATCCAGATTGTCGATTCGGCGGTCTGGGGGCTGGTGGCGGCCAACGGCTCCATCGGTGCGGGCGAGGCCTTTATCCACGGCTATTGGACCAGCCCGGACCTGACGGCGGTGGTGCGGGTGATGGTGAGTAACCTGGATGTGCTCGATGCAATGGAGGGTGGCCTGGCGAGATTGGCACGGCCGTTCACCCAAGGCCTGCACTGGCTCAACCGCAACACGCGCAAGGGCTCGCAGAAAAACATCGCCGCCCACTACGACCTCGGCAATGAGCTGTTCGAAGAATTCCTCGACCCGACCATGATGTATTCGGCCGCGCAGTTCCTGACGCCCGACGACAGCCTGGAACAGGCGCAACTGAACAAACTGCAACGCATCTGCCAGAAGCTCGCGCTCAAGCCCACCGATCATCTGCTGGAAATCGGCACCGGCTGGGGCAGCATGGCGCTGTATGCGGCGCAGCAGTACGGCTGCAAAGTCACCACCACGACCTTGTCCAAAGAGCAGTTCGCCTACACCGAAAAACGCATCGCCGCCTTGGGCCTGCAAGACCAGGTCACGTTATTGCTGCAGGACTACCGCGACCTGACCGGCGAGTACGACAAGCTGGTGTCCATCGAAATGATCGAAGCGGTGGGCCATCGGTTCCTGCCGACCTACTTCAAGCAGTGCGCGCACCTGCTCAAGCGTGATGGCCTGATGTTGCTGCAAGCCATCACCATCCGTGAGCAACGCTTTGAGCAGGCGAAGAACAGCGTCGACTTTATCCAGCGCTATATCTTCCCCGGCGGCGCCCTGCCCAGTGTGCAGAACATGCTGCATATCGTCAGCCGCGACACCGACATGAACCTGTTGCACATGGAGGACTTCGGCCTGCACTACGCGCGAACCCTGCGCCTGTGGCACGAGAACTTTCGCCACGCCCACGGCCGCCTGACGGAGTTGGGCTACGACGAATATTTCCTGCGACTGTGGGAGTTTTACCTGTGCTACTGCGAGGGCGGCTTTATGGAGCGCACCATTGGCACGGCGCAATTGCTGTTGGCCAAACCGTCGGCCATCAACCCTCCGTTGCTCGGGCGCTTCAGTGCTTAAACCACTGATCAATGCCGTGCTGTTCCAGTGCGGGTGGTTTGCCTGCGTACTCGGTGGCGATAGCCCTTGGTTGCTGGTGGGGCTGGCGGGGCTGGCAATCCACCTGCTGTGGATAAGTTCGTGGGCCACCGACGGCGCGCTGATTATCCGCGTGACGCTGCTGGGCACGGTACTGGATACGTTGCTGCGCAGCCTGGGGGTGTTTCACTTCAGCGAGCCCGGACCGCTGATTCCCTTTTGGCTGATCCTGCTGTGGGCGGTGCTGGCCACCACCCTGCGCCATTGCCTGGCCTGGAGTGCACGGCCCTGGTGGCGTGCGGCCGCATTGGGGGCGATCGGGGGGCCGTTGTCGTATTACGCCGGGAGCCAGTTGGCGGGCGTGCATTTTGGCTACCCACTGCTACCCACCCTGGCGGGGCTGGCGCTGCTTTGGGCGGCGGTGTTCGTCGGACTGCATCGGCTGGCGCGCTGACGCCTGTCAGACCTTTCACACCTGCGTCACCCGCTTGCCTTACACTGCGCGCCTATGACCAACATCCCCCACATCCAGATCACCGAACCCGCCGTCACCTGCTCGACCTGCGCGGCCTGCTGCTGCCAGTTGGAAGTGATGCTGATCACCGACACCGGCGTGCCGGAGCGCTATATCGACACTGACGATTGGGGCGGTGAAGTGATGCTGCGCCTGGATGACGGCTGGTGCGCGGCGCTGGATCGGGACACGATGATGTGCACGATTTACGAACGTCGGCCGTTGATTTGCCGGGAGTTCGAGATGGGTGCACCGGAGTGCCTGACCGAACGCGAAGGCATCGCCACGGCCTACCGCTGATCTCAGGCCAGTGAGGACCTTAATGTGGGAGGGGGCTTGCCCCCTCCCACACTGTCTTGCAGCGTTCCTGGGAATTACAGCGGCATGGTGTAGTGCAGCGAGTAGCTTTCTACACCATCGTTATTGCTGCTGATCCCGGCATTGGAGTAGTGCGTGGCGCGAATGCCGACTTCATGCCCACCGGTGAAGCGCAGGCCAAAGCCCAGGCGGTCTTCGAACTGGAAAGCCTGGCCGATGTTGTTGTCTTCCAGCTTGGTACGGGAAAACACTGCCACGCCAATCCCGGCTTCGATGTAGGGCTTGACCGACTGGCCGGCAAACTCATACACAAATACCGGCGAGAACGACAGGCTGCTGGCACCTGCACGGTCATCACCCTCCCAATAGGTATAGGCGCCGCTCCAATAGCCGGTCAGGCGACCGACGTCGCTCTGCATCCAGCTTTTATCCCAATCCGAGGTCAGGCCCAGCCGATAGGTCAACGTCGAATCGCTGGTACTGCCCACCCCAAACTCCAGGCCTGCAGCCTGGGCCGAAACAGAGTGTCCCACCACTACGGCCGCAATCGCGGCCAAACAGAACAAGCGCTTCATAAGAAACAGTCCTTTGAAAACAAAGTTTGTATGAATTTTTACAGGCCATCTCGCTATAGAAGCTGACGCACACTCAGAAGTTCAGCGACATTTCACGAAATTTTCACGACCCGAAGCTTCGCACAACTGCAGAATGTTTCCATAGTGTCGGTAGGATATTTCTTAGGTGATACACATCACCACTGGTCCAGAACTGTGCAGGCTCAGGATCGCCGAGGGCCAGCAGTTCGCGTTCACCCAGCAAACGCTTGAGCTGTCGCGCGACAGCAGCGCCGGTGTCGATGAGGATGATGCTGGCGGGCAGCATCTGCGCCAGCAGCGGCTTGAGGAAGGGATAGTGGGTACAGCCGAGGATGATGGTGTCGCAGCCGGCGCTGAGCAGCGGGTCGATATAGCCCTGCAACAACTGACGCAGGGCCGGGCTGTCCAGATCACCGGTTTCAATCAGCTCCACCAGGCCCGGGCACGGCTGGGTGATCACCCGCACATCGGTGGCAAACCGATCGAGCAACGCGGCGAACTTGGCGCTTTGCAGGGTGCCGGTGGTGGCGAGCACCCCGACCACGCCACTGCGCGTGGCCGCCGCGGCGGGTTTGACCGCGGGCTCCATGCCCACCAGGGGCCAATCGGGGTAGTCCTGGCGCAAATCCGCGACGGCCGCCACGGTTGCGGTGTTGCAGGCGATCACAAAAGCCTTGGCGCCCTGCTCGCGGAAAAATTCGGCGACAGACCGGGAACGCTCAAGAATGAACGCCGGGGTTTTCTCGCCGTAGGGGATATGCCCGCAATCGGCCACGTACAACAGGGACTCATGGGGCAGCAATTGCTGAATCTCAGCCAGCACCGACAAGCCGCCGACGCCGGAATCGAACACACCGATTGGCGCGTCCTTACCCATGTTGTGTCCCGCAGACACTGCAAGCGGGATCACGCTTGACCCGCAGTTCGCGAAAACGCGTGGTCAACGCATCGATCAGCAGCAAGCGGCCCACCAACGGCTCGCCGAAACCCGCCAGCAACTTCAAGGCCTCCAGGGCTTGCAGGCTACCGACCAGGCCCACCAGTGGGCCGACCACACCCGCTTCGCTGCAGGTCAGTTCAGTGTCGCTGCCATGCCCGTATAAACAGTGATAGCACGGGCTTTCGGCACGACGTGGATCGAACACCGACAGTTGCCCTTCAAGCCGGATCGCCGCGCCGCTGATCAATGGCCTGGCCGCCGCCACACAGGCAGCATTGACGGCCTCGCGGGTGGAGAAGTTGTCGCTGCAATCGAGCACTACGTCCACACCCGCCACCGCCGCCGCCAAGGTATCGGCATCCAGCGCGATGGGATGGGCGACCAAAGTGATTTCGGGGTTGAGGGCACTCAGGCGGCGCATGGCCGAATGGACCTTGGCCTGCCCGACGCTGTCGGTGTCATGGATGATCTGGCGTTGCAGGTTGGTGAGGTCGACGGTGTCGAAATCCGCCAGGTGCAACTCACCGACACCCGCGGCGGCCAGGTACATCGCCACCGGGGCACCCAGGCCACCGAGGCCGACGATCAACGCGCGGCCGTTTTTCAGGCGCAATTGGCCGTCGATGTCGACATGCTGCAACAGAATCTGTCGGCTGTAGCGCAACAGCTCCTGATCGGTCAGCACGGCCGGCGTCCCAGGGAGATGCGTTCGTGACCGCCAAGGTCGATGCGGCTGTGCACCTGCTCGAAGCCTTGGCTCAGCAACAGGTCGCGCACCGCGCCAGCCTGGTCGTAACCGTGCTCCAGCAGCAGCCAACCCGCCGCGTTCAGGTGGGCCGGGGCCTGGGCGATGATCAACCGCAGGTCATCCAGGCCATCATGGCCCGCCACCAAGGCGCTGGCCGGCTCGAAACGCACATCGCCCGCCACCAGGTGCGGATCGTTGGCGGCGATGTAGGGCGGGTTGCTGATGATCAGGTCGTAGGCGTGGCCTGCCAGGGCGCTGAACCAATGACTGTTGATCACCGTGGCGTTATGGAGGTGCAGGCGCTGGCGATTGCGCTCGGCCAGCGCCACGGCTTCCAGCACGCGATCGACGGCCGTGACGTGCCAGGCCGGACGCTCGCTGGCAAGGGCCAGGGCGATGGCGCCGCTGCCAGTACCGAGGTCGAGGACCTTGACCGGTGTGGCCGGTAACAATTCCAGGGCCGCTTCCACCAGCAGCTCGGTGTCCGGACGCGGGATCAGCGTGTGGGGCGCGACCTCCAGGTCCAGCTTCCAGAAACCTTGCTGACCGAGGATATAGGCGACCGGCTCGCCGGCGCGGCGGCGTTGCAGGTAGCCGGCAAACGCCAGGGCGTGTTCGCTGCTGACGATTTTTTCCGGCCAGGTGTGCAGGTAGCTGCGGGACTTGCCCAAGGCCGCCGCCAGCAATAACTCGGCATCCAGGCGCGCCGTGGGCGAGTCGGGCAGGTCGGCGGCGCGCAACAGGCTGGCGATAATGGTCATTTATTCACCTATCGCCGCCAGCTGATCGGCCTGGTATTCGGCGAGCAGTGGCTCGATCACCGCATCCACGCCACCGGCGAGAATCTCGTCCAGGGAATAAAGGGTGAGGTTGACCCGGTGGTCGGTGACCCGGCCCTGGGCAAAGTTGTAGGTACGGATGCGCTCGGAGCGGTCGCCCGAGCCCACCAGCAATTTGCGCTCGCTGGCAATCGCGTTGGCGGCGGCGCTGGTCTGCTGGTCATTGAGCTTGGCCGAGAGCCAGGACATGGCCCGTGCACGGTTCTTATGCTGGGAACGTTCTTCCTGGCACTCCACCACGATGCCCGACGGCAAGTGGGTGATACGAATCGCCGAGTCCGTCTTGTTGACGTGCTGGCCACCGGCGCCCGACGAGCGGTAGGTATCGACCCGAAGGTCGGCCGGGTTGATCTCGATGGCTTCCTGCTCGTCCGGCTCGGGCAACACGGCCACGGTGCAGGCCGAGGTGTGGATGCGACCTTGGGATTCCGTTGCGGGAACCCGCTGCACACGGTGGGCACCGGACTCGAACTTCAGCTTGCCATAGACATTGTCGCCTTCGACCCGCGCGATGACTTCTTTATAGCCGCCGTGCTCACCTTCGTTCTCGGACAGGATCTCGACCCGCCAACCGCGACGCTCGGCATAACGCGAATACATGCGGAACAGGTCGCCGGAGAAAATCGCCGCTTCATCACCGCCGGTGCCGGCACGGATTTCAAGGAACACATTGCGCCCGTCGTTGGGGTCTTTGGGCAGCAGCATGCGCTGCAGGTCACCTTCCAGCTCGGCCAACTTTTCCTTGGCCTCGCGGACTTCTTCCACGGCCATTTCACGCATGTCCGGGTCGCTGTCCTTGAGCAGCGCCTGGGCGCCTTCAAGGTCGGCCTGCACTTTGGTGAGATTCTTGTACGTGGCCACAATGGGCTCAACTTCGGCGTATTCCTTGGAATAGGCGCGGAACTTGGTTTGATCGGAAATGACTTCGCCGTCGCCGAGCAAGGCGGTCAGTTCTTCGAAACGGTCCTGGAGCACGTCCAGTTTATTGAGCAGTGACGCTTTCATTGCGATTTTTTATCCGAAGAGCTGGGCGCGCCCTCACCGAGGGCAAAGAGTTCCTGGGCCATGGCCAGCGCATCGAGGCGGCCTTCGGCAGTCAGTTTTTTTAATTGTACGCTGGGCGCATGCAGCAACTTGTTGGTCAGGCCGCGGGCCAGTTGCATCAGCACCTCCTCGGCGCTGCTGCCGTTGGCGAGCAGGCGCTGGGCCTTGATCAACTCTTCATCACGCAGGCGTTCGCCCTGCTGACGATACGCCTTGAGCACGTCCACCGCCGCCAGCTCACGCAGGCGCACCATGAACTCTTCGGCACCGACGCTGACCATCTCTTCAGCCGCCTGGGCAGCGCCCTGGCGACTCTTGAGGTTTTCGGCGACCACTTCATGGAGATCGTCGACGCTATAGAGGTAAACGTCGTCCAACTCGCCGACTTCGGGCTCGATATCCCGGGGAACGGCAATGTCCACCATGAAGATCGGCTTGTGCTTGCGCAGTTTCAGCGCGCTTTCCACCGCGCCCTTGCCGAGGATCGGTAGCTGGCTGGCGGTGGAGCTGATGACGATATCGCTGCGCACCAGTTCGGCCGGGATGTCCGACAGCAGCACCGCATGGGCGCCGAACTGCTCGGCGAGAATGCTGGCGCGCTCCAGGGTACGGTTGGCGACCACGATGCGCTTTACGCCCAGGTCATGCAGGTGGCGGGCAACCAGGGTGATGGTCTCACCGGCGCCGATCAACAGCGCCTGGCTGCGCTGCAGGTCGCTGAAGATCTGCTTGGCCAGGCTGACGGCGGCAAACGCCACGGACACCGGGTTTTCACCGATGGCGGTGTCGGTGCGCACCTGCTTGGCGGAATTGAAGGTGGCCTGGAACAGACGCCCCAGCAGCGGACCGACGGTACCGGCCTCGCGCGCCACGGCATAGGCGGATTTCATCTGGCCCAGGATCTGCGGCTCGCCCAACACCAGCGAATCGAGACCGGATGCCACGCGCATCATGTGACGAACTGCCGCATCGTCTTCGTGCACATAGGCGCTCGCGCGCAGGTCGTCGAGGCTCAAATGGTGATAATCGGCCAGCCAGCGCAGTACCACATCCGCCGAGAGATGTTCCTGCTCTATATAAAGCTCACTGCGATTGCAGGTCGAAAGGATCGCAGCTTCGCGGCTGTCGGTGAGACGGCAGAGCTGCTGCAAGGCCTCAACCAACTGCTCTGGCGTAAACGCCACGCGCTCGCGCACGTCTACGGAAGCAGTCTTGTGGTTAATACCGAGTGCGAGGAAGGCCATTCAATATCGCTGATGATGTCGGGAAGCCGACAATTGTCCTACTTCGAAAGATTCAGAACAACCACCGTCGTCTATTGTCCTAATGCCTTGTGTCTATAAAGGCATCAACTGAGACTCGGTTATGTTTGGCCGAAGGCTTGTGTCATGATGATCCGACCGCAGGTTAGTCGTCCTCTTCCTATATGAATAGATCTTCCGCGTTGCTCCTTGCTTTTGTCTTCCTCAGCGGCTGCCAGGCCATGGCACCCGTGTCGCCGGACGGTACACCGCCGGTGGAAGACAGCACACCCGCCCCTGAAAAGCCCAAGGTTTATTCCTCGTTCAGTGAAGAAACGGTGTTCAGCCTGCTCAGTGCGGAACTGGCCGGCCAGCGCAATCGCTTCGATATTGCGCTGGATAACTACGTGACCCAGGCCATCAACACCCAGGATCCGGGAATTTCCGAGCGGGCGTTCCGCATTGCCGAGTACCTCGGGGCCGATCAGGCCGCGCTGGATACTTCGTTGATCTGGGCAAAGAACGCGCCGGACGATCTGGAAGCCCAACGGGCAGCCGCCATTCAATTGGCGCGGGCCGGGCGCTATGACGACTCCATGGTCTATATGGAGAAAGTCCTGCAAGGCAAGGGCGACACCCATTTCGACTTCCTCGCGCTGTCGGCTGCCGACACCGACCAGGACACCCGCAATGGCCTGATGAAGAGTTTCGACCGCCTGCTGCAAAAACACCCGAAGAACAGTCAACTGGTGTTCGGCAAGGCCCTGCTGCTGCAACAGGATGATGAAGCCGAAGCCGCATTGAAGCTGCTGGAACAGAACCCGCCGGAAGACGGCGAGATCGCGCCGATTCTGCTGCGCGCGCGCCTGTTGCAGAACCTCAACCGCGGCAAGGAAGCGATTCCACTGCTGGAAAAAAGCATCAAGAAATACCCGGACGACAAGCGCCTGCGCCTGACTTACGCACGCACGCTGGTGGAGCAGGACCGCATGGAGGACGCCAAAGTGCAGTTCGCCAACCTGCTCCAGCAATACCCGGATGACGATGAACTGCGTTATTCCCTGGCACTGGTGTGCCTGGAAGCCAAGGCCTGGGACGAGGCCAAGGGTTACCTGGAAGAGCTGATCGAGCGCGAAAGTCATGTCGACTCGGCGCACCTGAACCTGGGTCGCATCGCTGAAGAGCGCAGCGACCCGCAGGCCGCCCTGCTCGAATACGCACAGGTCGGCCCAGGCAACGACTACCTGCCGGCCCAACTGCGCCAGGCCGACATCCTGATGAGCAACGGGCGTACCGATGAGGCAGAAAAACGCCTGGCCGCTGCACGGGATGCCGAACCGGACTACGGGATCCAGCTTTACCTGATCCAGGCCGAGACCTTGTCAGCCAATAATCAGGGCGAGCGCGCCTGGAAGGTGCTGCAACAGGCCTTGCTGCAATTCCCCGACGATTTGAACCTGCTGTACACCCGTGCCATGCAGGCGGAAAAACGCAATGACCTGGCGCAGATGGAAAAAGACCTGCGCCTGATCATCAAACGCGACCCGGACAACGCCATGGCCCTGAATGCCCTGGGCTACACCTTGTCCGACCGCACCACGCGCTACGACGAAGCCAAGGCGTTGATCGAGCAGGCGCACAAGCTCAACCCGGAAGACCCGGCCGTACTCGACAGCCTGGGCTGGGTGAACTATCGCCTGGGTAACCTCGACGAAGCCGAACGCTTGCTGCGCCAGGCCCTGGAGCGCTTCCCCGACCAGGAAGTCGCTGCACACCTGGGCGAGGTGCTGTGGGCCAATGGCAAGCAGCGCGAAGCCCGCCAGATCTGGGAAAAATTCCTCAAGGAACAACCCGAAAGCCCCATCCTGCGCGGCACCATCAAGCGCCTGACCGGATCCGAGACCCTTTAAGCTTATGTTCTTGCGCCACGTTATCGTTTTCAGCTTCATCGCCCTGCTCGCCGGTTGCGCGGGCTTCGGTGCCCGCGAATCCGTTGAGGGCCAGGGCAACCCGGCGCAATGGAAGCAGCACAAGGATCAGCTCGGCAGCATCGACGGCTGGCAGATCGAAGGCAAAGTCGGGGTTCGCGCACCGAAAGATTCCGGCAGCGGCACCTTGTTCTGGCTGCAACGCCAGGATTACTACGACATTCGCTTGTCCGGCCCCTTGGGGCGTGGCGCCGCGCGCCTGACCGGCCGCCCGGGACAAGTCAGCCTCGAAGTCGCCAACCAGGGTCGCTACGAGGCCACCTCGCCCGAAGCGCTGCTGGAAGAGCAGATTGGCTGGAAACTGCCTGTCTCGCACCTGGTGTGGTGGGTCCGCGGCTTGCCCGCGCCGGACAGCAAGAGCCGCCTGAGCCTCAACGGTGACAGCCGCCTGGCCACCCTGGAACAGGATGGCTGGCAGGTCGAATACCTCAGCTACGTGGAACAGGGCGGTTATTG
This sequence comes from Pseudomonas sp. NFACC25, assembly GCF_900100935.1. NCBI lineage: Bacteria > Pseudomonadati > Pseudomonadota > Gammaproteobacteria > Pseudomonadales > Pseudomonadaceae > Pseudomonas > Pseudomonas sp. NFACC25. The sequence continues at coordinate 111,833 of NZ_FMUC01000013.1, forward strand.
GCTGCCAGAGCGCATCAAGCTGCATGGCACCGACCTTGACGTCACGCTGGTGATCAAGGACTGGCAACCGCGCAAGCTGGGGCAATAACGTGGCCGTACAAAAACTGACCCTGCCCTCTCCTGCCAAACTCAATCTGATGCTGCACATTCTCGGTCGCCGTGAAGACGGCTACCACGAGCTGCAGACACTGTTTCAATTTCTCGACTACGGCGATGAGCTCACCTTCGCCCTGCGCGACGATGGCGTGATCCAGCTGCACACTGAATTCGAAGGCGTGCCCCACGACAGCAACCTGATCGTGAGGGCCGCGAAAAAACTCCAGGAGCAGTCCGGCTGTTCCCAGGGCATCGATATATGGATCGATAAGATTCTGCCCATGGGTGGCGGAATCGGTGGTGGCAGCTCGAATGCAGCGACCACACTGCTGGGTCTGAACCATTTGTGGCAACTGGGCTGGGACCATGATCGCCTGGCTGCGCTGGGCCTCACGCTGGGCGCCGACGTCCCGGTTTTCGTGCGTGGACACGCCGCTTTTGCTGAGGGCGTGGGGGAAAAACTCACCCCGGAATACCCCGAAGAGCCGTGGTATGTCGTGCTTGTCCCGCAAGTATCTGTAAGTACAGCAGAAATTTTTTCAGATCCGCTGTTGACACGTAACTCTCCTCCCATTAAAGTGCGCCCCGTTCCCAAGGGAAACAGTCGAAATGACTGCTTACCGGTTGTAGCAAGGCGTTATCCAGAGGTACGTAACGCTTTGAATTTGTTAGGTAAATTTACCGAAGCAAAATTAACCGGAACTGGAAGTTGTGTGTTTGGGGGCTTCCCAAGCAAAGCTGAAGCTGATAAAGTCTCGGCCCTTCTTACAGAGACCCTTACAGGGTTTGTAGCAAAGGGAAGCAACGTTTCGATGTTGCATCGCAAGCTGCAAAGTCTGCTCTAAAAGGAATCGAGTACTGGGTACTCGTTGCAACAGATACAGGGGCGTCGCCAAGCGGTAAGGCAGCAGGTTTTGATCCTGCCATGCGTTGGTTCGAATCCAGCCGCCCCTGCCATTTTCTAATACTCATCCAGGTTACCCTCAGCCTCTAGGTACTGCGCGTGTCCAAGATGATGGTCTTTACGGGGAACGCCAACCCCGATCTGGCTCGACGTGTCGTACGTCAGCTGCATATCCCTCTCGGTGACATCTCTGTCGGTAAATTCTCCGACGGCGAAATTACAGCCGAGATCAATGAAAACGTCCGCGGTAAAGACGTCTTCATTATCCAGCCGACCTGCGCTCCGACCAACGATAACCTGATGGAACTCGTCGTGATGGCTGATGCCTTCCGCCGCTCCTCAGCGACTCGAATCACAGCTGTAATCCCTTACTTTGGTTATGCCCGCCAGGATCGCCGTCCGCGTTCCGCACGTGTGGCTATCAGCGCGAAAGTCGTTGCTGACATGCTGACCGTGGTAGGTATCGACCGTGTGCTCACGGTTGACCTGCACGCTGACCAGATCCAGGGGTTCTTCGATATTCCGGTAGATAACATCTACGGCTCCCCCGTCTTGGTGGATGACATCGAAGACCAGCGCTTTGAAAACCTGATGATCGTGTCCCCGGACATTGGTGGCGTCGTGCGTGCACGGGCTGTTGCCAAATCCCTGGGCGTGGACCTCGGGATCATCGACAAACGCCGTGAGAAAGCCAATCACTCTGAAGTGATGCATATCATCGGTGATGTCGAAGGGCGTACCTGTATTCTGGTTGATGACATGGTCGACACCGCCGGCACCCTGTGCCACGCGGCCAAAGCCTTGAAAGAGCACGGTGCTGCTAAAGTCTTCGCCTACTGCACACACCCTGTGCTGTCGGGCCGAGCGATCGAGAACATCGAGAACTCCGTGCTGGACGAACTGGTGGTGACCAACACCATCCCGTTGTCCGCCGCTGCTCAAGCCTGTGCGCGTATCCGTCAACTGGATATCGCACCGGTAGTTGCCGAAGCGGTTCGCCGCATCAGCAATGAAGAATCGATCAGCGCGATGTTCCGCTAAGGGTCAAACCTTCGGAACACCTCACTGACGAAAAGCGCCCCGCCCCAGCATACTGTTGGGGCGGGGCTTTTTTGCCCATATCGCCTTTAGCGCTGGTCGCAAACGCTGGGGCGAATGTGGTTATTTTGGAGATACAACATGAACGATTTTACTCTGAATGCTGAAGTGCGTTCCGACCTGGGGAAAGGTGCGAGCCGCCGCCTGCGTCGTCTCGCAAGCCTGGTTCCAGCTGTAGTTTACGGTGGCGACAAAGCCCCTGAATCCATCAGCATGCTGGCTAAAGAAGTTGCCAAACTGCTCGAAAACGATGCGGCCTACAGCCACGTTATCGAACTGAACGTTGGCGGCAAAAAGCAAAACGTCATCATCAAAGCCCTGCAACGTCACCCATCCAAGGGTCATGTTCTGCACGCTGACTTCGTACGCGTCGTAGCCGGCCAGAAACTGACCGCTATCGTGCCTGTGCACTTTGTTGGTGAAGAAGCTCCGGTCAAGAAAGGCGGCGAGATCTCTCACGTCCTGAACGAAATCGAAGTGACCTGCCTGCCGAAAGACCTGCCTGAGTTCATCGAAGTCGACCTGTCGGCTCTGGAAATCGGCGCAATCATCCACCTGTCCGACCTCAAGGCTCCTAAAGGCGTTGAGTTTGTCGCACTGGCTCACGGCGATGACAAAGCTGTTGCAAACGTACACGCTCCACGCGTTGCTCCAGAAGCTGAAGAAGGCGCTGCAGAGTAATTCACTCTGTATTGCCGGAGCTTGAGGAAACATCGCGGACCGAAACGTAGCGAGAAAGCGGGCGATAACGCGGCGTTTACTCTTGAGTAAATGATCTCTTGTCGTCCACTTTCGCCGCACGCAGGTGTAGCGATGTTATCCACAACTCCAAAGGAAGGGCCCCTGTCGTGACTGCCATTAAACTGATCGTTGGCCTGGGAAATCCAGGCGCCGAATACGAACAGACCCGGCATAACGCGGGGGCCCTTTTTGTTGAGCGCATCGCCCACGCCCAAGGTGTAAACCTGGTGGCCGATCGCAAATATTTTGGCCTGACCGGACGCTTCTCGCATCAGGGTCAGGATGTTCGTCTGTTGATTCCCACCACCTACATGAACCGCAGCGGCCAGGCTGTAGCGGCGCTTGCGGGCTTCTTCAGGATCAAACCCGAAGAAATCCTGGTGGCCCATGACGAACTGGACCTGCCACCCGGCGTTGCCAAGCTCAAGCTCGGCGGCGGGCACGGCGGGCACAATGGCCTGCGCGACATCATCGCGCAGTTGGGCAATCAGAATAATTTTTACCGCCTGCGGCTCGGCATTGGCCACCCAGGCGTCGCCAGTATGGTTTCAAATTTCGTCCTGGGTCGTGCGCCACGCGCCGAACAGGAAAAACTCGATGCCAGCATCGACTTTGCCCTCGGCGTGCTGCCGGATATCTTCGCCGGTGAATGGAACCGCGCGATGAAAAACCTGCACAGCCAGAAGGCCTGACTTTTTTCCGAGGGGAAACACCATGGGATTCAATTGCGGCATCGTCGGCCTGCCCAACGTCGGCAAATCCACCTTGTTCAACGCTTTGACCAAGTCCGGTATTGCGGCGGAGAACTTCCCCTTCTGCACCATCGAACCCAACAGCGGCATCGTGCCGATGCCCGATCCGCGCCTGGACGCACTGGCGGCCATCGTCAATCCCAAGCGCATCCTGCCGACCACCATGGAGTTCGTCGACATCGCAGGCCTGGTAGCCGGCGCGTCGAAAGGTGAAGGCCTGGGCAACAAGTTCCTGGCCAACATCCGTGAAACCGATGCCATCGCCCACGTGGTCCGCTGCTTTGAAGACGAGAACGTGATTCACGTCTCCAACAGCGTCGACCCGAAACGCGACATCGAGATCATCGACCTGGAACTGATCTTCGCCGACCTCGACAGCTGCGAGAAGCAACTGCAGAAAGTCGCGCGCAACGCCAAAGGCGGCGACAAGGACGCAGTGGTCCAGAAAGGCCTGCTGGAACAGTTGATCGCGCACTTCACCCTGGGCAAGCCAGCACGCAGCCTGATGAAGACCATGGGCGCTGACGAGAAGGCCGTGGTCAAGGGTTTCCACCTGCTGACCACCAAGCCTGTGATGTACATCGCCAACGTCGCTGAAGACGGCTTCGAGAACAACCCTTTGCTCGACGTGGTCAAGGCCATCGCCGACGAAGAAGGTGCCATCGTGGTACCGGTGTGCAACAAGATCGAAGCGGAAATCGCCGAACTGGATGACGGCGAAGAGAAAGACATGTTCCTTGAGGCCCTGGGCCTGGAAGAGCCTGGCCTGAACCGTGTGATCCGCGCCGGCTACGAAATGCTCAACCTGCAGACCTACTTCACCGCCGGTGTCGAGGAAGTCCGCGCCTGGACCGTAAAAGTCGGCGCCACTGCGCCACAGGCTGCCGGTGTGATCCACACCGACTTTGAAAAAGGCTTTATCCGCGCGGAAGTGATCGCCTACAACGACTTTATCCAGTTCAAGGGTGAGGCCGGTGCCAAGGAAGCGGGTAAATGGCGTTTGGAAGGTAAGGAATACATTGTTAAAGATGGCGATGTGATGCACTTCCGCTTTAACGTGTAAACGCTACCTGCGAAGTCTACGACAAATAAAAAAGCCGATGCACTGCATCGGCTTTTTTGTAGGTGAAACTTCCTAACATAGGACAAGCATCGTTCACACTTCACTACCAGACTTCCCCTACTTACCCCCTCCGCCTTTAATGCAGCCAGGCAGTTGCACAATTTAAACTCAATAATGCCGGGGTTTTCCTACATTATTCCGGCCCACACTTACGTCAATATCCCCGTATAAGTTCTATACCCTCATTCCTGATTGACGAGCATAGACTGTCCTCTCAACACTGAAGTCGAGCGATAATGGAGAACTCTTCGATGTCGGTCTCCACCCTTGGAGAAAATGAAAAAGATACTTCACTCTTCGAAGACACGGATATTGAAAACACACTGAGCAGCACGGCCCCCCTCAACATAGACATACTGTTGCTGGGAGAAACCGGCACTGGCAAAGATACCCTGGCGCAGCGGGTTCACCGCCTATCGACACGGCGGGGCAATTTTGTCGCGGTCAATTGTGCGGCTATTCCTGATAGCCTCGCCGAAAGCCAATTGTTCGGCGTCAACAGCGGTGCCTATACCGGCGCCATCCAGTCCCGTGCCGGTTTTATCGAGGCAGCCCATCTCGGCACCCTGTACCTCGATGAGATCGATAGCATGCCGTTGAACCTGCAAGCCAAACTGCTGCGCGCGCTGGAGTCGCGGGGGGTAGAGCGCCTGGGCTCAACCCGCTTCATCCCGGTGGACATGCGTGTGATCGCGTCTGCCCAACAATCGCTCCACCAGATGGTCGAACTCGGAACCTTCAGGCGCGATCTGTACTTCCGTCTGAATGTCGTCAACATCCAGCTTCCAGCCTTGCGTGATCGGCGAGAGCACATCATCCCGTTGTTCCTGGAGATGATTCAGCAGGAAGCCCACCGGTTCAAACGCACTGCCCCGCCGCCCACTGACGGGCTGCTGCAACAACTGCTGTGCCACACCTGGCAGGGTAATGTTCGGGAGTTACGTTCTACGGCCAAGAGGTTCGTGCTGGGCCTGCCACCGTTTTCTACCTCGGTGAGCGACCAACAGAAAATCCAGATGGGCCTGAAGGCACGCCTACAACACGTTGAAAAAGCGTTTATTGAGGAGTCGTTGCGCAGGCATCACCACTGTGTAGAAACCGTCGCGCTTGAACTGGGTGTTGCCAAGCGCACGCTGTACTACAGGATGAAACAATTAAATATATCATTAATGTAGAAAAACTGTTCCAGCTAAGTGCCTCGCCTAACTAGACACCAGCGCATCTAAAAAAACACATTTAGGAACATCTATACCGAGCAATATTCGGAACCATTTTCTTCTAGCAACCACACACTCATCGTCAGATTCAAGTTGTGGAGAAACATGTCACAGACTCAATACAATTTGCTTTACTGACGGTTAGTACCACTTAAATACCTTAAGATAGGAAGTTATTATGAGCGCAATTTCCGCTTCAAGCCCTGTTTCTTCTGGCTACGCCACAAATAATTACGCTTCACCAACGTCATCGGATTTGTCCGGAGCAATGGGCGGAGGCGACGATGATCTGATAGCCCAAGCAAAAGCTGTCGGCAGGGACGGTGCGATGAAAATGCTTGATATGAAAGCGTTTAACAACGTCACCTCGGCCGCTAAAGCAGTCCAATAATAAAAGCACCTCTCCGAGCTGATGATTGGAGAGGTGCTTGTACTGCTTGAATGATTCAATCGTTAACGTCAGCGACAAAAAACTATCGCCCCCACACAGTAGACTTCACATGTGGATAGAAAATATTGAGTCTTCAGTATCTGACGAGACTGTCGAGAGGAACGACAAGACGTCTGAATTTTTGGCGCTGGATACGGATGTCAACTTTTTCAGCTCAATGCTCGAACACTCATTCCCGGCTACCTCCGCCTCAGGAAAAAGAGGCCTGCCGACGGCGCTGATAGAAGCGATTGAGCCGCTCAATATCACAAGAGCGCGTCTTGCGCGAGCACTGAAATCCACAAACAAGCAGATAAATATCCAAGAACTTAAAAAATTTCCGGGAGAGCTTTCCGGTGCGGTTCTCACGTCTCAACTACTGGTAAAAACCCTTGGCAAGACAACTCAAGGCATCGACAAGATTTGCAATATGCAATAGTGAACATGAATAGATTGTTATCCGCCGCGCTGATTTTTTTTATTACGTTGATATTAAGCGGTTGCGGTGACCGCGTTGAACTTCATCGTCAGCTCTCTGAACAAGAGGCCAATGAGGTCATAGCAGAATTGGCAGATAAACATATTCGAGCCTTAAAAATCCCGGCCAAAGATGGTGTCGTCGTGGCGGTTAACGCAATCGATATCGGACGCGCCGTACGTACCTTGGAAGCCGCCGGTCTACCGAGAATGGCCCGGGCAACATTGGGCGATACCTTTCGCAAGGAAGGCGTTATTTCCACGCCATTGGAGGAGCGCGCACGTTACATCTATGCCTTGTCCCAAGAGCTTGAGGCGACCTTCTCTAACATCGACGGCGTTATCGTTGCGCGGGTACACGTAGTGTTGCCCGAACGCATCGCACCTGGGGAACCTGTCCAACCCGCATCCGCGTCAGTATTCATCAAGCATGATCCGCGCCTGGATCCCGATAACATCCAAGCACGCATTCGCAGAATGGTGGCAAGCAGCATCCCTGGCATGACCACAGCAGTGGAAAATCCGCAAAAACTGACCGTGGTATTTGTACCTGCCACCGCTTACCAGGAACAGCAGCGCCTCGTGTATTTTGGCCCTTTCCTGGTACCCAGCGATGACCTGGGGTTTTGGCGCAACAGCACAGTCTTCACTCTGCTAGCCATGGTTGCCGTCGTGAGCACCGGACTATTCCTACGCAATCGGCGTCAGCGTCTTGTAAAAGGTGCGTCCGTGGCAGGCGAATCGACTGGCCTCTCCCATGACGCCTAGACCCGTCAATCCAATGAGCGAACATCTGGCCTGGGCTCAATGGTGGGCATTCCCATGGAAGTATGCCCACGAGGACTGGAGAGGCGAAAAATACCCAGCGATCAGCACGCTATATCACCTTGGACGGTTGGCGCCGGGCAACCTCACGGGGGTTGCAACCTGCTTGCCTGCTGCCCCTCACCCTACCGTGCTTCGCCTGGCCCTCGCCTCAACTGAGCAACTCGACCTGGCGATGACACTGATTCACGACACCTTTAATCCTGAGGCAGCAGCCCCCTTGAGCAACAGCCATCATCTGTGGTGCATGCGTCTGTCCAAGGCGCTGCCCCCAGCCATGCTGCCTTGCGACGCTGATCCATTGCAATTGCTCCATAGCTGGGTGGAACCGGCGACTTGGCAACGTCTTCGGTTGCGCTTCCCACGTGAGCGTGTAGGTGATGTCGAAAAAAGAAATATCTCATTCGAGAACGCCAGCAGCCGCCTGAACACACTGTGGCAAGCCGTGGTCTGGCGCGTGACGAATTTGGCAAGCGACCCCACGCCCCCCTGAATCGAAGGGGTAAGGAAATCAGCGATGTTATGTCGATACACCATTGAGTTGCTCAAGGACGCTACGCACGTACAGAGCAGCCTGATCCTGCGGGAAGAGCTTGCCAACTGGAAGCAGGCCGACCAACTCTTGAACCGGGCCCATGCACAGGCCGATGAGCTGATAAGCCTGGCAGAGGAAAAATGCGAAGCCTTGCTGGAAAAAGTATCCCTGGAGGTCTGGCAGCGCGCGGATGCCCAATTCAAGCGATGGGAGCACGACCGTCAAGCGATGTACGACAGCCTGGAGCACTACGCAACATCGATCACCAACCAGGCAATTCGCTGCCTGCTTGACGAGACGGTAGCCCAACAAAGGCTTGGAGCCCTTCTCAAGCATTTGATGGCGAACCAGATTCAAGAGGTCAACGCCACACTACTCTGTCACCCCCATGACCTGGAGGAGGTGAAACAGTTTTTTGTTCGTCACACCTCCACACGCTGGAAACTTCAGGCTGATGGCACAACCCCCCTGCAGACACTGGTACTGAAAACAGACGAGGGCGATTTTCGCATCAGTTGGAATTCGATGATCGAAGCTTTTTTCAACGGCAGTTACGCAAACGAGTCCTCTCCACAATAAGGAAAACCATATGGACTTTTTCGATAAGTTGTCACGCCAACTTTTGAAGAATAACGCTGTCAGCGATAAACGTCTTAGGGCTTTAGTGGAGATGGAAGAAGAGGATGAAGAGTCTGCCGAACTATTCTACAACCTCGCGCTAAGACGCTCTGCGAGCGATATGGCTTATCACGAGCACAAGCGGGCGACCCATCTTATGTACAAATCGACGTTTGAGAGTTTCACCTGATATGCACGAGTTGATCAATGAATGGTTAAACAGCCATAACGAACAGATCAGTTTGTTCGAAGGCGACGATGAAATCATTCTTAAACGTCAAGGGGAAGTGCTATTACTGGGTGCTCAACTAACTTCAGTTCGTCCCGATAATGCAATCCTGCAGAATTGGATGCGACTGGGCGCCGCCAGCCTGAATCATTTCCAAGGCGCACTGGCCCTCAAAACTGAAAGCGGCGCGCTATGGCTGGTTCAAAGTCTGCGCAGCGGGCAGGAAAAGAGGGCTGTGCTCGGCTGTCTCGAAGCCCTGCTTAACCAACGTGACACATGGCGCTCAACGGTGACACGTCTCGCTCAGCCGGCCCGAAACCTCAAACCCACTTCGCTACGCTCACTATCCTACTGAACAGAGAACTGTGAATGTCTAACAAGCCTCACAAGCGCAGTCGCTTGCGTCCAGACTCGCCTGCCGATTCCCTTAAAAGATTCCATTGGCGCAACATGATCCTGCTTCCCTGGCTGCTGATCCCAGCAGGGAACACACTGGCGGCCATACCCCCCGAGTGGAAAAACACCGCATACGCTTATGAAGCTGAACATAAGCCACTCCGGGAAGTGCTGGAGGATTTCGCCCAGACCTTTGGGACACAACTACATGTCGAGGGCCTGCTGGAAGGCAACGTAAATGGCAAGATTCGCGCCAATACCCCGCAGTCGATGCTCGACCGTCTGGGGGTAGAACACCGTTTCCAGTGGTACCTGTACAACAACACCCTCTATATCAGCACGCTGGACCAGCAAGACTCGGCGCGCCTGGAGGTTTCTTCCGAGACCATTGCCGACCTTAAGCAAGCGCTCACCGATATTGGCCTGCTCGATAGCCGTTTCGGTTGGGGCGAGTTGCCCGAAGACGGCGTGGTACTGGTTTCGGGCCCTCGACGCTATATCGAGCAGATCAAACAGTTCAGTACCCAGCGCCGCTCTCCGGATGAAAAGCAGAGTGTGCTGAGTTTCCCGCTTAAATTCGCCAATGCGACGGATCGTCAAGTGGATTACCGCGGCGAGAAGCTCACTATTCCGGGAGTGGCCAGCATTCTGCGTGGATTGCTGGAGCCGCGCTCCAATTCGACCCTCAACAGGCTGAACCAACCCTCCCCGTCACAGCCAGCGCCGCTCGTACCGAACATTCCCCGATTGAACAACCCTTTACTGCGGCAGATGCTGGGTACAAACGTTAACACCGGGCAGGTGGATCCGCTCCCGACACTCACCTCGCGAGCCCCGGTCTCACCCAGCAGGATTCGCGTCGAAGCCGATGTACGCAATAACGCTGTGCTGATCTATGACCTGCCTGAGCGGCAGGGCATGTACCGAGAGTTGATCACTCAACTCGATGTCGCGCGCAAACTGGTGGAAATCGACGCGATCATTCTCGATATCGAGCGCACCCAATTGCGAGAGTTCGGGGTGAACTGGGGGTTTCAGAACAGCCGATTCCGTGGCGGCGTCAATATGGCACCGGGCACCTCTTCACAGGTGTCGATTGAGAACCGCGAGCGCTTCTACGCAGATATACGCGCGCTGGAAGCCAAGGGGCTGGCAAGCATGGTCTCCAACCCCTCGGTGCTCACCCTGGAAAACCAACCGGCGGTCATCGACTTCAACCGCACCCAGTACCTGACCCCCGGCCGGGAGAATGCAACCATTTTACCGGTCACCGTGGGCACCAGCTTCCAGGTGGTCCCCCGTGTCATCACCAGCCGTGGCAGCCACCAGATCCATTTGGCGGTGGATATCGAAGATGGCAACTTCAACGAAACCAACCCCACTCCCGGCAACCTCGATGTACGCCGAGGCAAGGTCAGCACCCAGGCCGTCATGGCGGAAAAGCGCTCACTGGTGGTCGGTGGTTTCCACGTCACCGAAAGCAGCGACAAGCGCAACAAAGTCCCCCTATTGGGTGATATCCCGCTACTGGGCAAGGCGCTGTTTTCCTCGACAGAACGGCAGAATAATCGACGTGAACGCCTGTTCATCCTCACCCCGCGCGTCATCGGTGACCAGGCCGATCCGTCGCGCTACCTGCCCCAGGCCGACCAGGTCGAATTGCAGGCAGCCCTCGCACCGTTGGCGCGGCGCTACAGCCCTCACCAGCCGGTAATCAAGCGCAGCGACATCATCAGTACCCTGGCGCACATGGTCAGCGGGAAAGTGCCCAAGGCCTTCAAGGCGGCACCAATGCCCCTGGGGCTGAACAGTTTGTGCAGCACCCGCGACTTGCTCGCGCTGAACACCGAACGCAGCCAATGGTATGCGGGACCGGACTACAACGTGGCGGTAGTGGTCCTGCGTAACCAGGTCAAACGCCACGTGCGTATCGACGAAAAGGAATGCAGCAACTCGCAGACCCTGGCCGTCAGCGTATGGCCGCGCGCCTGGCTCAAGCCGGGTGAGGAAGCCGAGGTGTTTATCGCCATGCGCCCGGTGGTGAAGGATGAACACCTCAGCGTGCCTCGCCCCTCCTTGATTACTCCTGCTCAGAAGGCCACGCCATGAAACACCGCTTATTGTGCGTCACCCTGATCGCAACGGCACTGCTTGTCACCGCCTGCACGCCCACCTGCAAGGGGGACTCCTGCTCACGCCCGCAATCGAGCAAGGACAAGATGGTGATCTGGTGGCCACCGCAGATGCGTGCCGAGCCTGGTCCCGCCGGGGAACGTGCGGATTACCAGACTATCTCGCTGGAACGATGAGCCGCCAGGAAATGCCCGACAATCAACGCCAGGTATTTCTGGACAATCTGGTGAGTGGCGCTGCCGCTCACCTGATACTCGCTCCCGGTATCAAAGCATGTGCACTGCACGCCGGCAAACGCCCGGGCATGGCCTTGCAAGTCGCTCGTTCAGCATTACAGGCAGGGCAGTTGCAGCAGGTATTGGAGCGGCGCTTTGAGCTTGCCGTGGTGTTCGATGGTTGTTTTATCTACCTGGACGCGCAGGATGCCTTGGTAATCTGGCACGCGCTGCCGGCTGCAAACGATGCGCTCGACGGACTCCTCAGCCGGATGCTTTCCCTGGCCAATCTCCAAGCCCTGGACACACGCTCCACCTGCTGATCAGCGACGTTCCAACTCAGGCAATTCCAGCGTTTCGCGCTTGGCTTCATCATCAAGCTCACGCAAGGTGCGATAGATCAGTGCCACAGCCTGCAAGGATTCGCGGGGAATGCTTGCTCCCAACGCTTTGGTATAGAGCAAGCGTGCCAGCCATACGCATTGGATGACCGGCACCTCGGCAGCCTTCGCCTGCGCAATCAACTGGCGGGCGACGGCATCCGTACCTTTGCTGACCAGCAGCGGAAGCGGTGTCTTGCCCGGGCGGTAATACAGGGCGACAGCAAAGTGGGTCGGGTTGACCACCAGCATGTCGGCTTCCTCCAGCTTGGGCAGCTTGACCTTCGGTTCCTCCTGGGCCAATTGCTGCGCCAGCGCGCGGCGCTGGCCCTTCACATGCGGGTCGCCTTCCATATCCTTGTACTCTTTGACGACCTCGACCTGGGTCATGCGCATGCGCTTGGCGAAGAAGTACTTCTGCAAGGTGAAATCGATAACTGCCAGTACCAGTAACAATGCAAGACAGGCATGCAGCAGATAGCGGAACAGGGCGATCAACGCCAGTAGGTAACTTTGCAGATCGCTGTTGGCCAGGTTGATCAACGTCCCAAGAGAGGGCCAGACCACCAGGAATACGATCAGCCCCAAAAGAAACGCCTTGGCGATGCTCATCAACAGATTCATCAGCGACTGGGCAGAAAAGAATTGTTTAACTTGGCTGATCGGGTTGAGACGATTGAAATCGAGCTTCAGTGCCTCGGGTGCAAACAGCAATCCGAACTGCATCCAACTGGCGATCAGCTTCGTGGCAATCGCCACGCCGGCCATCAGCAGGCCGAATGAGAAGAACACCACCAGGCCTTCAATCAGCACTTCTTCCAACGCCCGTACAAAGGGCTGGTCCAGGCGTGAGATCGGCAACACCATCAATTGCTGGAAACGTTGCAAGCTGGTATCGGCGGTGAACAAGGCGATCTCGCTGATGGCCGCCAGCACCATCAACTTGGCCACATCCTGACTTTGAGCGACCTGGCCTTTCTGGCGCTGGTCACGCAGCTTCTTGGCTGACGCCGGGTGCTTTTTTTCCCCCGAGTCACTCATGGCATCGGGGCCTTGAATAAAAGGCCCAGCGAGTGCTTCAGGTCACTCAGTTGGCTCATACTCCCCACGATCAAGTCCTGCAGCAGCGCAAAATACAACAGCAGAATACCGATCCCCGCCAGGCACTTGACCGGTGGCGCCAGCGTACTCACCTGTAGCTGCTGACTGTAGACCCCCAGCAGTGCGATGCCGAACTCCAGCAACAGCAGCACCGCGATAAAGGGAGCAGCGTAGAGCATCATATGGGTGAAGGTGTCGCCCAGCAGGCCGACAAATACGCTCATGCCATCAGGCGCCGGGAGTGGGAACCATACGGTGGGTGGCCAAATCAGGTAACTGTCCCAGATCACCTGAGTCAACGCGCCTAACCCCAGGGTGGCCATCAATAGAAAAATCGCCAATTGCTTGAACAAATGCCCTATCGGCGTCGCATCCGGCCCCAGTGAAGGATTGAGCTGACCACCGGCCAAGGCTCCGCGCTGGTTATCGAGCAAAGCCCCCACCGACTCGAACAGCCAGAACGGCATCGCAAGCAACATCCCCAGCAACACCCCCAGTGCCAGCTCCTTGAGCGCCAATGCAGCGAGCACAAACGCTGAGTAATCATGCTCCGTCAACACAGCATGAATACCCGGCGCGGGCATCAGCGCCATGACCATCACAAGGATGTGCCGGAGCATGCCGCGTATATGCTGGAAACAGAACGCCGCCACCAGTATTCCGCACGGGTAGATTCGCGCCATGCCGATCATCAGACTGGGAAGGAAATCAAGATAAGCCAACACGGGCGAGGCCTCAGTTCCGGGCCGAGCGGCCAATCATTTCGAAGGTCAAGTTGATCAGTTGGATCAACTCCACGCCAATCCAGCGCCCCGTCAGGATCAACGTAACCCCTACGGCCACCAGCTTGATGCCAAAAGGCAGCGTCTGGTCCTGTATCTGCATCAATGCTTGCACCAGAGACACCAGCACCCCCACCACCACCGCCACAATCAATGGGGGGGCAGACAGCACCACCACCAGCAACATGCCCTGCTTGAACAGCACAATCGGGTCCATACGCCACTCAGAGATAGGAGAGGAACAAGCTGTCGAGCAACCGTGACCAACCCGACACCAACACGAACAACAGCAATTTGAGCGGCAGGGAAATGGTCATCGGCGAGACCATTTGCATGCCCAGCGCCAGCAGCAGGTTGGAAACAATCAGGTCGATCACGATGAAGGGGATATAGATCAAGAAGCCTATCTCGAACCCTGCCTGCAGCTGCGACAACACGAAAGCCGGAATCACCAGGATCAGATCTTCGCGTTGCACCTCCTGCGCCATTTGTGCAGGCCAGAGGCGCGTGGTGTTTTCCAGCAGGTGCGTCAATATATCCGGGTCCACATTGCGCAGCATGAATGCGCGTAACGGTGTGATGGCCTCATTGCCCGTCTGCAGAAACGTTTGCACGTTACTCATGTCCAGGGGCGATGCCTTGACGCTCTCGGCGATCTCATAACCCACTGGTGCCATGATGAACAGCGTGGCCGCCAACGCGATGCCATTGATGGCCATGCTGGGCGGTACCTGCTGCACACCGATGGCATTGCGGGTGATCATCAGCACGATGACGATCTTCAAGAACGATGTGCAGACGATCAACAGCATGGGCATCAGCGTTAATGCCCCCAGGAATACCGCCAGAATGAGGGGGTCTATCCCCTGCAAACTCATCGGCCGAACATCACGCGAGACAACTGCAACCCCAGGCGCCCATCGACTTCCACCAACTGCCCCTGGCCAATCGGCCGATCGCCGTAATACAGGCCGGCCATGCCGGGAGCGTAACCGCTAATGCCCAATACCGAACCGGGCGCGAGGTTACGCAGTTCGCCCAAGGTAAGGTTCAGCGTTCCACAGCGCACATTCAGCGCCATGCTCAACTCATCGAATGGTTCGTGGCCAAATACATCCACGACCGGTTCATCATCCTCATGCGCCGAGTAATGGGGCGCTGCAAAATGTTCGTCCACAGACGAGTCCTCGATAGAAGTAAGCGCCAGGCACAACGGCCCGGTGTCATCGTCAATGCGGCCATGCAAACGTTGCCTGCCAACCTGCACGTAGCCGCTGCCTTGGGCGGAAAAAAAATACGGGCCGAGCACCAGCACATCACCGGTACGCAGGCTGCGCACCTGCGCAATCGGTAACTGCACGCGGCCCAGGGTCACGGCGATTGCCAGTTGAAACGGCGCCGGCAAAGCTGCCGCAGTGGCGCGCCAAGGCCCTGCCTCACACAAGGCCAGGAAACTCTGGGGGGTCAACCATAGGTAGCCTTCAACCCGGGACGCCCCCTGGGTCACACTGAGCCGGCAGCCAAACCCCTTGGGTCGATCCGTTTCCAGCAAGCGCACATAACCCAGCAGCGCCCGCACCTGGGGACTCATGTGGTACTGGTACAAGGCCCAGAACCAGGAGTCCGGATCGTTGCCAACCTGGGACAGGGTCACCGGGCACTCACCCAGCAGACTGAGCAACGGCCCTGCTTCTACAAGCGCCAGCACGCCACACACCGTCTCAAAGCACAAAGCCTTGCCGCCAGCTGGGGCACGCCCGGGCTCAATCAGCAACTCGCCGGCCTGCCCGGCCACCTTGAACGGCAGGCGCAGGCCGCGCCCCAATCGACGGCGCGCGGCAACCGTATCGCTATTAATCAAGGGAAAGGTCAGCGCCGGCATCAGCATGCGCAACCGACGCTGGGCATCAGCAAGTTCACCGGCAGCCCCAGCGCTCCCGCGAATCGACCCTCGCACTGTTGGCGTACACCGCAAAGCCAGCGCGCCGTAGCGTCCTGCTCCGCCTCCAGCTCGATCGTCCAGGCGCCCTGCTCGCGGCGCACGCTGGCGTTGATCCGCCCCAGGCGAGGCAAGTACAGCACCGCCTGCAACGGCCACTGCGACGCAGCCTGCACACGAGGCGCCAGTTGCTCGGCAAGCGCCTCGATCAGGGCTATACCGGTACACGCCTGTTTGCCCGATAAGGCAGTCCCCACACCAGCGCCGCCATCGTCTCCAGTAAAAAATTGAGTGAATAATCGCCCGAGTTCCATGGACACGGCTGTCGTGGCCCCCGGCTCACGCTCGTCCCGCGGCTCGCGCTGGCGCGGACGCTCAGTGGGTTTATTTGAAACCTGGGTCATGTCGGCTCCTGAGCCAGTAAGAGGGATAACTCCTGAAGTTTTTCCACCTGCCGCAGGCACTCCGTGACGTGTTTCTGGGCGCTGCCAACCCGACTTTCGCTTTCCCCCTGCTGGCCCCGCAACGCCTCCAACTGGCCTATCTCCCGCTGAGTACTGGCAGATAGGGAGCGCTCCTGCGCGCCCCAAGATTTCAAGGCCTTGAGGCTCAGCACCTGACCCTGATGCTGACTGAGCAATTCAGCACTTTGCCGGGCCTCCTCCTGCCGAGTCTGCTCAAGCGCATCCTTAGCCTGCTGGATATGTGCAAGCAGGGCCTGCTGGGCGCGCCTGGCCTCACGCAGGGCGCGCTCGGCGCGGTCAGCTCTGTGCCTGCGCAGGCGCCGCAACGTCTCGACTTCACCGAGAAGCACATCAGAATGGGACATGGGCGGTCAGATCCTTAAGTTGCTCCAGCGTCGCCACCATCGGCGTAGGCACACGCAAGTCCTGGCGCAGGAACCCGTCGACCGCCTGACGGCTGTCCACCGCCAGATCGGTCAGGGCATCGCTGCCGGGTTGATACTCTCCCAGCTTGAGCATCAGCTCGATCTGTTGGTACGCCGACAACAACCGTCGCAATGCCGTACCCGCCTGGATGTCCTCCGGCTCCGCGACGTTGCTCAAGATCCGTGAAAGGCTTGCCAACACATCCACCGCCGGGTAGTGCCCACGCTCGGCAAGCTTGCGGGACAGCACGATATGCCCATCGAGCAGCGAGCGAACTTCGTCGGCCACCGGATCGTTCATGGAGTCCTGCTCAATCAGCACCGTATAGATCGCGGTGATCACACCGTCACGCGTCAACCCGGCACGCTCCACCAGTCGTGGCAGCAGGCTGTATACCGAAGGAGGCAAACCTCCGCGCCCCAGGGGTTCGCCGGCAGCCAGGCCGATCTCACGCTGGGCCCGGGCGAAACGGGTCAAGGAGTCAATCAGCAGCAATACCCGCTGCCCCTTGCGCCGAAAACCTTCGGCCAATGCCGTGGCCGTGAACGCGGCGCGGGCGCGCTCCATGCTGGAGCGATCGGAGGTGGCGCACACCAGTACCGCCTTGGCGCGCAGCTGGTCATCGAGCTCATGGTCGAGAAATTCACGCAGCTCCCGCCCCCGCTCGCCGATCAGGCCGAACACGATGACATCGCACTCGACGTTACGCGCGATCTCGGCCAGCAGGGTGGTCTTGCCACAACCGGCCCCGGCGAACAGGCCTACACGCTGCCCCTCGCCAATCGTCATCAGGCCATCGATCGAACGCACGCCGGTGGCCAGTGCACGGTTAATCCTCGGCCGTTCAGTGGGCAACGGCGCTTCACACAACACCGCACTGGTATCCGGTAAGTCAGCCTCGACAAACGCACTCACGCCCTGCCCCGTAATCGGCCGCCCAAAACCATCCAGCACCTGGCCCAACAGGGCCTCGCTGACCTGGACTCGATGCGATACCCCAAGGCGCTCCACTCCAGCACCTACCCGCACGCCTTCCAAATTACCCAAGGCGCTGAGCACCGCGTCCTGCTGATCGAAGCCGATGATCTCGGCGAGCATGTAGTCGCCCGGACTTTTTTCCACCTGGCACAAATCGCCGATACGCGCCTGGGGTAGCCGGCACTGCAGCAGCATGCCGTTGACGCGCTGGATTCGGCCACGCATCGTCACCGGTGCAAAGGTGCTCAGTGACTGGGCCTGACGCTGTTGCCAGGCGTCCAGACGAGCTTGCAGTTCCGCACTCACCAGCGCACCTCGTAACGCTGCGCACCATCAAAAACCACTTTGCCGTTGTCGATCAGCACCAGCCGCAGCCCTTCCACTTCGTCGCCCACAAACAGTCGGCTGCCTTCTTCCAGGACCACGTGACCATTCGGCCCGCCGACGATTTGCACAATCCTGAATGGCAGTGTGCCGTCGCGCACACGCACACGGCTGATCACCGGCACCGAGCTGTCGAATTGCTCGCCAAAACGGCTGAGCATGCGCGCTACCAGCTCCACCTCGTCCTGTGAGACCTCTCCATTGAGCGCCACCTGGTCATTGATCACTTGCAAGGTGACCCGCTGACTCAACTCACGCTCGCTGAGCATCTTCAACAACTGCTGGCGTACTTCAAAAGACGAAGCCAATTCCTGTTTCTGCACCGCGGGCGGCATCAGCGAAGCCTGCGCCTCACGCTCCCCAGTGGAAACCATGCCCACTGCCACAATGATTACCGTCACCACCAGCACCAGGCTGATCAGGCGCTTCTGCTGGGAGGGCGAGATTGACGATAACGTCATCACCTGCGCAGGCACATCGGCCGCTAGCGGCACTACCGGCGCTACCGGAGCAGGGGCTGCGGGTTGAGGCCAGGGTTGCTCGGCCAAGGTCACGCACAGCCGCACCCCTCCCACTGTAAACGGCACATTCAGTTCCAGTTTGGCGATCTGCGCCAGTACCTGGCCTTCGGGGTCTCGCAACAGTCCGGCTTCGGCCTGCACCAACCAGTTGGCGTCGATAAACCGCAGGCACGCATGCTGCTCGACGACTCCCGGATCGTTCAACATCAGGTCAGCGTCCGCGTGCGCACCAATACTCCATCGCTCCCCAAATAACGGCAACGCAGCGCCCTGGCGCAGCCCATCAAGCACCCTTAACTCAAACATCATCGCAACCTCCACGCTGGCCATGGCCGAATACTCATGCCACCGCACCACGCATCAGCTCGTCCTGGCCCAGGTCAATGCGCCCCAGCACCTTGACCTTGGAGGAGCTCCCCAACTCGGCAAACGACAGCACCGGGACATGGTTGAACTCTTCCAGCAGCAAGGTACGCAAGGGGCTTCGCAGGTCCTGCGCCACCAACAGCACACTTTTACTCTTGGCCCTTAAGGTAAAGGCCTGGTTGAGCAGGCTGATCAACGCAGCGCTGTGCTCATCGTCAAGCGCGAAAAACACCCCGGTCTGGGTCTGTCGCAATGCCTCGCGCAGGATGTTTTCCGTATGCGGTGAAAGCAGCCAGGCATGCAGGCCGTCGGCCTCGCTGTACTGGTGGAAAATCTGCGCCTTGAGCGCAATACGCGCGTAGTCGGCCAATGCTTCCGGTTCACGCTCATGCTGGCCATACTCGATCAACGATTCGACAATCAGCCGTACGGCCCGCAGCGGCACACCTTCGCTGGCCAGGCGTTGCAACACCGACGAAAAGCGCGACAGCGGCATGATTCGCTGCAGTTCCTGCACCAGCTCCGGCTGGTTGTGCTCCAGCCAGCTGAGGATCGACTTGCTCTCCTGGATCCCCAGGAACTGCGGGCCGCTGAGCATCATGGCCTGCTTCATGCGTTCGATGATCAGACTGGTCGCGGTGAAGCGCTCCAGTTGCGGATCGTCGAGCAGTGGATCATCCGGTGCCAGCCAGACCCAGTCCTGTTCATCACGCTCGGCCAGCCCGGGTATTCCATGCTCGGGCTCGACCGTCAAGGCGTTACGCTCAACGGCCAGATAGTTGACAACCGAGGCCTTGACCATCGGCACTTCATGCACACAGAAACGCATTTCATCGGCGGCCAGCGAGTCATCGAGCTCGACCTCGAATGGCGGCAGGGTCAGGCCGATATTGGCAACCAGTGCATTTCGGGACTGGCGAATCCCATGAATAAGCTCCGTCACCTCAGGCGTCCCACGCAAAACCGGGGGAAACTGCAACAGGTAGGGGCGCGACGGATCGAACCCGCGCAAGTCCTCTTTTCCGTTCTCTTCGGGACGCACGGCTTCGGAGGCTTCGGCCGCGGGCGCTGCCTCTCGCTGACGCTGGCGCATCAGGTAATACCCCAATGTGCCGGTTATCAGCGAAATAAGGATAAATACCCCGGTCGGCATACCGGGCACTATCGCAAAGGCGAGCATGCCCACCGAAGCGATTATCCAGCTCTTGGGCTCGCTGGTCATTTGCCGGGCAATTTCGGCCCCCATGTTACTGATGCCCTTGCGCCCCTCCGGCGCCACCCGGGTGATGATCATGCCGGCGGTCAGGGAGATCAGCAGCGCCGGAATCTGTGCAATCAGGCCATCGCCGATAGTCAGCACCGAATACAACGCCATTGAATCAGCGGCGCTCAAGCCGTGCTGGAACATGCCCGTAGAGAAGCCACCCAGCAGGTTGACCACGACGATGATCAACCCCGCGATAGCGTCGCCCTTGACGAACTTCATGGCCCCATCCATCGCACCGAACAACTGGCTCTCACGGGACAACTGCTCGCGCTTGTCCCGCGCTTGCGTGCCGTCGATCAGGCCGGCACGCAAGTCACTGTCGATGGACATCTGCTTGCCCGGCATGGCGTCCAGGCTGAACCGCGCCGCGACCTCGGCCACCCGTTCCGAGCCCTTGGTGATCACCAGGAAGTTAACCAGGGTCAGGATCAGGAAAATCACCATCCCCACCGCCAGGTTGCCCCCCACCACGAAATTACCGAAGGCCTCGACGATATCGCCGGCGTCTTGCTCCAGCAGGATCAGACGCGTGGTTGCAATCGACAGGGCCAGTCGAAACATGGTGGTCAACAGCAGGATCGAGGGGAACGAAGAAAACGCCAGGGGGCCCGGCAGGTAAAGCGCAAGCACGATCAACAGGCACGAAATGCAAATATTGAGGGCGATCAGAATATCCACCAGCCAGGTGGGTAACGGCACGATAAAGATGAATACGATGGCCATGACCACCACAGCGCCCAGCACCTCGGCGCGTTGTGCCACTTTGAGCAACCCACGGTTGATGGCCGACAGAGCGGTCACGTCATCAGCCTCGGTTCACCGGCATACCGTGTGGGTCCACGCAAGGCGCGGTCCAGTTCATCGATCACCGTCAGCAGGATCTGCAGGGTTTCCAGGCGTATTCGCTTTTCGGACCACAATGCTAGGGGAAATTGCTGAAAAAGAGGGTAAAGGGCATTGAGGGACATCAGTTGACGGTCAAGCGGACCGCCTCCCAGTTCGTCCCCCAACCGCAGCAATTCATCGACAGCGATACCGGCGCCGGCATACCCCAGCAGGCGTTGCAACAAGCTCACGGCGTTATGCTCGATACTCAAGCGCTGGATCAGCTTGTGACAACCGCCCAATACGCTGCTCAGTTGCCCGCAGTCCCGCAGGCCCATCAGCAAAGTGCGCAACAGGGGTGTGGGCATTGACGACACCGCGGCCGCGATGTCATCCGCCAAAGCCTTACGCATCACCTTGAGCCCGACGTGGAACTGCTCACCACCATATACACCCAGCAAAGCCTGCATCATCGTCGACAGGGACTGGCGCGTGACCACACTGGCATAGTAGAGCACACGCAGTGCCTGGCGCTCCTGCGGGTCGACCCCGGCCGACTGCAATGCCAAGGCAATGTTCAGGCCGGCCTGGATCTCCCCTTTGAAACGAGCCTCAAGCTTGGCAATTGCATCGCGCGCCAACGTAGTGTCGGACGGGCGGCCCTCGCTGTCTGCCTTGGCCACCACATGCTTGAGCACCACGAACGCGCGCGCCGGGTCCCCGTCCGCAAGCTTCAGCAATTTTTCGACAGTCGGTCTGTCCTGCAATTGCTGCCTGAAGAGCAGTGAGAGGAAAGCCAGGGTTTTCTTGGCCGGATGGCCCAACTGATCATAAAGTTGCGCAAGCTGCTCGGCCGGGAGCACGCGTACCACCATCTTTCGTTCGTTCAGCGCCCGGCTGTTGAGCTCCACCTCCTGACCAAACAGATGTGCAAGCTCATCGATGCCCTTCGCGGATGTGTGCACTTGCGCTGAGGCATGGCTGACAACCGCTTCACCCTCAGAGGGGTGGGTGCGCACATCGTTACGAGGGTCAGTTGTTTTACGGGATACTTGTTCCATGGACACGCCAGTACAGGAAGAGTGTTTCCCTGTGTGGCAACGTCTCCCCATGCAGTTCCATCAAAATCCGTGCTCACTAGGAATTTGAAAAAACTTGCAAAAGCCTTAGGCGCCCCATGCAAATCACTGCATAAAAACCCACCAAATAAAAATATTTATATATGTAAATCATATAGTTATGTGTTTTTTTCGATTGGCACAGGGAGTGCTAAGGGGACCTGTCGACACCCGCTCGACTGCGTCTACCCTAAGGAAAAAAAACATGAATCTCCCCATTGAAGCTTTAGCTCACCTCGTTGGCAGCTCGCCTCAATTCATGCATCACCTGACAGACGACCAGCAGAAAAAACTCAGGCGCTTCATTCACAAGCGCGTACTTAACCCCGAAGATGCGGATGATCTTCTGCAACTGACGTACCTGGAGGCCTGGCGCAACCGCGAGCGCTTCTGCGGTAACGCCTCGCTCAGCACCTGGATGTGCGGCATCGCGCAAAACCTGATTCGCAACCACTTCAGGCGCATGTATGCCAAACCCGTGCATTGCGAATTTGATGAATCGTTGTGGCATGGACAGGAAGAAAACAACAACCTGGATTGGGAGTTTGAGATCAACCGCCGCCTGGAGAACACCCTGAGCGCCATTGACCACCTGCCGACGGAAATGCGCAGGACGATGTACGCCTCGCTGGAAACCGACGGCAGCTACCAGGACACCGCCGATGTATTGGACATCCCTATCGGCACCGTTCGCTCACGCTTGTCGCGAGCACGCGAACAGCTCAAGCGCACCACCCAGAACCCGTTCCAATCGTAAAACCGGCTGACTGGCCAAGCGTTGGGCGAAAGGGATATCTGCCCAACCGAATCAGACCTTTTTCGTACGTGCCAGGAAGATCACCAATCACCCTGACAGCGTCGCACCGATCCCGCCAAAACCGAACATCAGCCCCAAGCCCCTTGAGCGATCAGTCCCGTTGCAAGCAGGATCAACGAGCTGCTTTGCCCAGCAGCCGAGGGATTGCCTGGCGCCAGGGGGGTCCCTTCATAGAAGCAGCGAATCATCAACCACTCGTCGCCCAACTCGCTCATTTCCGATAAACAATTGAAAGCGTAGATAAAAACTCAAAATAAATGCTTGACGCATTCCCGTTCTACGCGAATAATGCGCGCCACTTGGCTACATAGCTCAGTTGGTTAGAGCATAGCATTCATAATGCTGGGGTCCGGGGTTCAAGTCCCTGTGTAGCCACCAAGTACCTGTTTATAGATGTCTACAGCAGTCTATAAACACCCCCAAGAAGCCCGCCTAGTGCGGGCTTTCTTGTTTCTGGCTGTTCACCTCTGTCTACCCCTATACCTTCCCACCGTGTATCCCCCTGTGTATCCTTGGTAAAAAATAGAACTCAGGGGATACATGCCCATGAAGCGTTCTGAAATCAAGCGCCGCCCCTTGTCTGACACCGTCCTGGCAAGCCTGGAGCCCGACATCAAGGAATACCGGGAGCAGGACGGCAACGGTCTGTACTTCCGCGTAAAACCCGACGGTCAAAAGTCCTGGCAACTGCGCTACAAAACGCCAGCCGGCAAATGGAGCTGGTTAGGTCTCGGGGGTTATCCAGAGGTCAGTGGCGCATTTGCAAGGCAGAAGGCTTCCGTACTGCGCAGCGACGCAGCCGACGGCAAGAACCCAATGGCGACTAAACAGGCTCGCCGAGCTGCTGAGCTAGCGGCAAGTAACAATACGTTCGAGCCACTCGCACGGGAGTGGCATAGCTCGCGGCTCAACGCCTGGGATACCGGTACCGCTAAACGGGTCTTAGGTGCGTTGGAGCGCCATGTGTTCCCCACCTTCGGCAATCGCCCATACACAGGCATTCTGTCGATGGAGTGGATGGAACTGCTACGCGGAATGGAACGACAAGGCATCCTTGAGCAGATGAGCCGAGTCAGAGCCTACTGCAAAGACATCTATGACCTGGCTCGGGTAACCGGCCGGGCGATAAACAACCCACTTGATGGCGTGCATAAATTCCTTTCGGCAGGTAAGCCCGAAAACTATGCCCACGTCAGCATTGAAGAACTGCCCGCCCTCCTCCGCGCCATTCGCTCCTACCCTCACGCCAAAGATGTGCAACTGGGCTTGCGCTTGCTGACACTCCTCGCTGTTCGCCCCAGTGAGCTACGTGAAGCGTGCTGGGACGAGTTCGACCTCGATAAAAAACTTTGGACAATCCCGGTGGAACGCAAAGGCCGTAAGAAAGGCCTCGAGCACTTAGTACCACTCAGCCGTCAGGCCGTTGAAGCACTCAAAGAGCTGTACGTCCTGACCGGCGCTTACCCGCTACTCTTTCCTGGCAGAAGCGACCGCACCAAACCTCGAAGCGACACGGTATTTCTAATGGCTCTACGCCGTCTCGGGTATGAAGGTCGACAGACAGGCCATGGGTTTCGGCACATCGCTAGCACCGCCCTGAATGAACACCGATTTGATGCTGACCATATTGAGGCCCAACTCAGTCACAAGGCACCAGGTGTGCGCGGAATTTACAACAAGGCCCAGTACCTGGCGCCGCGTACAACGATGATGCAGTGGTACGCCGATTACCTCGATGGACTAGAGAAAGGTAACGTGATCGAAGGGACTTTTGGCAGGGTCGAATAATGATGCGTTTCCGTACCCCCTCAAAAAACGGTGTTCCAGGTGTTCCAGGTGTTCCACAAACGCTGAAAGCCGCGTATTACGTGGCTTACAGCGGTGGAACACCTTTTTGTTTTAGCTGGAACACCTGGTGTTCCACACAAAAAAGGTGTTCCAGGAGAAAACCCGAGAATATCGGCTTTTTAGTAAGCTCCGTACGTAGAAAACAGCACAGCAGCGGGACAGTTACGCAACGCCATCTATCCCTGTTGGCAAATTGCTGCGCGGGAGTAGCGCCTGGACTATGGACGCGGGGTGCGGTGTATGACGGACAATGAATATCTTGCCGTGGACCACATCGGGGGCCTTATTTACTCTATCGAAAGCCATTGGCGCTTTCTTCAGGGGGATTACCCAAAGTGGCCGGAGATCCCAGCCTTCGTTTTTGTAGCTGAGGAGATGCGAGCGCCTCACGAACATAATCAGGGTGACAATCTACTTAGGCGGAGGCTGCTGACAGACCCGAACCATCTCTGCCCAGCATTCAGAGTGATCGACACCCTTTGGGCCATCGCAAACGAAGACTACAAGGACGAATCGCCCCGTGAACATCTTCGGATATCTTCTGCATGGACCGCCCATGCACTCGCTCAAAAGTCCATGAAGATGGCTCTATCCAAGGCCGAACTTAATGAGCTGGGTTGGATGTTGACGCAACTGGTTGCGCTAGATACGAAACCAATCAAGGCTGCGCTCCTATCCTTGCAAGTCAACGGCGGTGTTAAGTCAGGAGAGTCCCGGCGCGCGGATACCGCTGAGCGAGATAGGGACATATGCGCGTATGGCACACACCTCCAATCGGAAGGTCACGAAGATCACGAAATTGTTGGGATGGCCGTAAAGACCAAGCGGTGGGATCTAACAGGTAAACGAATCAGAGAGATACTTAGGGAGGGAAAAGTGCTTCCGCCCGCCAAAAAAAAACGGAAGTGAACTCAGCACACTTCCCGTTGAGTAAATAGATTCGCTCCTGTCGATCACGGATACGCAGGAGATTGATATGTACGCAAACGCCGTTCCATCAGAATCGCTAAACACCGCTGCTCCCACCCAGGCGCGGACAAACGTCACCCTCGGCTCGCATGACTTTTTGACTGGCGGGCAAGTCGCTTACGCACTGCGCATCTGCCCCGAAACCCTTGCGGAATGGCGCCGCAAGGGTAGACCTCTCAACTGGACGAACGTCGACGTCAGGCCCAAATACCGAAGGTCCGAGGTATTGCGCTGGTTGTACCGTTGCAGCAAAAACATCGGAGATTTAGAACCGCTCGCGAGTGTCCCGCATGGTTTTTTGTCTGAGGGGCAGGTCGGTTATTCGCTGCGCATAGGCTACGGAACTCTTGCGGATTGGCGCCGCCGGGGTAAGCCGCTCACATCGACAGGGATCGCAGGACAATACCGTTATCGCCTTGTCGAGGTCGTCCAGTGGATATTCCAATCCAGGAATGAAACTCTGTCTTTGGATGCGACCCCATTTGGGCCAGAGGGGGACGATCATGACTGACCGGAACCCTCTACCCTTTCAACTTGATCCAGCCACTACGCTGATCCGCATAGGCGAAGTCTCAGCCATCGTCGGTCTCGCCAGATCCACGATTTACAAGCTGATGTGCCAGCCGGAAAGCGGCTTTCCTCTCCCCGTCAAACTCAGCGAAAGCAACGCTCGTGGAGCGCCGGTAGCCTGGGTTTTAAGCGAAGTTCAGAACTGGGTCCGAGCACGCATCGCGCTGCGCGCCAAGGAGGCCGCATGAGAGCGTCTGTAGCCCATAAAGCGACATTGCACCCATTCTCTCTCCTTCAGGAAATCGGCCTGTCTCAGGCAGCCATGCAGCGCCTCATCCGGTATCGAAATAAGCATGAAAGCCTGGGCCGGGCTGTCGCCGTCATGACCTGGCCTGACGGCAACTGGGGCGTACTCGCTATGCATACAGAAAAACTCAGCCTCGTCGCTATCGAGGATGACCAAAAAGCAGCTGCCTATGAGTATGCACATTCGATGATCGAGGGCGGCTATCTACCGCTGCTCCACCTGCGCTGGGAAATTCATGCCTGAAATGAAAACGCCCCCGGCGGCAACCGGGGGCGTTGGAGGTAAATCTAGATGCCCAATCAATGTATTTCGCCCCCAGCAAATCTTCAAGCTTCGCTTGTGGTTGCACGTCGGAAAACTGAGCGCTATGCTCTGGCCGTCGCTGCAAATTCAGCGGCCGGGTTTGGCGACCCGAGTTACTTGGCGCACAAGCGCCCCATCCGACAGCAGGCGCTTTTTTTGTGCCCGCCGTTTCGTGTTATGGCGGCTGTGCGTGGGAGACCTTCGGGTCTGCCGGGTTCCAAGTTCCCGGTTCGCCAACCTGCGCACAGCTGCCACCCTAATTCGTTTGGCGACGATCAGTGGCAGCTCCACCTCAAACTTGGAGCTCTACCTATGCGCACTACCAATCCGTCCAAAATCCGTGCTGCTGCCCACCGGGCAATGGCTCGCGCCGCTCTACACGCAAACTCCAGCCTCCGTTCCCGACTCGCCCGCTACAACTCTCACATGGAAAAAGCACGCGCCCTGGAAGCCACAGGGGGTGTGAAATGAAATCGAAGTGCCTTGCTCTGCCAGAAGAGCTCTTGACCGTCTCCGGCGACGTCGAAGCAGGCATACCGATCGATGCGATCAGCTGCGCCATCATTCGCGCCGACTCAGTATTGGCCTTGCTTGAGGAACACTTCATAGAGGGCAGACCGCCGCTCCCATCAGCGATAGTGGCGGGCACCCTTTGGGATGTACGCGGCGCACTGGCTCTCATAAAAACACTGGCCGAACACGGCCATGATTCCACTCGCAAAATGCCTCGTGATGGAGGTGCCCAATGACCTCGCCAGCCGAACACAAAACACCGGGCCATACCCAGTTCACCAAGGTGAATAAAGAAGGTCGGATGCTGTTTCGCGTCAACCCAGGCATATCAATCGATGAGGCTTTAGAGGTCGCATCACACCTGCAATTTTTCGCCAATCAATTCGCGCTCGACGCCGCCATGACCGATAACTGCGAGCGGTTAAGTTGGGCGTCTTATTACCTGGGCGAGATGGCAAAAGCACTCATCGATGACGTCACGGACGGGCTATTTCTTGCGAGGCCTGACCAATGACCGAGCGCCGCGCTAAAACAGGCAAACGCCCCAGTTTCGCCCAGGTGAAAGCCGCCTCCCTTAAGGCTATTGACCGAGTGTTGGCTCACTGGCTACCCAACGGGAAACGCGAAGACGGCGGCAAGGAATATTCAGCGCCGAATCCAACTCGCGCCGACAAGCACGCCGGATCGTTCAAGGTGAATTTAGCCAAGGGCACCTGGGCGGATTTTGCCACCGGCGACAAGGGCGGCGACCTGATTGATTTGGTCCGTTATTTGGATGGTGGAACAGAGGTCGAAGCGTGCAACAAACTCGCCGACTTTCTGGGTGTGGCCAACGACTCAAATAGCGTCTCAACAACCGCAAAATCGGCGCAAAACAGAACACCGGACTGGGTGGCCGTTCGCCCCATTCCTGATGAGGCCATGGCGAAAATTTTGGTCAAGCATCGCCAGCATGGAACGCCCTCAAAGGTTTGGATTTATCGAGACGCCGACGCCCTGCCGTTGATGGTGCTCTATCGCTTTGACCTGCCTCCAGATGACAGCGGCAATCCGCGTAAGGTGTTTGCACCTCTGACCTGGTGCAAAGGCAAAAATGGTGTCCTCCAGTGGCGCTGGCAAGGTTTGCCGGAACCGCGTCCGCTGTTACACCTCGACCACCTCAAGCAACGCGACGTGGCCCCCGTCGTGGTGACCGAGGGCGAGAAATCTGCCGACGCCGCCGCGCTGCTAATGCCGGGGTACGTGGCCACCTGCTGGCTCAACGGAACGAACTCTTGGCGCAAGTCGGACTTTAGTCCGCTGATTGGGCGCGATGTGCTGCTGTGGCCTGATAACGATGCGTCGGGGCTCAAGTGCATGGAAGAGCTGGCCGAGCACCTGCGCACGCTGGGAGCGGCCTCTGTGCGCGTTCTGGCGCTCGCGGTGTTCAGTCAGCGACCGGGCCTCAATGGAGAAGCACCGACCTTTGCCAAGGGCGGTGTGTGGGCGGACGGCGATGATGCTGCCGATGCTCAGGCAAAGGGTTGGACGCCCGCCCACTTTGCCGAGCTGGAGCGCACCGGAGAGCTTTTCTCTCTGCCGCTCACGGCGCCAGGCGACAAACCGTCCAAAGCCAAGCAGACCACGAGCAAACAACCCGCTAGGAAATCCAAAACCAATACGCTGCCAGGTGGCTTTCGGCTCACATCCGAAGGCGTGTTTTATGCCGGCGATGATGGTGAAGCTCGGCCAGTCTGCTCTCGCCTGGAAATCCTCGCCCGCACCCGGGACGAAAAGGGCAATAACTGGGGCTTACTGGTCGAGCTGGATGATCCCGACGGTGATAAAAAACGCTGGAACATCCCCGCTCGCAACATGGCCGGTGACTTCGGCAAGGAAGTGTTGGGGCCGCTGGTGGACATGGGCTTGCGGTTGGCGGGAAGTCGCTCAGGGCGTAACGCTCGCAACGATTTGCAGGGCTACCTGCAAAGCTACGACAGCGACAAACGCGCCCGAGTGGTTAACCGACTCGGTTGGCATGACGATGCCTATCTGCTCCCAGAGCAACAGATTGGCGTCAGCAAAGAGCAGCTGCATTTCTACGATGCGGGTGCTCAACTTCCGCCCATCAGTCAGGCCGGAACACTCGCACAATGGCAACGCCATATTGGTTCTCTATGCATTGGCAACCACCGCCTGACGTTTGTTGTGTGCGCCGCTTTCGCGGGGCCACTACTGCACATGCTGGGCCATGAGTCAGGGGGCTTTCACCTTTACGGTGACAGCTCCGGCGGGAAGACCACCCATTTACAGGTGGCCGCATCGGTCTACGGGAGTCCCCGTTGCGTACGCTCCTGGCGCTCGACTGACAACGCCCTCGAGTCCATCGCCGCCGCGCACTCAGATGGCTTATTGGTGCTCGATGAAATCGGCATGTGTGATCCGCGCATCATTGGCGAAACGGTTTACATGCTGGGTAATGGAAGTGGCAAAGCACGCGCCAATGATCGAGGCCAGGCCGGTCGTCACGTTCAGGAATGGCGTTTGTTGTTTCTCTCGACCGGAGAAAAGACGTTGGCGCAACACATGGCGGAGGCAAACAAGGACCTCAAAGCGGGTATGGAAGTACGCATGCTCGCAGTACCTGCCGATGCCAGCAAAGGGCTTGGAATGTTCGACGCCCTCAATGGATTTGAGGATGCAGCTGCGCTTTCAGACGCTCTAAAAGCGCGGGTGACCAAGTACTACGGCACCCCGCTAACCGCCTTCCTGTCCGCCCTATGTGAGCCCGGAAAGATGCTGGGGTGGTCGACCATTTTGCGCCACACCATTGAGCGGTTTGTCTCGACGTCACTACCTAAATCAGCAAGCGGACAGGCCCAACGTGCTGCCACTCGTTTTGGGTTGGCCGCTGCCGCTGGAGAGTTGGCCACCGCCTTGGGGATAACAGGTTGGCCTGAGGGTGGAGCGACCACTGCGGCAAAGGTTTGTCTCAATGCCTGGCTGAATGAGCGCGGCGGCGCCGGAAACTTCGAGAGTGATGCCATCGTGGCGCGGCTTCGCCAAGTGATCGAGCGTTTTGGGGAGAGCCGTTTCACTCGCTGGGAATCCGCCGCCGCCAAGATCGACGAGCACGGCCCTCGCACCATTGACCGGCTGGGCTTTCGCAAGACGCTGGAGCATGGCCTGGGTGATGCGTTGCACACCACCACTACCTACTACGTATTGCCCGAGGCTTGGTGTTCCGAAGTCTTCAAAGGCATGAACCTGAACGCCGTTAACAAAGAGCTATTGAACCGCTCCATTTTAGAGCCCGGCAGCGATGGCAAAGCGGCTCAATCGGTAAGGCTACCGGGAATGCCCAAAGCGCGCGCTTACGTCTTTAGCTCATCCGCACTGATGATAGATAACAACGAGCAATCCTTCGAAGCCGCCTAATTCGTTGTCAACCCTGCCTTCTGCCTCGGCGATCGAAGTGGTTTGGCTGAGACAGATAGGTCCAAACGAACCAAAACACCGCACAGAGTTTGTCTTCCAACATAAATTTTTTGTGACTTTGCTTCAGTCCGGTGAGGGCTGACTGGTCAATATACAGATGAGGCTTGGAGAAAACGCCACTCCATCGGAAGCAAGATGTAATACCTCCTGCCTGCAATCATTATAAAAACAATAACAACACGCAAAATCAGTGCTAGCTGAAGGAAATTTAAAAGCTCAGGGCGACAAAAACCTCTTAACGAAATAATTTAGCACAAGGACTAAACCAGTGATAAAAAAAGAAAACACCCAATCTATTTTAGACAGGCTCGAAGAGCAAGCGGTGTTAGTATTTCGCCCATATCCACCAGTGAATCTCCCACAAGTTAACAGTCAACTCGGAGGTCTACCAACTTTGCCGAAAAATGTGGAATGGCCGAGGGCAAGCGATGGGACGCCACTGCATTTTCTTGCCCGAATAGATTGCTCCGAACTGCCCGAATCTAATGGTCCATTGCCTAAAAGTGGAACCCTTCATTTCTTTGCCCGTCTCAACGAAGACTTAGACTGGAACGAACCCTATTCTGACTACGCTCGAGTTATTTATCATGACGATAAAGTAGACCAGCCCTTATTACCCCCTGATGACCTTCCGTCTATCGAGTGGGCGTCTGACTGTTTTGAGAGTCAAATGAGGTTGCCAGGGGAGCCTAAGGCATCTAACCACCCGGCTTGGCCATTACAATTCAAAACCATTCGCTCCTGGCCTCCCCTGCTCACAGAGCCTAGTGATGCGGCAACAAGCAATGAATACCGGAACATCGTTGGCCGGGCTCGAGCCGCGGAGGTTGTTAGAGTCACAGGTCGGTTAAACGGTTCTCTACGCCCGAACTGGGGTGAATATTGCTTCGACCGAAACGGTAAAAGCTTTTTAAAGCTACCAGACAGAAGTAACGCGTCAGCGGAGTTTCCCGAAGCTTGGATAATTGCAGAACGTATCGCTCGAGCGATGGCTCACTTGGCAAACGAAAAAATTCAGTACTTTCAAAGTGTTATTGAAAAAGGAAAACGACTGCAATCAGTCGACGCGCCTGAACAGATCTTGGTTAAATTCGAGATTATTGCCAACCAAGCTTTAGTTTGGGTGCATCGTGCACAGAAATCTGGTCTTGGTACGGCCATGGGCACCGCCGAAGCAAAGGAGTATAGAGAGTGGCTTGTCCACTTAGGTCGCGACGACCTTTTCGATATTTTTTATCTTGCTAGCAAATCCCTTGAGCACGGTATGAAAAGCGCTGTGAACCACTGTGGCGGCTCGCGCCAGGCTTCATCTGTGGTTCCAGTCGAATATATGAACCGCCTAGAAAGTGCGCATTCAATGATATCTACTGATCTCGGGGCATTCGCTAAAGCGCCGGCGCGCAACATCAGCGCCTTACACCATCAAATGCTAGGCCATGCACCAACGTCGCAAAACTTTGAAAGGCAAAGCTCCCAGGATATTCTACTGCTCCAATTAGTTAGCGACTCCGGGGTTGACTTCATTTTCTGTGATTGTGGCGAGATACAGTTCTGGATTGATGCTGAGGATCTTGCGGCACGACGTTTTGATCGAGTGAAGGCCAATGTGCAAGGCTATTAGCTGAAACCCACCATTCTAGCTACATACCATAGCCGGCATCTTACACTCTTTATTCAACTAGAGATGACTACAACTTATTTAACCTACGAACATCCAGGCAGACACCCAAGCCGTCATGTTTCATGAAATTTCATCCTGATGGCCTGGGTGTTCGTAAACGGATTAGTGCTGCTTGGCTGTGCCACGCTAAACAACACGACCACCCTTTTCAGCCTCCATCACCGGAGCGTCGACGCGGCGGAGAGTCCGCGATAGTAGGTGTTTATCAGCGGAGCCGAAGATATCCAAGAAGAATAACGCAGGTAACAAAATTTTCGGTCGATCAGTTACTTTTATGGTGCCATGCGTATACTGGGATCTCAAAACAGACTTTCTACCATATCGCTTGAGAGTTAGCTCTGGCCAACGACAGGGTTGATGTACCTTTTGCATTTCAGTGCTGTTTTGCGTAAGGGTTTCAATCCGTTTGTGGGCGAGGTTTTCATTGAGGTGTTGGTTGAGAGCGATGCTGGCAATCAGATCACCAAGCTGAGCGAGCTGAGTGTTCTGCCCCCTAAGGGTACAAGAATAGGCGTGTTGGCAGCATTCAATACCGGCTTTGAAAGCTAGGGTTGGCGTCCACTCAAATTCAAGCACACATCATGTCTAGGCTTTGTAGGTTGGGTTGTGCCTTGGTCGGGCGAACGCTTTGAGATAAGCTTATTTATGAGTATTCCATCGACAAGCTGATTTATAGTCGTGTTTCTTACGGATGGGGCATACAGATGAAAATCAAAATCGAACAGTCACCGAATGAGGCAAGCTGGCTAGTGAAATTGGACGAATGTGTTGTGAGCTTTCGTACTAAACAGGAAGCGCAAGGGTTTGCCAATAAGCTGCAAGCGAGACTCGACTCACCTCATAACCTGCCGGACAACTGCTTGGAATTATTGGTGGAGTTGCCATTGCCAGCACGCTCTCATGAATAACCAATATAGAGACCTAACCTATCGATAATAACCGAGCAACTTTAGATAGCTTTTTTGACAAAATATAAACTCAACCTCGCGCTCTGAAGCCGAGTCACTGAACAGGCGATACCACTTTTCCAATTAGAAAGACTAGTGCCTGACTACATAAGATGAATAGCAGCGCCGTTAAATATCTATTGCCGCCTAAACATTCATACCCCGGAATTGTTATCAAAGCACCGTGCCAAGATACTTATGTCCACATCCGACAGCTTGCCGGCGAGGAATCGTACTTTCAGCCACGACATCAGATAGGCATAGCGCGCCTGGGCCAGATTGCGTAGCGCATCGTAGTATCGCTGCTCGGCATCCAGAATATCGGAATTGACGCGCTCCCCACCCGCCACGCTTTTTTTCATCGCCACGGTCAATTCCTGAGCAGAGTTTACGGCAAGCTGAAAAGCTCGCATTTTGGCGAAGCTGCTGTTGTACAGGTTGAACTGCTTGCGCAAATCATTCATCACTTCATTAAGCTTGGCTTCATTCTCATAGCGCAGCCGACCACTGTTGTCGACGGCTTGTCCCACCGCTGCCGATACACCGCCACCGGCAAAGATCGGTACGCTGACCTGAATACCCACACTGTTAGTGACGTAGCGCTGATCATAGGTGGACTCCGAACTCGACTTCTGCCGCCCCGCCGTCGCATAAAGACTGACCTTAGGCAGGTGGCCGGCACGCGCTTGTTCGATCTGCTCGTCTGCGGCGTCCAATGCGTAGCGCAACGAGGCCAACTCCGGATTGTTGAGCAGCGCAATGTCACGCCAGGCCTCAAAACTGTTGAGCTCTAACGGCAGCATTTCGAACGTCACGGCCAGGGGTGCGAGGTCCTGGGCACTTAGAGGTTGCCCGACCATCGCGATCAGATCTCTCATCGCTGCATCAGCATTATCCTGCGCCTCGATCTCTTGGGCCTGCGCCAGATCGTAGCGCGCCTGCGTCTCCAACATATCGGTGCGGGTGCCTTCACCCACTTGCAAACGCCGTCCATTGAGCTTCATCTGCTCAGCAAACGCACGCTTCTGGGCCTGGGCCAGTTCGATCTGATCATTGGCATACAGTGCCTCGGTATAGGCTTGAGTGACGCGTACCGCAAGTTCCTGGCTGCGGCTTCGAAAGCGGGCGTCGGCATGGTGCGCCTGGGCCACTCCTCGGTAGTAACGCGAGATCGCCTCATAGTCGATAATCGGTTGCTCCAGCGTCAACGAGGACGAATAACTGCGGTATCTGCGATCGGTCGTGGTTGAACCGAAAAAACCAGGCTGGGTGACTTCGGACTCATTACGGCCGCTCTGGTACTGGAGCGACAATTTTGGCAGCAACGCAGCCCGACCGATCGCTCGCTCCCCAAGACCCGCATCACGCTCCTTCATCGCAGCGTGGTAAGTGGGGTCGTACTCTAGAGCCAACCCGTAGACCTCCATCAGGCCTGTGGCATGGTTACTCGCCTGGCTTTCGAGGCAGAACACGGCAAGCGCCAGAACCGTCCAATACCATCTGCCGCTGACGCCTTTCCTGTCAGTCATCAACGCTCCCGAATACTTTCGCTGCCGTACTGCATCAGGGGATCGAGGAAATACTCAATCACTCGACGCCGGCCTGTCTTGATCTCGGCAGTCACGGCCATGCCTGGCGTTAAACGAATGTCGGCGCCTTTGACGGTAATGCTTGAGCGCGCCATGGCGACCCGCATGGAGTAGATAAGGCCGCGTTTTTCGTCATTGATCGCGTCGCTGGAGACCGAAGTCACGGTGCCCGGCACGATGCCGTATTTGGTGTAGGGGAAGGTCTCGATCTTGACCTCGGCTTCCTGCCCAGGCAGCACGAAGCCGACATCTTTGTTCTCCAGGAAAGCCTCGATCTCCAGGACCTTTTCTTCCGGCACCACCAGCATCAGCGGCTGAGCCTCTGTTACTACGCCGCCTAGCGTTCGCACGGCCAACTGCTGAACAGTGCCGGACACTGGCGCGGTCAGCCGAGTCAGGTGCTCGGACTGCCGAGCCTTGACCAGATCCTGCTCCAACAAAGAAATATACTGACTCCCCTCGTTCAAACGTTCGAGGCTGGCGTGCCGGGCATCTGCCCAAAGGGTTTCACGCTGCTGCCTGACCTCCGCAATGGAGGCTTCGATTTCTTTCAAGCGACTGCGCTGCACAGCCAAGTCAGACTCTTGCTCGATACTTTCGCGCTCGCGTTCCAGATAGGTATTGCGCGCCACGTATTGCTCGCCAGCCAAGTCTTTCATGGCCTCGGCACGCTGGCGAACGATGGGTGAGGTTTTCTCCAGCTTACTCACCAGAGCCAGCGTTGAGCGATGCTCGGCCTGCCGGCGCGCCAGTTCTGCATCAATGCCGAACTGCTTGGCCTGCATTGCCGAAAACTCCGCTTCTACCAGGCGCTGCATATCCGCCGACGCCCGAGGATCGACATTGATCTGCGCCAGCACAGGTTTGCGCTTTGTGTTAATCGCCGCGAGCATGGCTTCGGCGCGTGCGACCTGCAGGGACCATGTCTGCAACTCGTTGACGAGGCGCTGCTGTTCGGCCCCGGTGATGGTGCTGTCGAGCTCAATCAGCAAATCCCCTGCCCGCACGAACTGCCCTTCGCGCACATGGATGGCTTTAACGGTCGCCGTACCGATGGGCTGTACGACCTGTGTACCTTCGCTGGGAATGATCTTGCCCTGGGCGGTCGCCACGATGTCCACGCGGCCGAAGACCGACCACAACACCGCCAATACCGCAAAAGTAATGAGCAACCACATTGCCACTCTGGGCGCTGGCGACACCGCCTTCTGCTGCAACGACAAAGCCGCTGGCAGAAACTCCGCCTCATCAGCGGAATGCCGCTTGCGCTCCCAGGATTTGCGCTCGCGCCAAGCGGCCGCCCACACGCTGGCATAGCGCTTGTACAAATCGCCCCAAGCGCTGAAAGTCTGTCCCCAAGCCATGCACTACCCCTGTTGCATGCGATGTAGGGCCGCGTAATGCCCCCGTTCTCGTTGGATAAGTTCGGCATGCGTGCCTTGCTCGACAATATCGCCGCGCTCCATGACAACGATGCGATGAGCATCCTTCACCGCTGACAATCGATGGGCAATTACCAGTACAGTCCGGCCTTGACTGATCTGGCGCATGTTCTTCTGGATGATGCGCTCGGACTCATAGTCCAGAGCACTAGTGGCTTCATCGAAGATCAAGATGCGGGGGTTTGAAAGCAGCGCCCGTGCAATAGCAATGCGTTGACGCTGACCGCCCGACAGCGTTGAACCCTGCTCGCCGACCATCGTGTCGTAACCTTCGGGCAACTCGGCGATAAACTCGTGGGCACCGGCCAACTGCGCCGCCGCGATGACCTGTTGCAATGGCGTACCGGGATCGTTGAGCGCGATGTTCTCGCGAATGCTCCGGCTGAACAGCACGTTTTCCTGAAGCACCACGCCGATCTGGCGGCGCAGCGAACTGGCGTCAATGGTCGAGATGTCCACTCCATCAACCAGCACACGACCTTGTTCTGGCTGGTACAAGCGCTGCACCAGCTTAGTCAGGGTGCTTTTACCTGAACCGGAGCGTCCGACGATCCCTACCGTTTCCCCGGCCTTGATTACCAAGCTAACCCCTCGCAACGCAGACTGTGCACCTGGCCGGTAACGAAACTCGACCTTGTCGAACTCGATCGTGCCACGCACAGGCGGTAATGCCGGCCTGGGGGTATGCACTTCGGTACGGGTATTCAAAATATCTCCCAGCCGCTGCATCGAAATGCCCACCTGCTGGAAGTCCGCCCATAGTTGTGCCAGACGCATCACCGGGCCTGCGACGTTCCCCGATAGCATGTTGAAGGCAATCAGTTGGCCGACAGTCAACTGCCCATCAATTACCAAGCGCGCACCCAGCCACATGGTGCCGACGGTGACCAGTTTGCTGATCAGCGTCACGCCGCCGTTGGCAACGGTACTGATAGTGGTGGTACGAAACCCGGCTTTGACGTAAGCGGCCAACTGGTTGTCCCACTTACGTATCCACTGCGGTTCAACGGCGCTGGCCTTGAGTGTCTCCACACCGCTGATGGTCTCCACCAGAAATGACTGGTTCTGTGCACCACGGTTGAATTTCTCATTCAACCGCGCACGCAGAGCCGGCGTAAAACCCACGGATAAGAGGAAATAACAGGGCAACGAGACCACCACGATCAGCGTCAGCCAGACGCTGTAGTAGGTCATGACGGCAAGGAACACAATGGAGAAAAACAGGTCCAGTACCACCGTGATGGCGTTGCCAGTCAGGAACGAACGGATGTTTTCCAACTCACGTACCCGCGCCACCGAGTCGCCCACCTGACGGGCGCGGAAATAAGCCAGCGGCAGATTCAATAGGTGTCGGAACAACCTGGCACCCAGTTCCACATCGATGCGGCTGGAGGTGTGGGCAAACACATAACTGCGAAGCGCGTTGAGCACCACTTCGAAGGTGACGACCGCCAACAACCCGACCGCAATCACATCTAATGTCGTGAAACTGCGGTGCACCAACACCTTGTCCATCACGACCTGAAAGAACAGCGGCGTGACCAGCGCAAAGAGCTGAAGAACGAAGGACACTACAAACACTTCCAGCAGCAACCGGCGATACTTAACGACGGCAGGAATGAACCAACTGAAGTCGAACTTCGCCAGGTCGCCGGCGATGGAGGCGCGAGAAGCAATCAGGATCAATTCGCCTGCCCAGCGTTGTTGCAACTCTTCCAGGCTCAATTCACTGGGGCCTGGTTGACGAGGATCCTGGATCAACACTTTGTCGGCGTCATGCCGTGCCAGGATGAAAAAATTGCCATCCCGGTCACAGCCCATCGCCGGCAGCGGGGTAGTAGCGAGACGCTCAATTCGGGTGCTCACCCTTCGAGCCCGTAGGTCTAGTTTTTTCGCCGCCAGCAATACCTCGGTCACACCGAACCGCTCGGCATCGCCGCGAAACTCATGGGCCAACTGATCGATATCGACTGCCACCTGGTGATAGCGAGCAAGCATGGCCAGACAGAGAAGGCCGGTATCGACGACGCCCTCACCTGAGGGAGGGCTCCCGCCGACGCCAGCCTGCTCATCGAGATTTTTCATGGGACGTGAATGTTCGTGCTCGCCCCTCATTGCCAGTTCGCCGCGATCACCGGCGCCAAGGCAGTGGCGTAAGCAGGTGGCAAGGTAGTTTGACCACTTGCCGGAGGCGTGAACGCCGCCATGGCATTGACCAGGTTTTCTACCTTGGTATCCAGAAGGACTTTGGAACTGACCTGAATTTTCTCAACGTGATGCTGAGTGCCCAGGTACCAGTCATCCACAATTACCTTGTCGTCAGTCCCGATCACGCTGATCTCCAGGTCATCGCCTACATGACGGAACCAAAGCTTGTCGGCAGTACGTCCACCAGAAGCCAGTAGAATCGTGTCTACGTTGCCTACTGTGGCATCGTTTTCGATAATGTGGTCTAACCCGAAGGAGTCGCTCACCATCAGGTACCGATCATCACCCGTACCACCAATCAACGTGTCGTTACCCGCGAATCCATTAAGGATGTCGTTGCCGCCTGCGCCGCTCAAGGTATTGGCGGCACCATTGCCGAGCACGGAATTGGCAGCATCGTTCCCCATGGCATCAATAGCGCCATCTCCCACCAGCAGTACTCGCTCGACATTCTCCGGCAACGTAAAGGAGACATAGGAACGGACCAAGTCGTTGCCCTCATTGGGCATTTCGACAACCTTGTCTTCGACGCTGGAAACCTCGTAGGTATCGTCCCCCTGCCCACCAATCAAGGTATTGCGACCGGAGCCACCCACCAGGGTGTCGTTGCCTGCATTACCGATCAAGGTATCGTCGCCGGCGCCTCCTGATAGTGAGTCGGCCTCCGGCCCGCCCACAAGTGTGTCGTCGCCGTCATTAGCGCTCGGTGGGGGAGGCCCGCTCTGCCAGTTCGCATCGAGTACCGGCTTCAACACGGCCATAAGGCTGCTGGGCATGAGCTTCTGCCCTTCAGTCGGTGGCGTCAGCTTGGCCATGGCCTGAACCAGCGCCTCGACCTGACTCGCCAACAAGATTGCCCCCGAAGCGGTCTGGAATTTTTCCACGCGATACTGCGACCCAAGGTACCAGTCACCCACCCGCAGATAGTCATCGGTACCAATGATCGCGACTTTCAGGTCGTTCTGCTCACGGCTGAACCAGAGCTGGCTGGTAAGGATGGCGGCACCGAACCGCACGATGTCGGTATTACCAGGCGTTGCATCATTTTCAACAATATGATCGCTGTCATCATCCCGACCAAACAGGTAGGTATCGTTGCCGAGTCCACCTATCAAGGTGTCATGAAAAGCGCCACCGGACAGAATATCGTCCCCATCGCGCCCCTCCAGCCAATCACTGCCCTCGCCGCCGTACATAGTATTGGCCTGGTTATTCCCCCTGAGTTTGTCGGCGAACTGGCTGCCCACCAGGCTTTCGACATTAAGCAAAGTGTCGTTGCCCGAACCTCCTGTGGCCTGGATAGCGGTCAAGGCAAGATCGAGTACGACGCCGCCCGTAGAATTGGCGTAAGACACCGTATCCGTGCCGGCGGCACCGTCGATAAAATTATCCCCGACCGTAGCGTCAATCCGGTTATCCAGGGCATTGGCAGTAAGGCTGCTCCTGCCTGTTGTAAGGATCTGCACGTTCTCAATATTTTGCCCCAAGGTGTATTGATCGACAGATAAGAGCACGGTATCCACACCGCCATCGGTCAGTTCGATCACCACATCATTGCTGCTATCCACAACATAGGTGTCATCACCCAGCCCACCACGCAAAGTATCGGCCCCGAGCCCGCCATCGAGCCGGTTGTTCCCCGCATTGCCGGTCAGTACGTCGTCAAAACGAGTGCCGACCAAGTTTTCAATGGAGATCAAGGTATCGCTACCAGAACCAGCGGTCTGCTGGTCGCTGGCAAGGTCCAGGCTAACCACCACCGCCGAGGTCATGTTTTCATAACTGACAGTGTCGCTGCCTCCCGCGCCATCCATCACGTTGCTGTCCTGGCTCGCGTAAATGACATTGGCTAAGTCATTACCAGTCAACCAGGTCTTGCCCAATTGCAAGATACGAGCGTTTTCGACGTTGTCAGCCAGGATGTAATTGATGAGCCAGGAGTTGACTGTATCCGTGCCGGCATTCCGGTTTTCTATGACAATGTCACCAGCATTTTCGACCACGTAGGTATCGTCGCCGTTGCCACCAGCCATCCAGTCAGCGCCACTGGCACCGTCGATAGTATTTCCCTTTGCATTTCCCGTAATCGTATCGTTGTAGCCACTCCCAATCGCATTATCGATGTAAAGCAGCTCGTCCTTGCCAGACCCACCTGTCACCTCTGGTGCGTAGTGGTCAAAGGTCAGATTGAGGGTGATCGCCGACTTTGCATATTGATAACTAACAGTATCGTTGTTAGGCACGTCACTCGCGGTAGTACTACCAATTAGTTGGTCGTCCCCATCCCCGGCATAAAGGACATTCGCCAACGCATTGCCCCAGAGGGTCATACCCGTTGTCCCTAGGATGCGCCCATTCTCTACATTCTCTGGCAGGGTGTAATACGGCAAAGGGACCAACGCCTGGGAAGATACGACGACTGTATCGGTGCCGGCACTCGGCGCCTCGATGATCTTGTCATCGCGATGATCAACGTAGTAGACGTCATCACCCGATGTGCCCTGCATGGTATCGGCGACAGGACTTCCTTGAGGGGGCCCTTGTACCACGACACTTCGGGGAACACTGGCAGCCGCAAGCACCGAGCGCAAAGTTGCGTCATCAGGACCTTCAAACCCGACCTGTGGATTGAATTCCGGGTGCGCCGCCCGATACGCAGCCATGGTTTGTACCAGGCCATCAATCTCGTATAGCGCCACGCCATCGCCCGTCAAAATCCGTTCAAGCCGATTAGCTGCATTGGCGTACCAGTCTCTCAGAGTGACCCGATCCTCTGTACCCACGACCTCGACAAGCAGATTATCGCCCGAGCGACTGAACCAGAGTTGGCGAGCGTTGACATCATTACCGAACAATAACGTCCCGGTCTGCAGCGTCACGCCGGTAAGTCCGTTGATAATTAGGTCTTGACCATCGCCGCGATTGAACACATAAGTATCGCTGCCGCCACCGCCATACAGCAGGTCGTTTCCGCGACCACCGTTGAGCGTGTCATCACCCATTCCGGCATTTAACAGATCGTCGCCTGCTAGGCCATACAGAGCATTACTACCGGCATCGCCGTGCAGTTCGTTAGCCAGTCCGTTACCGGTCAATTGCAGGCCGATCCCCATAGAGACCAGAGCTTCGACGTTCGCCGCCAGTTGTAGCACGCTCAAGCTGGTCTGAATCGTATCGTAACCCCCATTGACAGTCTCAATGACGGCGTCCGGACCGTTGATCACATATACGTCATTGCCACCAAGGCCTATAAGACGACTGCCCCGACCATTGCCTAACAAGCGGTTACCACCTTCGCTACCGGTGAGCGTAAGGTTTTTGTCGCCAGTCAGTTGTCCATTTTCGATGCTGGCAAATTTGCCTAGGTCCAGATTCACTGAAGTCTGGATCGTATCGCTGCCCTCACCAGCATTTTCATGGATTTCATTGGCCAGGTTGGCATCGTCCCAAATATAGGTATCGTCGCCGACCCCACCCGCCAGATAGTCGTTCCCGGCTCCTCCGACAAGCATGTCATCGCCTTCTCCTCCATAGAGCGTGTCCGTGCCATCGCCGCCATACAATTCATCATTGCGGGTACCGCCATACAGCACATCGTTACCACTACCGCCATACAACCGATCATCGCTGTTATAGCCGCCGGAAATTACATCATTGCCGCCTCGCCCATACACGGTGCCACCGGAAAAAGGTGTCCCGAGGGCATCGGAGCCCATGGTCCCGACCACTGGTTGATTTTGGGACCCAAGCCAACCGTCAAGCCTGTAGGTTGCATCAAAGAAGGGATCAAAAAAGGTGCCATTAGCACCCATCACATCCGCCAGCACCATGTAGCTGGTAAAGACCGAACCGTCGGCCTGGGTCTTTTCAAAGGTGAGCAGAATGTCACTGGCCAGTTCGTTGTCTGCGGATACAGGTATCCAGGCGTTCAGAGAGAACTTACCGTCCTTGGCGCGTGTTGGGTCAAGACGCCCCAACTGCCAAGCATGACGATTGTTGGCGTCGTCGCGCAGCAGACCTACCGTATCGGCGCTCGCACCTCGCTCTACGACTCTATCTCCTCGATCCATCTGCACAACGGCAAAACCAAGGTTGGCCCGATCAAACACATAGGTATCCGCACCCTCGCGGCCACGTGCGTAGACATTGCCGCTCAACTGGATAGTTTCCGAAGCCGCCGTGCCGAGGTTTATATTCGCCTCGGCCATTACTCCCTGGAGGTTGCGCACGCTATCAGCCAGCATATCCACATCTGCAGGCGCAGGGCGCGTACTTGGGTTTATAACGCCCGCTGCCGAGATCAACATACCGATTGATACAGTGGCGTCGTCGAATACGACAGATTCGACCTGCTGCTCGCCATTCTCGCCCTTTTCGATAATGACATCTGCGGCCAGAGAGCTGGCGCCTCCTCCCGAGATACGCAGGGCCCCATCATAAAGGACTTCGACCGTGACCTCTTTGCTCTTATAACCCTCCATCCTCAAGCGATCTTGGCCCCTAGCCCCCGCCCCCGCCGTGCCGATCAAGGCCATGACCGTCATGCCACCATCGCCTTTGCGATAGAGGTAGGTGTCGTTGCCGTCGCCGCCGTTCAGATAATCACGCAGTTTATAGGACCCGCTGGGTGATTCTCTGTATTTGGGATCGGATAAGAGGAACCCGTCACTTTGATAAACTGAACTCGACCAGCGCTCCGTGCTTAACGTGGTCGAAGTATCGCGCTGACGCTTTCCATTACTTAGCCACGTTCGCTCCAGGTAAGCACCGCCCCCCCAAAGTGTATCGTCGCCACCATTGCCCAGCAAAACGTCCGATTGCCCCACCACATCCCTGTAAGAACTGGAGTCAAGCAAGGAGTAAGAGGGTGCAGTACCAAAGGTGGTTTGGCTTGCCGAAAGATCGTTGCCACCGGAGGTATAGTCATACTCCGACGACGGGCTGCCGGATGTAGGCACTTTGATATTGCCCAGACGAAAACTGAATCGACCTTCTAAGTATTCGCTAGCCTCAGCCCCCATAACCATGGATGATTTGCGGCTATTGCCCAGGTTGAACCCGGCCAAGGAAAGACTCTGTCCCGAAGTGATATTGTAAAGACCTTGTTGACCGGGATCGACTCGTGTCATGCGACCATGGCTCAGTAGTAACGCATTGAGGTCCATGGTAATGGCCTTGCCCTGGTCATCAAGGATTGAGGTGAACGAGATATTCTTGACGTTGTTGTGCTGGACGCCATCGGCGAAGTAGCCCACGATATCCATCGTTATTTTGCCGTCTCGCGACTGCACGCGCAGTGTGTCGAAGGACCGTATGCTCTGATCACTCTGCGGTTTGAATCCGAACCGCAACGGATCATCAGTCATCCCAAGGTAACTCTGTAGCTCCGTTGTCCCCTCCCGAAGAACCGTACTTTGGTAGCCAGTCAAACTACCTTGCAACGGATTGCCTACACGATAAAAGAGCAGGGTCTCCGCGGTATTATCTGACACGACGAGTGTGTCTTCGCCTACGCTCTGATAGGAGCCCCGAATCACCATGGCACCATTGCTGGCCAGGTACTTGTCGTTCCCGGCCCCTCCATCCAAAACAGCCCCTGAGCCACCTGCCGCCAAGTCGTCGTTGCCTTCACGCCCGACCACATACCAGTAGGCCGCTTCGTTTGAAAGAATCGGTCCACCATACAAATGATCATCACCTGCGGTGCCGGCATAGGCACTGAGCTTGCTCTTGTCGCCTACCAACCCGGTGTCGTAAACCGCAACCCAGCCGAAATCCACAGGCACATAACCATCATTCTTCGGCTCAAAATCACTCAGTTTCTTGCGCACACCATTGGCAAACACCACTGTGGTGTCATCGGAGAAGTCTTTGAGGTTCAGCGAGTTGTTTCCCCAGGAAATCTTCCCGCGTATTTCGTGGAACAATTCGAATTTGACGGCTTCCAGGTTCAGGTCCGTAAACAGGATGGTGTCGGCC
This sequence comes from Pseudomonas sp. NFACC25, assembly GCF_900100935.1. Lineage (NCBI taxonomy): Bacteria > Pseudomonadati > Pseudomonadota > Gammaproteobacteria > Pseudomonadales > Pseudomonadaceae > Pseudomonas > Pseudomonas sp. NFACC25. The sequence goes on from NZ_FMUC01000013.1 coordinate 156,763, forward strand.
GCTGACAACGCCCACACCGTGTCATTACCAGATCCTGTGCCCACGCGAATCGTGTCGGTGCCGGAGCGTGCGATGATGACATCGTCTCCTGCGCCGCCCTCATAGACATTAATTCCATCGCCGCCAATCAGCGTATCGTTGCCAACGCCGCCATACAGTTCGTCGTTAAACTCGCCCCCGTAGAGCAAGTCGTCCCCCTCCTCACCGTACAGCGAGTTTTCTCCCGCGCCGCCAGTCAGCCTGTCGTTGCCTGCGCCCCCATAAAGCTTGTCGGCGCCCGCACCGCCTGCCAGCACATCGTCACCGGCATCGCCACGTAGCTCATCATCACCGACACCGCCTATCAGCGTATCGATGCCTACGCCGCCGTTCAGTCGGTCATCACCGTCGCCGCCATCCAGCACGTCGTCCCCGGCACCGCCATCCAGGGTGTCCTTGCCAGCGTTGCCTTGCAGGCTATCGTTACCACCACCACCGTAGATAGTGTCATCCCCGGCACCGCCGAGCAGTGTGTCGTTGCCCGATTGAGTGCCCGCCAGGTCATCGCCGTAGATAATGGCCCCGGCGCTACCTGCAGTGATCGCATCATTCCCCAGCCCACCGATCAGCGTATCGACGCCGGTCGAACTGCTGGCAAGCATCTGTATACGGTCATCACCCGCGCCGCTGTCGATTCGGTTACCACCGGCGAGCACGTAGAGGGTGTCAGCACCGTCACCGGTGTCGATGGTCAGGCCGTTGGCCTTGCGGGCGAACACGATATCGTCACCGCCCAGGGTGCTGAACGAGGTGGTACCAAGGCGCTCCTGCACGATGATGTCTGCGCCCTGGGTCAGATTTTGGCCGTTGAGCAGCAATGACGGGCGCGGGACGCCCTGGAACTGGAAGTTGCCAGGTAGCAGGTCGATATTGCCGGCAGCCAGCCGGTCAACGCTGAAGGTGAACGGCAACGCCAGCACCACACGCACACCGTCACTGTTGATCAGGCTGATGCGGGCGGAGAAAGTATTGACGTCACTGCTTGAATAGGTCGCCGTCGTCCGCAACTGCAAGCTGCCGGCGTTGAGAAACTCCACCGTATCCAGGCTTTCCAGATCGGCGATTACCGACGTCTTGTAGCCGGCCGCGAACACAAACCGATCAGCGCCAGTACCGCCGTACAGCAAGCCACCACGGGTGGTGAGGATATCGTTACCCGCGCCGCCCCACAGCGAGCCCGAGCCGGTCAACGTGTCGTCGCCGTCGCCGCCTTCAAGCATGCCGCTGCCTGTAAGGGTGTCTTTACCGGCACCGCCGCGTATGACCGAACTGGGGCCAGCAATTCGCACACCACCAACGGCGTCATTGGTTAACAACACCACTTCGGCACCGATATCCGCAACGCCTTGCAGAATGTCATCGCCGTCATCACCGGACAGGGTGTCGCCGCCGGACACGTCGATCAGGGTGTCGTCACCCTTACCGCCCTCAAGAATGTCGCCACCGGCGCCCCCTTCCAGCCGGTCGTCGCCGTCGCCGCCGCTCAGCTTGTCCTGACCAGCACCGCCGTACAAAAAGTCCTTTCCGGTTCCGCCATCGAGTTCATCGTCGCCGCCATTACCGGTCAGGATGTCGTCACCACTGCCGCCGAGCATTCGATCAGCCGAATCGTCGCCAATCACCTCGTCATTTCCGCCGCCAGCGTCGAATAGCCGGAGACTGTCCGTGAGAGCTTTGAGCCATTTATCCGACAAACCGACGGGAGCACTCACCACAGAGCGGCCCACCAGCATCAGGTCATCCCCGCCGGTGCCCTGCGGCCCCCAAGTCACACCCTGAACCTCAAACCAATAGGCCAGTTGCTCCAGGGTATAGGATTGACCGTCGACTAAATAAAGGTTCAGCAAACTACCGTCGGCCTGACGCTCCTGGATCAACGTCGGGTTGAAACTTACTCGATCGCCGTTGTGATAAGACACCACGCCGCCGCTGACCACACCGTTGAAATAGACGCCGTTTTCCGTCACGGTCAGGCCGTCTCGTGAATAGGGTTTCTTACGACCGACTACGGGAATGGGTGACACATAGATAACGTTTTTGGTAGTTACCCCGTCGGATGCCGGGTTGATCTTTACCTCACCGCTGGCTGACATCCAATTCAGTTGTGTGTCGGTCAAGGCCTGCTTGACGCCCTGCAACACAACATTGCGTGTGCCACCCTGGCCCTGGTAGCTCAAGTGCAGGCCGTCTGCCTGCACCGCCTGGCTGACGTTGCTGGTGCTTAGGCGATCCTTACCACGCAATACCAATGAGTCGCCGCTGGCAATATTAAAATCAACAATCGTCACGGTGCCAGGACCGTCGTCTTCAATCAGGAAAATGTCTGCTTCGGTGCCCCCGGTTAGGCGGTCGCCCACACCGCCCACCAGCAAATCCTTGCCCGCACCGCCGTCTAGGACATCGCTGCCCTGTCCACCTTCCAATCGGTCCTTGCCATCGCCTCCCGTCAAGGTGTCGTTGCCACGCGCACCGATCAAGGTTTCGTCCCTATCCGCCCCCAGCAACGTGTCGTTGCCATCGGTGCCCACCACCCGATCTACTCCGGGCATGACCGTCAAAGTCTGTCCATTCACCAGACTTGTTGTGGCGCCGGAGAGGTCAATGCGTACAGCACTGCTGACGGAGGCGGCGTTCAGCTCAGAGGGGCCGGACACCGGATCGATCCGCCAGTTGCCGGCATACTCGTCGGTCAAGACATAGTGCTTTACGCCGTCCTGGGCAGTACCCGCCACCTGCAGGCTAGCACTCACTCCACCCAACCCCGCAGCGCCGACGGCCTTGTCCTCTATCACCAACTGCCAGTTACCGTAGGTGTCCTCACCTCGGAACTGCACACTCATCAGGTCTACGTCCAGTAGCGTCCCCCCCGAGGGATTGGCAATGTGCCCGGCCAGGCCAGGCCGATCCAATAGCACGCTGCGAGTGCCGGACGGGGAAATCAGGGTCACCACCAGATCGCTCCAGCGCGTATGGCCCACACTCAGGTGCAATAGCGCTTGCTCGGCCCCCACGTGTTTGTCGACAAAGAACGACAGAGTTCTTTGTCCCATGTCCGGCAATGCATCCGCCTGCGCCGCCACCGAGTTCGTGTATTCAGCGGTGGAGGAGCCCGGCGTCCAGGTTTCTGCCATGCGCACGGCAGCGGACGCATCGACCATGCCGAAGCCGAAGTCGTCGCTGAAGTGCATGCCGACACCATTCCAGCCGAGGTCTCGGTTATTCGACCAAGTGGTGCCCGAAACGGTGCCGGTGCCCATATCCTTGCGGGCCGTCAAGGCCAGAATCGTCTGCACGTCTCGGTAGGTCAGCTTGGCGTTGGCCTGCAACATCAGCGCGGCGATACCCGACACAATGGGCGCTGCAAATGATGTTCCCTGCGTCTCTGCGCTGGTGCTGCCGATCTTGTTGCCATCTGCAGTCTCAACTTGGACACCGGTTGTCATGATGTTGGAGGCCGGCGCAGACACCAGAATATTGGCACCGCGATTGCTGAATGGCCGGGATGGCTGGGTACTGCCACCCACATTGCCAATCAAGTTCACCCCGCCAACGGTAATGCTGTATTCGTTGCTGGTCAGCGTGCTGAGCCCGGCGTCATAGCCCTTGGCACGGTCATTCCCGGCGCTGTACACCATGACAGTGCCAAGACCCTGACGGCCCTGTGTGGCCGCGATTCGCTGGGCGGTAAACTCCGCCTGGGTTTGCATCAATAGCGCGGGGTCACCTGCGGTCAGGCCGGCGTACCAACCAAACTGATCAGGGTTGCTTTGCCCCCAACTGTTGTTGACGACGTCGTAGTACTGCATCGACATCAGGTCTTCGCGAAAACGCGCCACCGTCGCCGTCGGGTTGGAGAACGGAATAAACCCCTTGGCATCCAGCGTCGCATCGTAAGCGACGCCCACGCCGCCAATGCCATTACGAGCCGCGCCGATCACACCGGCTACCATGGTCGCGTGCGTCGCATGTACCCAGGTGTCGCTGAAGCTGCCACTCTTGTTGGCGACCAGGTCGGGATGATTGAGATCGGCGGCCTGGCGATCCGACGCAAACTCACCGCTAGGCTCCAGCACCAGTACCTTGACGCCCTTGCCTGTATAACCGTGCTCCCAGGCGGCTCCGACACCCACAGCCCCCAGGTACCATTGCTTGACGTAATCCGGATCGCTGGGAGCTCCCAAAGGCACCAACAGCACTCGGGCTTTCATCTCGCCTTGCAGCGTACTGTCGCCCGTGTTCGCGATGATTGGCGCTGCATTGCCCTGTGCATCGTTGACGCGATAGCTGAACTCAATCGGTCCGCTGTAACCAGCCGTCGGGGTGAACGTCACGCTCAAACGATCCGAGCTGAGTCGGACCGTTCCACCGACAGCGTCGCCAACCCAATTGATATTCAACTGAGCCGCATCCAGGTGCTGGAAATCCAAATCGTTGGCCAACAGGCTCGCCACCGCGATAGTCACCGGGCCACCCGCCGCTATGGAAATTCGGTCGTCCACGGGCAGCGGAGCATCCAGTCCGAGCGCCAGGGCGGTCATTGCTGTGCCGGATTTGAACGCAAAGCTTTCGACGTTGTTCAGCAGCATCGTGCCGTCACGGTCAGCCACCAGGTCGGTGATCTGATAGGCTCCGCTGGCGGTGCGAACAAAACGGTATTGCGACAGGCTGCCCGACAATTGGATCAGGTCGATGCCGGCCCCACCGTCGATGACATCGTTACCGCCTGAGCCAATGATGATGTCGTCACCGGCGCCGCCATCAATGAGGTCATCCCCAGCGCCACCGTCAAGCACATCGCCGCCGGCCTCACCGAACAGTTGGTCATTGCCACGGCCACCACGGATCAGGTCATCGCCGGAACCGCCATAGACAACGTCATTGCCATCCTGGCCCGACAGCGCATCGTCAGCGCCGCCGCCACGGATGTAGTCATCACCGGCAGCACCTTCGATAAAGTAGTTATCCGCACCGCCACCAATCAGCACATCCGCGCCGTAGCCGCCGTAGACCACCTCGATATTGGCCTGGGACAGGTTCAGGGACACGCCTCTGTCGTCCGCGATCAACACCGTATCGATGCCAGCTCCGCCATCGATATCCACCTGGCGGTCCCAATGGTCAATGACCAACAGATCGCTGCCCGCCCCACCCTGAAATTTGTCGGATCCTTGGCCGCCGATCAGCCAATCATTGCCTGAGGTGCCGATCAGCGTGTCGTTACCCACGTGGCCGATCGCCTGGGTCGCGCCGCTACCATTGAGGTCAAGGCGCACGCCCAGCGCACTCTTGGCGACCAATGCGGCTTGCTCGCCGAGTACGGATTTGTCGACACCAGCTGCATACGAGGCAGTCACCGGTTTGCCCGAAGGTGCATGCGGCGAAAGGTCAACATCCCAAAGGGTACGGGTCGTCCCATTGGTGTAGGTGGCGACTACGCCTTTGACATTAGTTTGCCCGGCCACCGCGCCTGAGATTGGCGTCAGGTTGATGGATTGGATTCCGAGATCTGCCAGGCTGGACAGCTCACCAGCGCTGGCGTAAGCGTCCTGATTGCGATCGGCCCACAGCCGCAGTGCGGACCATTGTTTGTCCGTAGCATCCAGCTTGCCGTCGCCGTTGGAGTCAAGCGTTGCCAGGGCTGGACGAGCTCCGGCGCTTTGTGCGGTCAGGGTAAAAAGTTCGGTGCCATTGGCGATACGTCCATCGCCATTGCGGTCGAGGACCAGAATCGGATCTGTGGAAGCGGTCCAAGGCAAACGCTCTGCGACACCGTCGGCATCAAGGTCGAAGTCTATCTGCCCCACGCCGATGCGCACGCCATCACCGCCGCCATCGAGCACAATCGGGTCGGTATCCGCCACCGTATCGGCAGCCTGCTTGGCGTCCAATAACGCCGCGACGTAGTCACTCTCGACAACCCACCAGCCATCGGCACTCACCCCACCGTTGGCATTGGAGGCATTTTCACCCACCAATATCGTTTGGGAGCTGTTTAATTCGAATTCTCGCCCATCCGCAAACTTGACTGTGCCCACCTGGCCTGCATCCGGGGTAAAACCAATCCAGTTACCTTGAGCATCAAAGTACAGCGTGGCGTTGTAGCTCTTCCCATTCTGAGTCACTACCCCATGATTACCGCTGGCCGGGGTCGGCATCTCCCAGCCCATCCCCTCTTCACCCATCGAGCCCGCGCTTTGGGTCTGGGCCCGCAGCGCGGCCATCTGTGCAGCCAGATCGTTGACACTGCCATTACCGGGACGGGTGCCACCGGTCACCACGTTGCTGGGCGAGACGAATTCGATACCGTCACGGTTCACATAGCGTTCAAGCATGGTCGCCGCGTAACCTGCGCCAGACTGCAGCAAACCCTGTCCGCCGCCTGTACCGCCAAGGTTCAGGTTGGACGGATTGAGCGTCGAGGGGTCAGTAGCCACATCCAGAATGCTGCCGTTGTGGTTCGTTGAGCCATTGAGTTGATTGGAGAGCCAGGCCTTGAGCTGTTCCTTGTTTTCTTTGTAGGCCTCATAGGCCGGTGCCTGTTCGATACTGTCGGCAAAGGTATTCAACTGTTGGATAGAGCTGTCATTCGGATAGAGCTGACCGTACAGGCGGATCACGCCGATAATGTCTTCGCCAGACAACAGCAAATCCCACGCGTGCTTGGCCCAACCAAACGGCAATGCCAGGCTCACGCCAATATCGAACGCCGCCTCGCCAGCCACTTCACGCAGCGCCTTTTCATCGAGTTCAAGACCCAAGGCCTTGCGCGCGTCATCGAACGAAACAGGACGATTGAGCTCGGCGGCCATCGCCTCTTGCTGATGGAAGACCATGGTGACCAGCCCAGCTGCGGTGAGTGCAACAATGGCGGTGCTGTGGCCTTTTTTTACTATTCCGACTGATTGGTGTATTTGAGCCTTGGCGAAGACCGAAGGCGTTGAAGCTTTGATGCCTAATTGACTGTCCATGGCCTTGGCGACATCAGCGCTGGAGGCAAAGGTTGAAACGTCCAGCGCGCTTTTAGAGCCCGGGGTGGCATCCAGAGCGCCGGCGCCTGCATGTGAGCCTGGGGCAAACTGACTCCCGGTAATATAGGCTGGGTGGCTGGTGATGGCGGGGTTAAAGGTTAACGTATCAACATCGAAGAACGTGTTGGAAAACTTCGCCCATAGTTCAGTTGACGTTGCGTCCAAGCGACTGCCATCTGAGGTATGAAGTTTGAGTCCTGAGTTTGGATTTACCAGCTCTGCTTTTAAAAATGCGGCGTAACCATGAACCACTTTCGCCTGCGCCGTCAGCCAACCAGTTTCGGAGCCGTATGCCCCCCAATTGCCAGTTCCGCGTAACTCTCGGTACGCATCGTCGAATGCATCGAAGATACGCTTTTGGTCCGCATTGTAACCACTGTGATACCCGGTATGTGCAGCTCCGCCTACCACCTCGCGATTAGTTGCCGTGGTAGCTTTTTTTTCATCAATTGTATCAACCAGCGCGACGCCATTGGTTTTAAAGCTGACTTGGTCCCATAGACCTTTATTATCTTGCAGCGCTTGAAGAAATTCAGACGTTTTGAATATTTCGTTTGCTATCACGTGATGACGTGCATAGGTAACAGTATGGTCCCCATCCGTGGCGTGGACAGCCACTGACGGTAGAGATTTAACATCAACAAAACCGAGTTTATCGAGATCAAGATTGGCTGCCATTTTAATATCCCTATAATTAATATATGAAGCCATATCTCGAAGCGTGGAGATCAAAATTAGCCGTTAATCACAGCACATTTTTTTATGACATCCCACCCCTCGATATGCTCTTGCTTAATACGATTCCACAATTCATCCGAGCAAAAGTAACCTGATACCGAGCGACCGGGATGGTCCGGCGTTTTCCCAAACTCGCGTGGTAACTTCCAAAAATGATGCCCCTCGATAATCCGAGCATCCAATGTACATACAGCCGATCTCTCGTGATCGAAGCGAGCACTCCGTTTATAACCTTCTCTTCCAAACCCTTTAGTAAAGGTTGTTTGCTCAATAACAACCGCATCAACACTAACAAGTCCGAGTATCAGATAATACGTTCCAAATATTTTCTCATCAACGCCCTGCCGGAAGCTACGAACCTCAATAGGAAAAAAATCATGCCTGCCAGGCTCAAGTTCTTCCAATATATCGCGCAGACGCTGACAGATAACAAAAGGGCCGATATTCCACCCAATAATTCCCGGCACTCCTCCACTCTCAAGCTCGGAAACTCTCAGAACGCTTGGAATAGCAGCCCTCAACTCAGGAGTCAGCGGTTCCCCCGATCCGATTAAAGCAGACAACCGCCCATCAATTTTTGGATCGAATACTAGACCAACAACCTTTCCAGGCTCTGAAGTTAATCCAATCAAATACGGCATGCTCTTTCCTTATCAATACCTAGGTTCGGGACAATCCAAAATGTCGTGCTGCCAAAGCTTTAACAGCACCACTGTCAACTTTGCAGTGTGACTGACCCTCCTGCCTCCTTCAATGGAGGCCTTCGATAGAGCACAGCGGTTGAATTTTTGACTCCGCTTGCCCGCATCATTGCCTTCACAGATGAAGTTCAGGTTACTCAACCCCACGAAACCAGATTTAGCATTCAGTCGCCCCGAATCAATATCGTCTTGCCCCTACCCAGTATCGGCACCGTTATACCTAGACGGCTCGCGGGTAACGCCTCCGAACCTTGTAACAAAAATTTCACGATTGGCTTTCCGCCATACGACAATCAGCAGGTACCAAACCTAAATCGAATGCAGCATTACGCCTAGGTCAAAGCGGCCTGTTGGACGGAGTCAACCTTTCAATTTTTGCAGCCCAGGCGTGGTGGCCTTTATGAAGGTAGGTAGCCCCGATGACAACGCTGCTGAGAGAGAAGAATCAAACGTCCGTTGAGCCGTAATCCATGGCTTTCAGTACTACGTCTGTCCTCATACTAATCATTCCTGGCGCAACCTTACCGTTAGCTGAGGGCGGCTCTCGGACTGAATTAACACTCCATCAAACTGGAACACCTTTTTTCCTTGGAACACGTGGTGTTCCAGCTAAAACAAAGAGGTGTTCCAGGCTTAAAGCCACGAAATACTTGGCTTTCAGCCTTGGCGGAACACCTGGAACACCTGGAACACCGTTTTTTGAGGGGTATCGGTTTTTAACCCCCATCACCCCGTCGCATTGGGCGCCTTCAGCGATCAGCAGAGGGGTTCGCCACACGCCTCCCATCCCTCCTCCAAACGCGCAGACAGCAGGCAACACACGACCCGTCGGCCTTACTCATGGGTCCTTTGGAAGGTGATTTGGATTGGGGTAATTCGAACCCCGATGTTTTTTCAGATTCAAGTGGCTATAGGGGGTTCCGTCTCCGGTTGGGTAGTAGGTCAGTAGATGGCCAGGCCCCCCAGCCCTTGCACAGCTATCATTGAAGCTGTTGAGGTGTCAGGGGAAGAGGTGCCCCTGTGGTCACCACCATTACCCGCTGTTGGTACCCCAGATAAAGGGCGGCGGGATGAATGAATAACTCAACCCTCCTCAATCCGGTGCTCCACAGGCTCCCGGTGCACCATAAACGCTGAAGGCCACGGAATATATGGTTTTCAGGAGCTTTACACCGAATAGAAATAGTCGGAACACCTCGTATTCCAGCAGCTAAGCGTGTTGCAGGAGAGGGGAACATGCCCCCCTCTTAGGCTCGTCCCATCAAGCTCACCCACAGCCACACAGTTACCCTTCAAGAAGGGCAGATACCGGCCAAGAGCGGACTGTCGTTCACCTCCGGAGCGGACAAGGTATCGTTCATGGATGTGATCTGCTAGAAGGGATCATCGACAGGTTTCAATCAAAAAACTCAACAAACCACTCTCGGGAACGGTTGAAACTGTGGAAAAAATCAAGTTGATCAAAGCGATGATGAAAGCCGGCCGGGCTAAAGATCTACTGACATTCGTCGAAGGTGAGTCCCCCTACCTGACTGATGCGTCGGAGGGCGTATCAAATGCGCTAGAGCTGAGGCGCAATTGGATTCTGGTTGTTCATCACCTGCGATTCGTATCTATATTTGGGCATGAAAAATCTCCTCAGCAATGGAGCGGAAAAATTTTGGCGTCATATCCTTCTGACTTTGAGTTTTGGCTTGACGCCGGAGCCCCAGGGATTGCGGAAGTGGATCTGCACGCTTATCTGGCAGACTACCCTTTGTGAAGTCATCCAGAGGGCTGGCGGTCTAGAGCTGGTGTCACGCTTTATATTGAGTATCGTTCGGGTGTCCGCTGAGGGTCCAGGCTGTGTGAAAACGCACTAAATACGTCGAAAGTTGAGAACGACGGGCGTTGTCTGCGAAACCAGCAGACGGAAGCGCGAATAGCACTAGTCAGCTACATAGACGTTCGTAATGCTGCTTGGGCCGCGTTAGCGGCCCAAACAGCCGCTAACTGGCGAGCCAAGCGGCTGGATTCACGCCCTGATCGCCTCAAGCAGTCCTGCAATGCCGAAGATGCTCATCATTCGTTTGAGGTTGTAGGCGAGTACATGAAGGCTCATTTCGGTACTTACTCGCGGAAGTGTTTTGGTCAGGAAGTGGGTGGCTCCCATCCAA
>NZ_FMUC01000001.1:0-230483 GCF_900100935.1 Pseudomonas sp. NFACC25
TGCTTGCCCGATGTGGAATATCCGGCAGAAATGAAAGTTCGAAGCGTCAGGCAGGACGGATCGATCAAGTGGAACGGCAAGTTGGTATTTATCAGCGAGGCGCTGTCCGGGGAAAGGATAGGGCTCAAAGAAGCTGAAGATGATGCTTGGGATTTGTACCTGTGTGATTATCCCTTGGGGAGGCTTGGACGAGGTATGACCCGCGTCCAGGCCTCAAATGTGTAAACGATGTCCCCGGTTTCAGATGTAAACGATGTCTACGGTTCTACACCCCTCCCACATGGGGTCTGCATCAAGTTTCAGACTTGCGTCGACCACGGGTTTGAACACCCGCCTCCACCGCCATCCCGGCGGTACGCTCCAACGCCTCGGCAAACGCCTGGCGCTGCTGCGGTTCGATCTGCGACAGGAACAACTCGTCCACCGTACTTTCGTAGATCTTCCACATTTTTTTACGCAACGCCCGGCCGGCATCGGTGATAGATGCAAAGGCCGCGCGGCCATCGCCGTCGGAGCGTGAACGCAGCACCAGGCCGTCCTTTTCCAGGCGATCTACCAGGCGCGTGAGGTTATAGCGCTCGATGGCCAGCACATCGGCCAATTCGTGCATGCGGCGGGTGCCTTCGGGGACGCTTTCAAGGCCCCACAGTGCGTCGTACCAGGCGTAAGGCGGCAAGTCGGCGGCCGCCAGGCGGCGCTCGATTTCACGGATGACGGTTCTGTGGGCCCTGACAAAACGGAACCATACATCGGGCTCTTTCGACGACATGCAACACCATCCGGCGGATTTCAAGAAGGTTGCAATAGTAGCTCATCCCGCGCTAGATTCGGCCATGTAGTTGCAATTGCAACAACTTTGGCGACACTCCCACAAGGAGCCCGCCACTTGAAATCCGCCGACCCTGGAGCCTCACATGACCCCGAATAACGAAGTCAGACGCGACGTCGATCCACAGGAAACCCGCGAGTGGCTGGAGTCCATCGAATCGGTGCTGTCCACCGAAGGCCGCCCGCGCGCCCATTACCTGATCGATCAGTTGCTGGATTTCGACGTGGCGCGGCATGGTGACTTCTACGGGCGGGTGACCACGCCTTACGTCAACACCATCCCGGTGGAACGCCAGTTGCCCTACCCCGGCAACCTGGCCATCGAACGCCGTATCAACGCGTTTATCCGCTGGAACGCCATGGCCATGGTATTGCGTGCAGGCAAACACTCCGGTGTGGGTGGGCATATCGCCACTTATGCGTCAGCCGCTGTGCTGTACGACGTAGGTTTCGACCACTTCTTCCGTGGCCGCACCGACAACTTCGACGGCGACCTGGTGTACATCCAGGGCCACTCCTCCCCAGGCATCTACGGCCGTGCCTACCTCGAAGGCCGCATCAGCGAAGCACACCTGGATAACTTCCGCCGCGAAGCCGGTGGCGAGGGCATTTCGTCCTACCCCCACCCACGGCTGATGCCGGACTTCTGGCAATTCCCCACCGTGTCCATGGGCCTCGGGCCGATCACGGCGGCCTACCAGGCGCGCTTTATGCGCTACCTGGAGTTTCGTGACCTCAAGCAACACCAGGGCCGCAAGGTCTGGGCATTCCTCGGTGATGGCGAAATGGACCAACCGGAATCCCTGGCCGCCATTTCCCTGGCCGGACGCGAGAAACTCGACAACCTGATCTTCGTGGTCAATTGCAACCTGCAACGCCTGGACGGCCCGGTACGCGGCAATGCCAAGGTGATCCAGGAGTTCGAAAGCCTGTACCGCGCCGCCGGGTGGAATGTGATCAAAGTGATCTGGGGCGGTGGCTGGGATGCACTGCTGGAAAAAGACACCAGCGGCCTGCTGCGCCAACGCATGATGGAGTGCGTGGACGGTGACTACCAGAACTACAAATCCCAGAACGGCGCCTACGTGCGCGAACATTTCTTCGGCAAATACCCGGAGTTGCTGGCACTGGTTGCAGACCTGTCCGACGACGATATCTGGAAACTCTCACGGGGCGGCCATGACCCGGACAAGGTCTACAACGCCTATACCGCCGCCGTGCGCCACAGCGGCCAACCGACGGTGATCCTGGCAAAAACCGTCAAGGGCTTTGGCATGGGCGAAGCCGGCGAAGGCCAGAACATCAATCACCAACTGAAAAAGATGGGGGCCGATGCCGTCAAAGCCTTCCGCGACCGCTTCGGCCTGGAAGTGCCCGATGAGCAACTCGCTGAAATTCCGTACCTCAAGCCCACCGCCGACAGCGAAGAAGCCCGTTACTTCGCCGCGCGTCGCCAGGCCCTGGGCGGCTATGTGCCCGCGCGCCACACGGCGGTCGAACCGTTGCAGATCCCCGAACTGAGCGCCTTCGCCACTCAGCTCAAGGACACCGGCGAGCGCGCGATATCAACCACCATGGCCTTCGTGCGCATCCTCGGTACGCTGCTGAAAGACCCGCACCTGGGCAAGCTGATCGTGCCCATCGTGCCGGACGAATCACGCACCTTCGGCATGGAAAGCCTGTTCCGACAGATCGGCATCCACTCCGCCGTCGGCCAGCTCTATACCCCACAGGACTCCGGGCAACTGAGCTATTACAAGGAGAGCAAGGACGGACAGATCATGCAGGAAGGCCTGAATGAGTCCGGCGCCATTTCCTCGTGGATCGCAGCAAGTACGTCCTACAGCAACCACGGCCTGATGACCGTGCCGTTCTATATCTTCTATTCGATGTTCGGCTTCCAGCGCGTCGGCGACCTGGCCTGGGCGGCGGGCGATGCACGGGCGCGTGGTTTCCTGCTGGGTGCCACGGCCGGGCGCACCACGCTGATGGGCGAAGGCCTGCAGCATGACGATGGCCATAGCCATATCCTGTCATCGGTGATTCCGTGCTGCGTGTCCTATGACCCGACCTTTGCCTACGAACTGGCGGTGATTATTCGCGAGGGCATGCGGCGTATGTATGTCGAACAGGAGGATATTTACTACTACATCACCCTGCTCAACGAAAACTACCCGCACCCGGCGATGCCCGAAGGTGTGGAGGATGGCATTGTTAAAGGCATGTACCGCCTGAGCGGCAGCCAGCACGCCAAGGTGCAACTGATGGGCAGCGGGTCGATCCTGCGCGAAGTGATCGCAGCCGCCGACCTGCTCGCCAACGACTTTGCCGTGCAATGCGACGTTTGGAGCGTGACGAGCCTGACCGAGTTGCGCCGTGACGGACACGCGGTGGAGCGCTGGAACCTGTTGCACCCCGAGCGTGAGCCGCGCGCGAGCTACGTCGAGCGATGCCTGGCCGGGCAAACGGGACCGGTGGTGGTGGCGACGGATTACGTGAAACTGTTCGCCGATCAGATCCGTCCGTTCGTGCCGGGCCGACGCTTTGTCGCACTGGGCACTGATGGCTTCGGGCAATCAGACACCCGGGAAGCCTTGCGCGCGTTCTTTGAGGTGGATCGCCACTTCATCGCCCTGGCTGCCCTGAAGGCACTGGCGGATGACGGCGTGATCGGTCGCGACAAGGTCAGTGAAGCGATCAAGCGCTACGGGATCAACGTCGACAAGGCTGACCCCGTAGCGGTTTGATTTACTGCGCAGGCGTCGGCAGCGGCGGAATCGCTTCTGTCGGCGGCGGCAGGTCCGGCGTGGTGGCAGCGGGTGCGGGTTCGGCCTGCGGCGCAATCGGTGCAGCCTCAGGCGCGGGCACAACCGGCTCCGAGGCAGCCGGTGCGGCAGGCTGTTCCTTCGGCGCCTCGACTTTCTCGGCGGCCGGTGCGGCCTTCGGCTCCGGCACACCCAGGTCGGCCTTGGGCTGCTCGGGGATATGCTCGGCCTTCTTCACTTCCTGTGGCAGGAACACATCCACCAACGCAAAGTAACGGTCGTAGAACTTCGGCGCGGACACCGTCTCACTGGCCACCTTCACCATCGAGTCATCGGTAGAGCCGATCGGCATCGACACCGACCCCAGCACGCCCACACCCAGGCTCGCGGAGTTGTTGACCTTCTTCAGCGCATAACGATCCTGCAGGGCATTGGCGAACATCGTCGAGTGGTTCTTGCCTTTGCCATCATCGGCGCACACCACGTTGAAGCTGATCTGCAGGTGCGTTTCGCCGGTCTGCTGGAAGCTCTTGTTACCCACGACCAGTTTCGGATCGCTGCTGGTGATGATGTAGCCCTGGCTCAGCAAGGCTCGCCGCGCGGCCTCGCACGCCGCTACATCGGTAACCGGATAATCCCGGGAAAATGTACCGGAGTCGTCGAAGTTCTCATGTTCATAAATAGCGGTCTTGGGTGACGAGCAGCCCGCGGCGCCCGCCAGCACCAGCGCCAGCCCGAGGCTACGCAAGTGGAATGATGTCGACAT
The DNA here is from genome assembly GCF_900100935.1 of Pseudomonas sp. NFACC25. Classification (NCBI taxonomy): domain Bacteria; kingdom Pseudomonadati; phylum Pseudomonadota; class Gammaproteobacteria; order Pseudomonadales; family Pseudomonadaceae; genus Pseudomonas; species Pseudomonas sp. NFACC25. The sequence goes on from NZ_FMUC01000001.1 coordinate 4,360, forward strand.
TGATAATCCTGAGGAAAACGGTCTGGGCGGTATTGTGCAACAGAACGAGGCCTTGGCGCGCGCATTCCTGTCGGTAAAACGTCACAGGGTTACGCACCGGGGCCTGCAGGGAAAAGCCCGGCGCACATATGGTCAATAAACACACGGAGCTTGGCCGAGGTATGGCGACCGGGCCACAATATCCAGAAATTGCCCCGATGCTCCAGGTATTCATCCAGCACCCGTTGCAAGCGCCCTTCGTCCACGGCCTGGTTGACCATGTAGTCCGGCAGGCAGGCAATGCCCAACCCCTCGAGCACCACATGCTTGAGGGACTCGATGGTGGTGCTGACCAACGGCGTACGCAACAGCGGTTCCGCAGCCCCCGGGGCAAGGCGCAACGGCCAGGGCTCGAGCTTGCCCGTGGCGCAGAACTTGTGGCGCAGGCAGGCGTGACCATTGAGGTCCTGTGGTTGCTGCGGCGTGCCGTGTTGGGCGAAGTAGCCCGGTGTGGCGACGAGTACCAACTGGTAGTGGCCCAGGTGGCGGGCCATCAAGCGTGAATCTTCCGGCTTGCCGGTGCGAATCACTGCATCGAAACCTTCCTCGATCACGTCCACCATGCGGTCGGAAAAATCCACGTCCAGCTCGATCTCCGGGTAGGCGCGCATAAAGTCACTGAGCACCGGCATCAACAAGCCGCGCACCTGCGGCACACTGATGCGCAACTTGCCCCGTGGCGTTGCAGCGGCGTCCGTCAGTTCCTGCTCGGCCGCTTCCACCTCAGCGAGAATCCGCCGCGAGCGCTCAAGGAACAGCGCACCTTCACTGGTCAAGGTGATACTGCGCGTGCTGCGGTGAAACAGCCGCACGCCCAGGCGCTCTTCCATCCGCGCAATGCTTTTGCCCACGGCCGACGACGACACCCCCAGCACGCGGCCGGCGGCGGTGAAGCTGAGCGTCTGCGCCACCTGCACAAATACCGACAGGCTGCCCAAGCTGTCCATGATCTGCCTCCAGCAATTACGGACACCGGCGTCCGATAAGTTCGGAACCTTAGCCTGTTTTTCCGCCAGTCACAGCCCCCTACTCTGCCTGCTTGCCCTTTTACCTGGATAAAACGTCATGAGCAGCAGCCCTTCACTCAGCGCATCAGCCCAGCGGGATTCCTTACCCCTGGGCGGTCTACTGGCCCTGGCCAGCGCCGGCTTTATCACCATCCTCACCGAAGCCATGCCCGCCGGGCTTCTGCCGCAGATGGGCGAAGGCCTGGGCGTGTCGCCCGCCCTGGTCGGCCAATTGGTTACCCTCTACGCCCTTGGCTCCCTGCTGGCAGCCATCCCGCTGACGCTGCTGACCCGCGGCTGGCGCAGGCGGCCCTTGCTGCTGCTGGCCATTGGCGGGTTTGCCTTGGTCAACAGCGTAACCGCGCTGTCCAGCCATTACGGGCTGACCCTGGTGGCACGCTTTTTTGCCGGGGTCTTCGCCGGGTTGCTGTGGGCGTTGCTGGCGGGGTATGCGAGCAGAATGGTGGCGCCACACCTGCAAGGTCGCGCCATTGCCGTGGCGATGCTGGGTGCACCGCTGGCACTGTCGCTGGGTGTACCCGCGGGTACCTTCCTCGGCACCGCCGTTGGCTGGCGCTTGAGCTTTGCGATCATGACCGGGCTGACCCTGGTACTGCTCGCCTGGGCACGCTGGCAACTGCCGGACTTTGCCGGCGAACGGGCGGATAAACGCCTGGGGCTGCGCGAGGTGCTGAACCTGCCGGGCGTTCGTCCGGTGCTATGGGTGACGTTTACCTACGTGCTGGCCCATAACATTCTGTACACCTACATCGCCCCGTTGCTGGTGCCCGCCGGGGTTGAGGCAGACGTTGACCGAGTGCTGCTGGTGTTCGGCCTCTCGGCGGTGCTGAGCATCTGGCTGGCAGGTGTATTGATTGACCGGTGGCTGCGCGCTTTGCTGCTGACCAGCTGTGCGCTGTTTGGCCTGATCGCCCTGGCGCTGGCGTTGTGGATCAATGTGCCGGCAGTCATCTATATCGCCGTGGCGTTATGGGGCCTGGCGTTCGGCGGTTTGCCGGCATTGCTGCAAACCGCACTGGCCCAATCGGCGGGCAAGTCGGCGGATGCCGCACAATCCATGCTGGTGACCGTGTGGAACCTGGGGATAGCCGGTGGCGGCCTGGCGGGTGGTGTATTGCTTCAAGGTTGGGGCGCCACGGCCTTTCCTTGGGCGGTTGTGCTTCTGATGCTGCTGGCCTGGGCCGGTGCATCACAGACGGCGCCCCAGCAGTTGGCCCGGCCACCCCGCCAAGTCGAACGTTGAAATGCGCTGGTAACCACAGGACTCATAAAAACGCACCAGATCCCCTGTCCCGCCGCCGTAGCAGTCCACACGCAAGCCCGTGACTCCTGCTGCGCGGGCCTGGTCATCGGCAAAGGCCATCATGCGCCGGCCAAGGCCGCGAACACTCGGGTCACGCGCGGCAATCAACAGGCGCACATACACCTCGGGCTCAGTCGCCGACGGTACATATGGCATGGGATCGCCCAACACCAGCGCTCCTCGGAGATGCCCCTCGGGGTCCTCGACAACCCAGGCCCCGGGCAACGCGCAGGCTTCAGCCACTTGCGCGACCCGCCGGGGCGACGCCGACCAGGGCTCGGTGCCCCACTGATGGGTATTGCCCCTGCCAACGAACCAGGCGATCACCTCGTCGAACACCTGCAGCACAGCAGGAACATCCGCCACGCTGGCGCGGCGGATCAGCAAGCCATCCATTCCTTGAATCAACACGCTTGGAACTCCTGGGTCGACAATACCGAGTACCCAGTCTAGCGCACATAAAAAAGCCCCCGGTCTTTTCAGGCCGGGGGCTTCTTGTTCAAAGCGACATCAGTACTTCTTGATATCAGCCTTGGTTTCCAACTGCTTGCGGTACGCCGCGAAGTCCTGCTGGCCGACACGGGAAGCGAGGAAGCGGCGGTATTGCGCCTTTTCTTCGTCCGTTGGGGCAGCCGCTTCGTTGACGCCGTTCAAGCGCACGATCACCAGGCTGCCATCAGCCAGGGTCACGGTGGTGAAGGTCGGCTTGTCCTTGGCCGCAGGCTTGGGCATGCGGAACAGGGCTTGCAGCACGGCCGGGTCAATCGCTTCCTGGCTACGGGTAGCCGCTTCAGTGACTTTCCAGGCCTGGCCGTCGACCGGCTGGTTCAGCGGGGTCTTGCCATCACGCAGGCTGGCGATCAGCTCGTCAGCGTGAGTCTTGGCAGCCGCGCTGGCGCGCTCCTTGGCCATCTGTGTGCGAATCGCCGCAGCAACGCTTTCCAGCGGCAGTTGTGCCGGTTTGCGGTGCTCTTTGGCACGCAGCACGATGATGGTTTCCGGGTCCAGCTCGATGGCGCTGCTGTTGGCACCCTCATCCAGCACTTCCGGGCTGAACGCAGCGGTGACCACGGCACGGTTGGCCGCAACACCGTCACCACCTTCACGGCCAAACGGCGCGGAGGTGTGTACGGTCAGCTTCAGGTCCGATGCTGGTTGGGCCAGGTCGGAGGCTTCGAATGCCGCATCTTCCAATTGCTTGGTTGCTTCGACAAAACGCTGCTCGACCTGTTGGGTCTTGAGCTCGCGGGTCAGCTTGTCTTTCAGGCTGGCAAACGTCGGCACTTGCGGTGCTTCAACGCCCAACAGCTTGATCAAGTGCCAACCGAAGGTGCTGCGCACCGGCGCCGAAACCTGGTCTTTGTTCAACGCGTACAAGGCTGCTTCGAAGTCAGGGTCGTAGACGCCAGGGCCGGCAAAGCCCAGATCGCCGCCATTGTTGGCCGAACCTGGATCCTGGGAGAACTCCTTGGCCAAGGTTTCGAACTTCTCACCCTTGGCCAGGCGCGCCTGGATTTCTTCGATCTTGGCCTTGGCTTGCGCGTCGGTGACCTTGTCGTTGACTTCAATCAGGATGTGCGCCGCACGACGCTGTTCAGCGAGGTTGGCGGTTTCTTTCTGATAGGCAGCCTGCAGTTCATCGTCCTTGACGCTGACCTGATCGAAGAAGGAAGACTTCTTCAGTTCCAGGTAGTCGATGACCACCTGGTCCGGGGTCATGAACTCCTTGGCGTGCTGGTCATAGTAAGCCTTGACCTCGTCGTCGGTGAGTTTCACCGCCGCAGGGTTGGCCTTGATATTGACGGTAGCGAAATCACGGGTCTGTTTTTCCAGACGGGCGAATGCCAGCACTTCGGCGTCGGTCACGAAACCGCTGCCGGCGATGCCTGCGCGAACCTGGCCAATCAGCATTTCCTGGGTCAGCATCTGACGGAACTGCAGACGGCTGTAGCCCAGCTGACGGATCACCTGGTCAAAGCGTTCGGCGTTGAACTTGCCGTCCACCTGGAATTCCGGGGTCTGCAGGATCACCTGGTCCAGTGCAGCTTCGGAGAAGCCAAACTTGGAGTCGGCGGCGCCTTGCAGCAGCAGCTTGCGATCGATCAGGCCCTTGAGGGCCGCTTCGCGCAGCAGTTTTTCGTCCAGCAGTGAAGCATCGAAATCCTTGCCCAGCTGTTGCATCAGCTGGCGACGTTGCATGTCGACGGCCTGGCTCAGTTCAGTCTGGGTGATTTCTTCACCGTTGACCTTGGCCACGTCCTGCTTGGTGTTGGTCGAAGCCTGGAAAATGGCCTCGATACCGGTGAACGCCATCAATGCGACGATGATCCCGATAATGGTCTTGGCAATCCAGCCTTGTGAATTGTCCCTGATATTTTGCAGCATGCGTCCCCCAGAAACGGTTGAACTTCAAAAATTGGCAACCGTGGAGCGTGGGTAGAGTCCGGATAGAAGAAAGGCGCATCCGAGGATGCGCCTTCTCGTAACTGGCGGAGCGGACGGGGGGTTGAATCTACACCCCCGGCTTGGCGACCCGATGGATACTTGGGTCAGCTTTCGCTCCGCTGCCAGGCCAGACCTGCGTCCGACCCGGGTAGCAAAGGCTTGATCGAAGCTTAGTTAACCGCTTCTTTCAGGGCTTTACCGGCTTTGAAACCTGGTTTCTTGGCAGCAGCGATTTGCAGTGCTTTGCCAGTCTGTGGGTTACGGCCAGTGCGAGCTGGGCGGTCAGTCACAGAGAAAGTACCGAAGCCTACCAGTACCACGGAGTCGCCGGCCTTCAGAGCGCCAGTGACGGATTCGATTACTGCATCCAGCGCACGGCCGGCAGCAGCTTTCGGGATATCAGCGGATGCAGCGATAGCATCAATCAGTTCCGACTTGTTCACTCTAAGTCCCCTTATATATCTATTGAGTATGATTCTAAGTTTTTTGGTAAACAGCAAAAACCAGTGCTGAATGGCCTACAGACACTTAAGAGCCGCTTTATAACAAGGGCTCTAAAAAGCTGTCAAGGAAGCCCCCAGGCTTATTCACATTAATGCGTGCTAATTCTTTCCTTGGAATCAGACTCTCGTTTTTCGTCCTTTGCAACTATCTCCGGAACCACATCCGGCAAGGGCTCCGGCGCGTATTGCAGCGCAATTTGCAGGACCTCGTCAATCCATTTAACCGGTTTAATCTGAAGATCCTGCTTGATATTGTCAGGAATTTCCTTCAAGTCGCGAACATTCTCTTCAGGAATGATCACAGTCTTGATGCCCCCGCGGTGTGCAGCCAGCAATTTCTCTTTCAGGCCACCAATGGCCAATACCTGGCCACGCAGGGTGATTTCCCCGGTCATCGCGACATCGGCGCGCACCGGTATGCCGGTCAATGCCGAAACCAGGGCCGTGCACATGCCTACGCCAGCGCTCGGGCCATCCTTCGGTGTAGCCCCTTCCGGCATGTGGATGTGGGTGTCGTGCTTCTCGTGGAAGTCCAGGGGGATCCCCAGGCTCCTGGCGCGGCTGCGCACCACGGTCTGCGCGGCGGTAATGGATTCGACCATCACGTCACCGAGGGAGCCGGTCTTGATCAACTGGCCCTTGCCGGGGATCACCGCAGCTTCGATGGTCAGCAATTCGCCGCCCACCTGGGTCCACGCCAGGCCAGTCACCTGCCCTACCTGATCCTGCTGTTCTGCCAGGCCGTAACGGAATTTACGCACACCCAGGAAGTGCTCAAGAGCGTCGGCCGTGACCTTCACCGAGAAGCGTTTTTCCAGCGCGTGCTCCTTGACCGCCTTGCGGCAAATCTTCGCGATCTGGCGCTCAAGCCCCCGTACACCGGCCTCGCGAGTGTAGTAGCGCACGATGTCGCGGATCGACTCGACGTCGAATTCGATCTCGCCCTTCTTCAGCCCATTGGCCGAAATCTGCTTGGGCGCGAGGTATTTGACGGCGATATTGATCTTCTCGTCTTCGGTGTAACCCGGCAGACGAATCACCTCCATCCGGTCCAGCAATGCCGGCGGAATATTCATGGAGTTGGAGGTGCACAGGAACATTACGTCGGACAGGTCGTAGTCGACCTCCAGGTAATGGTCGTTGAAATTGTGGTTCTGCTCAGGGTCGAGCACTTCCAGCAAGGCCGATGCCGGATCGCCGCGCATGTCGCTGCCCATTTTGTCGATTTCATCGAGCAGGAACAGCGGGTTGCGCACACCCACCTTTGTCATTTTTTGAATCAATCTTCCTGGCATCGAACCGATGTAAGTCCGGCGATGACCACGAATTTCCGCCTCATCGCGCACGCCACCGAGGGCCATACGTACGAATTTACGGTTGGTGGCATTGGCGATGGACTCGGCCAGGGAGGTTTTACCTACCCCAGGCGGGCCAACCAGGCACAGCACCGGGCCACGAATCTTCTTCACGCGCTTCTGCACGGCGAGGTATTCGAGGATGCGTTCTTTGACCTCTTCAAGGCCATAGTGGTCGGCATCGAGAATGTCTTCGGCACGAGCCAGGTCCAGGCGTACCTTGGTCTGAGCCTTCCACGGCACCTGCACCAGCCAGTCGATGTACGAGCGCACCACGGTGGCTTCGGCCGACATCGGCGACATCTGCTTGAGCTTGTTCAACTCGGCGGTGGCTTTGGTCAGGGCGTCTTTAGGCAGGCCGGCAGCATCGATGCGCTTTTTCAGCTCTTCGATTTCGTTGTGGCCTTCCTCGCTGTCGCCGAGCTCCTTCTGAATGGCCTTCATCTGCTCATTCAGGTAGTACTCGCGCTGGCTGCGCTCCATTTGTTTTTTGACACGACCCCGGATGCGCTTCTCGACCTGGAGCAGGTCGATCTCGGCATCCAGCAACGCCAGCACGTGTTCGACACGGGCCGACAGGTCAATGATTTCGAGGATGTCCTGCTTCTGCTCGATCTTCAGCGCCATGTGCGCGGCCATGGTGTCGACCAGGCGGCTTGGCTCATCGATGCTATTGAGGGAAGACAGGACTTCAGCCGGGACTTTCTTGCCCAACTGCACGTACTGCTCGAACTGCGAGAGCAGGCTGCGCACAAACACTTCGGACTCGCGCTCAGGGGCCTCGACTTCGTCGATCAGCACCACTTCGGCGCGCAGGTGGCCGTCCACCTCCATGAAACGCTCTACCGCACCGCGCTGCTCGCCTTCCACCAGCACCTTGACGGTGCCATCGGGCAGCTTGAGCAGTTGCAGGACAGTGGCAATGGTGCCGACGCGATACAGGGCATCTTCGCCTGGATCATCATCGGCAGGGTTTTTCTGGGCCAACAGCAGGATTTGCTTGTCGCCCGTCATCGCGGCCTCGAGGGCTTCGATAGACTTCTCGCGCCCCACGAACAGCGGGATAACCATGTGCGGATAGACGACGACATCACGCAACGGCAGGAGAGGCAATTCGATGGTTGTCTTCATGATTTCGCCTCTATGACAGTTGAAAAATAAGCTTGAAACCAAGATGGGGGCTGCGTGTAAAAAAAACAAGCTCAATGCTGGCAGTTACACGCAGTAAAAATCCTTATGAAAAACAAAGGAGCCCCTAGAGGCCCCTTCGTTTGTACCAAAACTGCGAAACGCTTACGCGTCTGGCGCAGCCTTGGCAGTCGGCTCACTGTTTTCGTAGATATACAGTGGCTTGGACTTGCCTTCTATAACGCTTTCGTCGATCACCACTTTACTCACCTCGGACTGCGAGGGGATTTCGTACATGGTGTCGAGCAATACACCTTCGAGGATCGAACGCAGGCCACGTGCACCGGTCTTGCGCTCCAGTGCCCGCTTGGCCACCGATTTGAGCGCGTCAGTACGGAACTCGAGGTCCACACCTTCCATCTCGAACAGCTTGGCATATTGCTTGGTCAGGGCGTTTTTCGGTTCGGTGAGGATCTGAATCAGAGCCGCCTCATCCAACTCGTCCAACGTGGCCAGGACCGGCAGACGGCCAACGAATTCCGGGATCAGACCGAACTTGACCAGATCGTCAGGCTCGACTTCACGCAGGGACTCGCCCACCTTCTTGCCTTCTTCCTTGCTGCGCACTTCTGCACTGAAACCGATGCCGCCACGGGTAGACCGTTGCTGAATAACCTTCTCCAGGCCGGAGAATGCGCCGCCACAGATAAACAGGATGTTGCGCGTATCAACCTGAAGGAATTCCTGCTGCGGGTGCTTGCGGCCGCCTTGTGGCGGTACGGAAGCAACCGTGCCTTCGATCAGTTTCAACAGGGCCTGCTGCACGCCTTCACCGGAAACGTCCCGAGTGATCGACGGGTTGTCGGACTTGCGCGAGATCTTGTCGATTTCGTCGATATAGACAATACCCATCTGGGCCTTCTCTACGTCGTAGTCGCACTTCTGCAGCAGTTTCTGAATGATGTTCTCGACATCTTCGCCCACGTAGCCAGCCTCGGTGAGGGTGGTGGCGTCGGCGATGGTGAACGGAACGTTCAGCAGGCGAGCGAGGGTTTCTGCAAGCAGGGTCTTACCCGAGCCTGTAGGACCGATCAGCAGGATGTTGCTCTTGCCGAGTTCGACTTCGTCGCCTTTCTTGTCACGCTGGTTCAAGCGCTTGTAGTGGTTGTATACCGCTACGGCCAGAACCTTCTTTGCACGCTCTTGACCAATCACATACTGATCAAGGATGCCGCTGATTTCTTTAGGCGAAGGCAATTTATGCGCGCTGCTTTCGGCCTGGGCTTCCTGCACCTCCTCACGGATGATGTCATTGCACAGGTCGACGCACTCGTCGCAGATAAAGACCGAGGGGCCGGCAATCAATTTGCGCACTTCATGCTGGCTTTTGCCACAGAAGGAGCAATAGAGCAGCTTGCCGTTGTCCTCGCCGTTGCGGGTGTCAGTCATTCGTTCGATCCAAATCCGATAGGCTTGCAACACAAGATGAAGGCTTATGCGGGCTTTTTCAAGCCCGCAGATGATCGGAAAACCCGACCAGCCCTATTTTGAGCGGCTTATATTAAGCGGGGCGCTTTTCGATCACTGCGTCGATCAACCCATATTCACGTGCGGCTTCGGCGCTCATGAAGTTGTCACGGTTGGTGTCGCGCTCGATTTCTTCCAGGGTGTGCCCGCTGTGCTTGGCCATCAGCGTGTTGAGGCGTTCGCGGATGAAGAGGATTTCCTTGGCGTGGATTTCAATGTCCGACGCCTGACCCTGGAAACCGCCCAGTGGCTGGTGAATCATCACACGCGAGTTCGGCAGGCAGTAACGCTTGCCCTCGGCACCTGCGGTCAGCAGGAACGCGCCCATGCTGCAGGCCTGGCCAATGCAGGTCGTCGATACGTTCGGCTTGATGAACTGCATGGTGTCGTAGATCGACATGCCCGCTGTCACCGAACCGCCCGGCGAGTTGATGTAGAGATGGATGTCCTTGTCCGGGTTTTCCGCTTCAAGGAACAGCAGTTGCGCACAGATCAGGTTGGCCATGTAGTCCTCTACCGGGCCCACCAGAAAGATCACTCGCTCCTTGAGCAGGCGCGAGTAGATGTCGTAGGCGCGTTCGCCACGAGCGGACTGCTCGACAACCATCGGGACCAGGCCGCCTGCGGCCTGGATATCAGAGTTCTGCTGAATATAGGAATTACGGAACATGCTCTGCAGTTACTCCCAAATAGTCATGTCTTGAAAACGCATAAGCCAGCGCGAGGCTGGCTTATGGTTGAATTTCCAACGAGTTGGACAATCAGTCGGCTTGTGCTGCTTCCGCCGGCTTGACTGCTTCTTCGTAAGAGACCGCTTTATCGGTCACCTTAGCCTTCTGCAGAACAGTATCCACAACTTGTTCTTCCAGCACAACCGAACGTACTTCGTTCAGCTGCTGGTCGTTCTTGTAGTACCAGGCCACGACCTGCTCAGGCTCCTGGTAGGCCGAAGCCATTTCCTGGATCATTTCGCGGACGCGATCTTCGTCAGGCTTGAGGTCGAACTGCTTGACCACTTCAGCCACGATCAGACCCAGCACCACACGGCGCTTGGCTTGCTCTTCGAACAGCTCGGCCGGCAGTTGGTCTGGCTTGATGTTGCCGCCGAACTGCTGGACAGCCTGTACGCGCAGGCGATCCACTTCGTTGGACAGCAGGGCCTTAGGCACTTCGATCGGGTTGGAGGCCAGCAGACCATCCATGACCTGGTTCTTGACCTTGGACTTGATAGCCTGGCGCAGCTCGCGCTCCATGTTCTTGCGAACTTCGGTGCGGAAGCCTTCGATACCTGTTTCCTTGATGCCGAACTGATTGAAGAACTCTTCGTTCAGCTCTGGCAGCTTAGGCTCGGAAACGCTGTTGACGGTCACGGTGAACTCGGCGGCTTTGCCAGCCAGGTCCAGGTTCTGGTAGTCAGCAGGGAATTCCAGGTTCAGGACACGCTCTTCGCCGGCCTTGGCGCCAACCAGGCCGTCTTCGAAGCCAGGAATCATGCGGTTGGAACCCAGCACCAGCTGAGTGCCCTTGGCGGAGCCGCCAGCGAATGCTTCGCCGTCAACCTTGCCAACGAAATCGATGTTCAGCTGGTCTTCGTTCTGGGCAGCACGGTCGACCACTTCGAAACGGGTGTTCTGCTTGCGCAGGATTTCCAGCATGTTGTCCAGGTCCGAATCAGCCACTTCGGCGCTCAGGCGCTCGATAGCGATACCGTCGAAACCGGCCACTTCGAACTCAGGGAACACTTCGAATACGGCAACGTATTCCAGGTCCTTGCCCGCTTCCAGGGACTTGGGCTCGATCGAAGGCGAACCAGCCGGGTTCAGCTTTTGCTCAACCACTGCTTCGTAGAAGGAAGCCTGGATCACGTCACCGACGGCTTCATTGCGTGCATCAGCACCAAAACGGCGCTTGATTTCGCTCATTGGCACTTTGCCTGGACGGAAACCAGCGATCTTGGCCTTTTGGGCAGTCTGCTGCAGACGCTTGTTGACCGCAGTCTCGATGCGCTCAGCCGGCACGGTGATGCTCATGCGGCGCTCGAGAGCAGTAGTATTTTCAACAGAAACTTGCATGGATATTCCTCGTTGCACAGACGTTAGCCGGCCATTTCCGACCCCAATCAAGGGCATGCATTCTAGTGGGTCAAACTCAAGAAGTCACCCTACTGGAAATACGCCCGTAAACAGCCGGCAATTTATCGGTACGAAGGCACTGTCGCGCCCCGCCCCGGTGACAAATAAAGCCAATCACGCCAGGGCTCTGCGCCGCCCCTCTATATATAGAAGGGATCGTCGCCCATCTCCCTGACGGCCTACCTCGCAATGAAGGCAGATAACAATGCAGTATCATCGAGACACATAAATACGATGAAACGCATCGCCATCGCGACCCACAACCCGCAGCCACGAAAAACCGAACCGCCAAAACCAAAAAAGGCGCCAGACTGTTAAATCTGGCGCCTTTCGAATATGGGGTGGACGAAGGGGATCGAACCCTCGACAACGGGAGTCACAATCCCGTGCTCTACCAACTGAGCTACGCCCACCATATTGCGTTAACAAAGAAACCAAACTACTTCTTTGTCTAACCCCACCCTGCATGTAAACCGAGTAAGGCCTTATTTGGTGCGGATGAAGAGACTCGAACTCTTACGCCTCGCGGCGCTGGAACCTAAATCCAGTGTGTCTACCAATTCCACCACATCCGCGCTTGAAGCTCTTAAAGCAAAGGCGCCAGACGGTTAATCTGGCGCCTTTCAAAATATGGGGTGGACGAAGGGGATCGAACCCTCGACAACGGGAGTCACAATCCCGTGCTCTACCAACTGAGCTACGCCCACCATATAGCGCTACTTGTGCCAAAGCTGCCTAATGGCGCACCCGGCAGGACTCGAACCTGCGACCATCCGCTTAGAAGGCGGATGCTCTATCCAGCTGAGCTACGGGCGCCTTATTAATCTGTACTCTTGGAGGATTACAAACTAAGTGCTTCCAGCCTTGCAGAACAACCATTCTGCTCGACCTTCTTAACCAGTGCTAGGCTGTGCCCGACAAGTGCGACGAATAGTATAGAGGGCCTGGAAACCCGTCAAATCTTTTTTGAAAAAAATTCATTTTATTTAAGGGGTTAGGCCAATTTGCGGACCAAGCGCCTTTGCCCTCACGCCGTGGCGTGCGAGAATGCGCGCACTTTTCCTCCCCCTCTCGATGGTTAATCACGCGTAATGACTGCACAACTTATCGACGGCAAATCAATCGCCGCCAGCCTGCGCCAGCAGATCGCCAAACGAGTCACCGAGCGCAGCCAGCAAGGCTTGCGCACGCCTGGCCTCGCGGTGATCCTGGTCGGCAGCGATCCTGCCTCTCAGGTTTATGTCTCGCACAAGCGTAAAGACTGTGAAGAGGTCGGCTTTCTTTCCAAGGCCTACGACCTGCCTGCCGACACCACCCAGCAGGCCCTGACCGACCTGATCGACAGCCTCAACGACGACCCGGCGATGGACGGCATCCTCCTGCAATTGCCATTGCCCGCGCACCTGGACGCGTCCAAGCTGCTCGAGCGCATCCGCCCTGACAAAGACGTCGACGGTTTCCATCCTTATAACGTTGGCCGCCTGGCGCAGCGTATCCCACTGCTGCGCCCGTGCACGCCCAAAGGCATCATGACCCTGCTGGAAAGCACCGGTGTCGACCTGTACGGCCTCGATGCCGTCGTCGTCGGCGCGTCCAACATCGTGGGCCGCCCAATGGCCATGGAGTTGCTGCTGGCCGGCTGCACCGTCACCGTGACCCACCGCTTCACCAAGGACCTGGCCGGCCACGTTGGCCGTGCCGACCTGGTCGTCGTGGCCGCCGGCAAGCCGGGCCTGGTCAAGGGCGAATGGATCAAGGAAGGCGCCATCGTCATCGACGTGGGCATCAACCGCCAGGAAGACGGCAAGCTGGTCGGCGACGTGGTGTATGAAACCGCCCTGCCCCGCGCCGGCTGGATCACCCCGGTGCCGGGTGGCGTTGGCCCGATGACCCGTGCCTGCCTGCTGGAAAACACCCTGTACGCCGCAGAAACCCTGCACGGTTAATAACCAGCCGTACTGAAAAAGCCCTGCCTTATCGCAGGGCTTTTTATTGCCCGGAAGAAAACCTGTTTTTTCTTAGTTTTTAAGCACTTTCGTCCGGTTTTAGAAGAACATTCGACAGTCTCTCGTCCATACTCCTAAAATGTAACGCCATTTATCACAAAACCCGTTTCCCAACGGTATTTCTTACTTTTTAGCGAGTTCATCCGCGTGAAAATTCGTCTTTCCATTGTCAGCCTGTTTTTTGCGTTCACCGGCACCTTTGCACACGCTGCCGACTCCGCCCTGGCGCCGCGGGATCCCTCCAAACTGCAGATCGCTTCCGGCAGCGCCATGCTGGTGGACCTGCAGACCAACAAGGTCATCTACGCCAGCAATCCCGACGTGGTAGTGCCTATCGCCTCGGTGAGCAAGCTGATGACGGGCCTGATCGTGCTTGAAGCCAAGCAGAACATGGACGAGTACATCGACATCAACATCACCGACACGCCGGAGATGAAAGGCGTGTTCTCCCGCGTGAAGATCGGCAGCCAGATGCCGCGCAAGGAGATGTTGCTGATTGCCCTGATGTCCTCGGAAAACCGCGCCGCCGCTAGCCTGGCGCACCACTATCCGGGCGGCTACGCGGCCTTTATTGCCGCGATGAACGCCAAGGCCAAGGCCCTGGGCATGACCAGCACCCATTATGTCGAGCCCACCGGCCTGTCGATCCACAACGTGTCCACCGCCCGCGACTTGAGCAAGCTGCTGGCCTATGCGCAAAAATTTCCGATGCTGAGCCAGTTGAGCACCACCAAGGAAAAGACCGTAGCGTTCCGCAAGCCCAACTACACCCTGGGTTTCTCCAATACCGACCACCTGATCAACCGCGCCAACTGGGATATCAAGCTGACCAAGACCGGTTTCACCAACCAGGCCGGTCATTGCCTGGTGCTGGTCACCCGCATGGGTAATCGTCCCGTGTCGCTGGTGATCCTGGATGCTTTCGGCAAATTCACCCACTTTGCCGATGCCAGCCGTATCCGTAGCTGGGTCGAGACCGGCAAGGGCGGCTCGGTGCCGGACGTCGCGCTGCGCTACAAGGCTGACAAGAACCTGAAGAACCGCGCGAATGCCGCCGAAGTCCGCCGTTAAGGAACACCGAGAACGCATTTAGGAGGGGCTCGCCCCTCCCATTTTATTTGTGTTCCGCCAACACCTTGAGCGCCTGCGCTGCCGCCCGCTCCTGCCCGGCCTGGGCCGTTGCGTTCGCCGAATCCCGCCAGCGCTGCGCATCCACATTGGCCGGTAATTGGCTCGGGCGCTGGGTGACGATTGCCCAGTGCCCGGCACTGCTCCACTTCGACTCAAAGTCGCTGAAGCTCATCAGCAGGCGTCGGTCCATGCCTGAACGCAACAGCACCGTGCTTTTCTGCTGGTTGAAACCCACCACCACCACGTAGTGCGCGTCAGACAACAGGCCGCCGCCAATCCGCGCCATCACCGGGTAACCCGCCGCCACCTGCGCCAGTACCGCGGTCAGCTTGGCATCCAGCGGGTACACCATCAGCCCGTACTCACGGGCCAGCACCTGCATGTTGCGCTCCAGGTCCGCTTCACCGCCCGGCAAATGCAACGGTTTATCCAACAAGCCCGGTGTCATCACAATGCCTTGTTGCGACAGCATGCTGGCTAATGCTGTAGGACCACTCTGATAAGCCTCGCTGCGAAAGGTCGGCACACCATTGAGTTCGACACGTTCCGGCAGGCCCGGAAGTTTCGACGGCTGCCCGGAACAGGCCGCGAGCCCCAGGGCACAGGCCAGCAACAAGGATGTTTTAAGGTTCGACCGTAACCGCAATTTTTTACTCTCTTGATCAACTGCCGGTGAGGGCCCTGATCATAGGACGCTCTGCCACGCGGGTATAGCCCATAGGCTCAGTAAAGCGTCGCGGTTAGAGCAAACGAGTTGGACGAACACGACCATTGGTCAATAGCAGGCAACCGCCGGGTAGCTAGACTGTCCATTGAGAAGACTGTGTGTGCCCCCTGCGGGGCGAAAGGAGGCCAAAATGAGCCTTGCAACAACGATTTTCCTGTTGATCTGCGGTTGGCTGGCGGTAGCCGGCGCCATGTTGTGGGGGGTGTTGCGCATTACCCGCCGGCACCATCACCCCCACGTCAAACCTGAGGCACCCGCCAAGCCCCATAGAGCGGCGGTGCACCACGCCTAGCCAGGCATGCAATTGAAATCCTGAGTCGCCGCGACTTCTTTACCGTGCCCGTCCATCAGGGATGCGCGCACGGTGGTGCCCAGGCTCGACTCCACCAGGGTGTAATGCTCACCCGCCTTGAAATCCTTGTACTCGACCCGACCCTGGCAGTCCTGCTGGTTGTCGTCGCCTGCCTCTTCCTCGAACAACGTCACGTCCAGGCGGTGATCCCCGGGGGTCACCTCGAAAAAGCGCCCGTCGTCGACACGCTTGCCGTCCACACGCTCGGCCATCAGGTCGTTCGGCGCTTCTTCTTTCAAGCCGATCCAGGCTTCGCTGGGGTCCGCCTTGGGAATCGGGCCGGCACAGGCCGACAACAACAAAACAGCCCCCAGGGCGGG
This sequence comes from Pseudomonas sp. NFACC25, assembly GCF_900100935.1. Taxonomy (NCBI): domain Bacteria; kingdom Pseudomonadati; phylum Pseudomonadota; class Gammaproteobacteria; order Pseudomonadales; family Pseudomonadaceae; genus Pseudomonas; species Pseudomonas sp. NFACC25. The sequence goes on from NZ_FMUC01000001.1 coordinate 20,356, forward strand.
GATCAACAATAAAGGTTTGAGTGACATGGCAGGGCTCCAAAGAACATCAGTTAAAAGACAAGTCGTCCGATGGGGTGCAAGCTTGGGCAGCCACGCCTTGTAGAACAAATGAATCCATATGAAACGATCTTCAGCCCTTACCTAAATGTTCCTTCACCTGGCTGAAAGGCGCGTGTTAGGTGGGTCAGGCAAGACTGCCGGGGTTTGCAATCCTGCTCCCTCGGAGGTTCACGCATGCTCGGGCTGGTAAAGACCGCACTGCAAAAGCCGTACACGTTTATCGTGTTGGCCATATTCATCTGCATCATCGGGCCGATGGCGGCCCTGCGAACCCCCACCGACGTGTTTCCCGATATCGGCATCCCTGTGGTCGCCGTGGTCTGGCAGTACAACGGCCTGTCGCCGGACGCCATGGCCGGCCGGGTGATCTACACCTACGAACGCTCCCTGAGCACCACCGTCAACGACATCGAACATATCGAATCGCAATCCTTGCCCGGCATGGGCATCGTGAAGATTTTCTTCCAGCCCGGCGTCGACATCCGCACCGCCAACGCCCAAGTGACCGCCGTATCACAAACGGTGCTCAAGCAGATGCCACCGGGCATCACGCCACCGCTGATCCTCAACTACAGCGCCTCCACGGTGCCGATCCTGCAAATGGCGTTCTCCAGCCCGACGCTGTCGGAAGCCAAAATTCGCGACCTGGTGCAGAACAATATCCGCCTGCCCCTCAGCGCCCTGCCCGGCCTGGCCATGCCCACGCCGATGGGTGGCAAGCAGCGGCAGATCACCCTTGACCTCGACCCCCAGGCGCTGGCGGCCAAAGGCTTGTCGGCCCAGGATGTGGGCAATGCCCTGGCGCTGCAGAACCAGATCATCCCGGTGGGCACCGCCAAACTCGGCCCCAATGAATACACGATCCTGCTCAACAACAGCCCCAAGGCCATCGATGAGCTCAACGACCTGCCGATCAAGACCGTCGACGGCGCGCTGATCACCATCGGCCAGGTTGCCCACGTGCGCGACGGTTCGCCGCCGCAGACCAACATCGTGCGCGTCGACGGCCATCGCGCGGTGCTGATGCCGGCGTTGAAAAACGGCAGCATTTCCACCTTGTCGATCATCGACGGTATCCGCCAGATGCTGCCGCGCATCAACGAAACCCTGCCGCCGTCATTGAAGACCTCGTTGCTGGGCGACGCCTCGGTATTCGTCAAGCAATCGGTGGGCAGCGTGGCCCAGGAAGGCATCATCGCCGCGCTGCTGACCAGTGCGATGATCCTGCTGTTCCTCGGCAGCTGGCGCTCCACGATCATTATCGCGGCGTCGATTCCCCTGGCGGTACTGTCGGCCATTGCGCTGCTGGCGGTCAGCGGGCAGACCCTCAACGTCATGACCCTCGGCGGGCTGGCGTTGGCCGTAGGGATCCTGGTGGACGACGCCACGGTGACCATCGAAAACATCAACTGGCACCTGGAACAAGGCAAGGCGGTGAAGACCGCGATCCTCGACGGTGCCGCGCAAATTGTCGGCCCGGCGTTCGTCTCGCTGCTGTGCATCTGCATCGTGTTCGTGCCGATGTTCCTGCTGCAAGGCATCGCCGGTTATCTGTTCCGGCCGATGGCGCTGGCGGTGATCTTTGCCATGGCCAGCTCATTCATTCTTTCGCGGACCCTGGTGCCGACGCTGGCGATGTTCCTGCTCAAGCCACATATGCCGGAGCCAGGTGCCGGACATCACCCTGAAGACGAATTCATCAACCACCATGAGGGCGAGCAGCACAAGAAACCGCGCAATGCCGCGCTGCAAGCCGTGCTGAATTTCCAGCAAGGTTTCGAGCGTCACTTCTCGAATATCCGCGACACCTACCATGGCTTGCTGACGTTGGCCCTGGGCAATCGCAAGGGTTTTATCGTCGGTTTCCTGGCCTGCGTGCTCGCCTCATTCCTGCTGTTGCCCAGCCTGGGCCAGGACTTTTTCCCGGCGACGGATGCCGGTGCGCTGGCCCTGCACGTGCGCTTGCCGCTGGGCACGCGTATCGAAGAAAGTGCTGCCGCCTTCGACCGCATCGAAGCGGGGATCCGTGAAGTGATCCCCGCCGAAGAACTGGACACCATCGTCGATAACATTGGCATTCCGCTCAGCGGCATCGACATGGCCTACAGCAGCAGCGGCACCATCGGCCCGCAGGATGGCGACATCCAGGTCAGCCTGAAAAAGGGCCATGCGCCCACCGCCGACTACGTGAAGAAACTGCGTGAAGCGCTGCCGCAAAGTTTCCCAGGCAGCCACTTCGCGTTCCTGCCGGCGGACATCAGCAGCCAGATCCTCAACTTCGGCGCGCCGGCGCCGCTGGACGTGAAAATCTCCGGGCGCAGCGATGCAGAAAACCGCGCCTATGCCGTCGAGTTGGAACGTCGCCTGCAACACGTGCCCGGTATCGCCGACCTGCGCATCCAGCAGTCCACCGGCTACCCGTCACTGCAGGTGAATGTCGACCGCATGCGCGCCAACGGCCTGGGCATCACCGAGCGGGACGTGACCAACAGCATGGTGGCGTCGCTGGCCGGCAGTTCGCAGACCGCACCGACCTTCTGGCTCAACCCGGCGAACGGCGTCTCCTATTCCATCGTCGCCGCCACCCCGCAATACCGTCTCGACAGCCTGCCGTCACTGGAAGCGCTGCCCGTCACCGGCGCCGATGGGCAGTCGCAGATCCTCGGCGGCGTGGCCACCATCTCCCGCGTGCAAAGCCCGGCGGTGGTGACCCACTACAACATCGAACCGACCCTGGACCTGTACGCCAACGTGCAGGGCCGCGACCTCGGCGGCGTAGCCCGCGACGTGCAAAAGGTGCTGGATGACACCGCGCATCTGCGCCCCAAAGGCGCGACGATCAGCCTGCACGGGCAGATCGATGCGCTGCATGAAGCCTTCAGCGGCTTGAGCCTTGGCCTGCTGGGTGCGGTGGTGCTGATCTACCTGCTGATCGTGATCAACTTCCAGTCGTGGGCCGACCCGTTCGTCATCATCACCGCGTTGCCGGCGGCGCTCGCAGGCATCGTGTGGATGCTGTTCCTCAGCGGCACCTCCTTGTCGGTGCCGGCGCTCACCGGCGCCATCCTGTGCATGGGCGTGGCCACGGCCAACTCGATCCTGGTGGTGAGCTTCTGCCGTGAGCGCCTGGCCGAACATAGTGATGCGTTGAAAGCCGCCATGGAGGCCGGTTACACGCGCTTCCGCCCGGTGTGCATGACCGCCCTGGCGATGATCATCGGCATGTTGCCCCTGGCAATTTCCGAGGAGCAGAACGCCCCGCTCGGGCGCGCCGTCATCGGCGGTTTGATCTTCGCGACCCTCGCCACATTGTTGTTTGTTCCCGTGGTCTTCAGCCTGGTCCACGGTCGTCACCCTACTCGCGCAGTTGCAGGAGAAACCCCACATGTCGTCTGATCACAAACCCTCGCGCAAGCGTCTGATGCTCATGGGTGTCGGCGGCCTGACCCTGGCCGCCCTGTTGGTCGCCAACGGCCTGCATGCCCGCACGCTGCACGAACAATCGGTCACGGCCTGGACCGAGACCGCCGCCATCCCGCACGTGATGGTGTTCCAGCCCCGGCAGAATGTGGCCGGCGATACCTTGCGCCTGCCGGCGCACCTGGAAGCCTGGAGCAAGGCGCCGATCCACGCCCGGGTCAGCGGTTACCTGAAGGATTGGAAAGTCGATATCGGCAGCCGGGTCAAGGCCGGGCAAGTCCTCGCGGAAATCGACAGCCCCGACCTGGATCAACAGCTGGCGCAGACCCATGCACGCCTGGTGCAGGAACAGGCCAACGCACGCCTGGCCGAAACCACCGCCACGCGCTGGCAAAACCTGCTGGCCAGCCATTCGGTATCGCGCCAGGAGGCCGATGAAAAAACCTCCAATGCCGCTGCCGCCAAGGCCAACGCCGAGGCCGCCGCTGCCGACTATGCCCGGCTGTCGGCACTGGAAAGCTACAAGACCCTTCGCGCCCCGTTCGCCGGCACCATCACCGCGCGCAACACCGATATCGGCCAGCTGATCAAGGCCGACACCGACAGCGATCCGGAACTGTTCAACATTGCCGACACCCATCAATTGCGCCTCTACGTACCGGTGCCGCAGAACTACGCAGCGGTCATCCATCCGGGCCTTGAAGCCGATCTGACCGTGCCCGAGCACCCCGGCAAGCATTTCAAGGCGCGCCTGATCGGTGACTCCACCGCCATCGACCGCCGCTCCGGCACCCTGCTCGCCCAGTTCGTCGCCGACAACCCCGACGGCGAGCTGCTGCCCGGTGATTATGCCGAGGCCACCCTGCCGATTCCGGCCGATACCCATGGCGTGAGCATCCCGGCCAGCGCCCTGATCTTCCGCGCCCAGGGCACCCAGGTGGCGGTGTTGGACGGGCAGAACCGTGTGCACCTGCAGCCCATCCATATCGGCCTCGACCTGGGCGAACGCCTGGTGATCGACCAGGGCTTGAAACCCGCCGACCGCATCGTCGACAACCCGCCCGATGCGCTGCGCGAAGGTGATCCCGTGCAACTCGCCGATGCCTCCGGAGGTGCGCATGCGCATAAGGCTTAAACCGCTCGCCGCATTGACGCTGCTGGTCTTGCAGGGTTGCTCGATGGCGCCGACCTACAAGGTGCCGGCGATCGACCTGCCGGCCCACTACCGCGAACAGACCAGCGATGGGCCCTGGCACAGCGCCCAGCCCTCCGACCAACTGGCGCCCGAATGGTGGAAACTCTACAACGATTCGCGCCTGAATGACCTGCAACAGCAGCTGCTCAAGGCCAACCCGGACCTGGCGGCGGCGCTGGCGCACTTTGATGCTTCCCAAGCGTATGCCAGCCAACTGCACGCAGGCCTGTTCCCGCAGATCACCGCCAGCGCGCAACCGCTGCGCCAGCGGCAATCGGATTCGCGACCGTTGCGGGGGGATACGCAACCGTCGGTGTACAACAGCAACATCGCGGGGTTTTCCTTGAGCTATGACCTGGACCTGTGGGGCAAAATCCGCAACCAGGTCGCGGCCGGCGATGCCCAGGCGCAAGCGTCCGGGGATGACCTGGCGGTGGCACGCCTGAGTTTGCAGCGTCAGTTGGCCACCTTGTACGTGCAGCTCAATGGGCTGGATGCACAGAGCCGGATTCTCACTCGCTCGCTGGATGATTTCAGCCAGGCATTGCAATTGACCCGCAGCCGCTACGAGGGCCAGATAGCCTCGGAGCTGGACCTGACCCGTGCGCAAAATCAACTGGCGCAGGCCAGGGCGCAATTGGATGAAGTGCGTGGGCAACGCAACCTCACCGAGCACGCCATCGGTGAGTTGGTGGGTGTGGCAGCCAGCGACTTTACCTTGCCGCCCGGCCAGCAACTGATCGCCCTGCCGGAAATTCCGTCGCAGTTGCCAAGCCACCTGTTGCAACGTCGCCCGGATATTGCAGCGGCAGAGCGACGGGTGTTTGCGGCCAACGCAAATGTCGGCGTGGCCAAGGCGGCGTGGTACCCGGACTTCAGCTTGACCGGGTTGATTGGCGGGCAGACACAGGGCGTCGGCAATCTGCTGTCGGCGGGCAATCGGTATTGGGCGCTGGGACCGTTGGTGAACCTGCCGATCTTCGACGGTGGCCGCTTGAGCGCCAATGAACGCCAGGCCAAGGCCGAGTTTGAAGAGGCGTCGGCGCAGTACCGTAGCCAGGTGCTGAAGGCCGTGCGCGAGGTGGAAGATAACCTGGCGCAACTACGGGATTTGCAGCAGGAGGCGCAGGATGAACAGGCGGCAGCGGATGCGGCGCAGCATACGCAATCATTGGCGATGAACAGCTATCAGGCGGGGGCGGTCAGTTACCTGGATGTGGTGACCGCGCAGACGGCGGCGTTGCAGGCGCAGCGGACATTGCAGGCGGTGCAGACGCGGCAGTTGCAGGCCAGTGTAGGACTCATGACCGCACTCGGCGGCGGCTGGCAACCTGGCGCCTGACATCACCCCAGGCACAGTGATAGCGGTGGAACAGCCAGTTTATCCGTAGCTGAGCCACCGCCATCGGGGGCAAGCCCCCTCCCACACGGGTCCTGCGTCAGACACATAATGTATAAGCGCCGCTGAACCAATGTGGGAGGGGGCTTGCCCCGCGATTGCGGTGATTCAGTCAATCATCACTGACTGATCCACCGCATATTTCAGCCCTCTGGCCGACTATTAAGAAAAACACTCACCACTGTGTAATCACTACCATTGGCATGCCGATACAGGGTACTGCTGTGATAGTCGGATACATCCCCCGACACCGAAACCGTAATCGAACGGCTCTCGACATCAACTTTTACCGCCCCGTCACGCGTAACTAGAAACGGATTGGCATCTTTCAATAAAGCCAATATTTCACTATCGGTTCCCAAGGTGCGGTAAACGTAATATCGGTAACTGAACGGCACAGTGGCCCCTCCGCGATCATCCTTGACGCCATAGATCGAAGCGTCATCACTGATCGGCACGCGGAGTACAACCTCCGTCAATTGCGGACGGCCCGGCGAAAGCAGCCAATCACCAGCGATATACACCAAGCAAAGCGCCAGCAAGATCGTTGTGACCGTTGAATAAAGCGACTTTCTAGTAGTTCCTGAACCTGGCATACCTGATTCCTTTCTTGATCCAATATTGGTCGACTGGATCGTCACCGAAAGGCGCATCCCCCCACCAACGACCAAACTCGGGTTTATCCGTACCCGCCCTGGTTTGAGCAAGTCCCGCTGCACGTAAAAGCACTTCTTCGCTGAAACCCGCGGCAATCCCCACGGCGCCATAGTGAAAGTTTCCAAACGCTTCATATTCTTTGGAAATTTGCTTGTAGTCCCACGGGCCGCGATTGCGGACCTGAGTATAAAACCAAGAGTACATAAACGCTGAACCGGCTTTCAGTACATTCTTTTTATGAAAAGCGGTGGCCATATTTTCGTCAACCGATACACCAGGCGGGGGTATAGGGTTCGCCATTGCATGCTTCCTCTGCATTAGGTTTTTGCGCGGCAGAACCTAACACCGGATAGCCAAGATGATGAGCGAGGAGAAGAGCAAAAGAGGATTCGTACGAAGGAGTAAGACATGCCTTACACCACAGCCTCAAAGCAAGATACTTCCAAGTGCAATGAGGTTGCGGCAGCGTCAGTTCTGGCCTCATCGGGGGCAAGCCCCCTCCCACACTGATCCTGCGTCAGACACATAATGTATAAGCACTGCGGCCCCCATGTGGGAGGGGGCTTGCCCCCGATAGCGTCCTTCCAGACACATCCTGCCAAAAGCCTGCCCATCAACCTCCTGCTCGCCAATCTAGCCTCTCTAAGCACATCTAGAGAGGGCAAGGGAATGGCAGATTTACCCGCTTCACACCGCCTGCGCATCGGTCGATTCAGCGAACCCAACCGTATCTACCTCATCACCACCAACACCCACGAACGCATACCGATATTCAGCAATTTTCATCTCGCTCGCCTGGTGGTCTGGCAATTTCGGTTAGCCCAGTACCAAGGGCTGGCCAACTCCCTGGCATGGGTCATCATGCCGGACCATTTCCATTGGCTGCTTGAACTGAAAAAAGGCTCGCTGGCGGACTTGATGCGCCAGGTGAAGTCAAAAAGCACCAGGACCGTCAATGGCGTGAGTGGTCGCAAGGGCCGGCTCTGGCAAGAGAGCTTTCATGACCAGGCTCTGCGCAAGGAAGATGACTTGGTGAAAATGGCCCGGTATGTGGTGGCTAATCCATTGCGAGCGGGTCTGGTCGAGCGGATTGGCGACTACCCACTGTGGGATGCCATCTGGGTTTAACGTCATACACAGTTCAAATGTGGGAGGGGGCTTGCTCCCGATTGCGGTAGGTCAGTCAGCTTATCTGTAACTGATACACCGCTATCGGGAGCAAGCCCCCTCCCACATTTTTTCCGCATTTCAGGCGGCGAGTTTGCCGCTGGCGATGGCGGCTGAAGCGGCCACCATGGCCCGCAACAACACCGCACACCCCGCCGCCAGGTCATCCGGGGCGGCGTTCTCGATTTCGTTGTGGCTGATGCCCCCTTCACACGGCACAAAGATCATCCCCGCCGGCCCCAACTCGGCGACGAAAATCGCGTCGTGCCCTGCCCCGCTGACGATGTCCATGTTCGACAAGCCCAGCCCATTGGCCGCATCGCGCACGGCGTCCACACAGCCTTTGTCGAAGTACAGCGGCGGGAAGTCAGCCGTGGGTTCCATTTCAAAACTCAGCCCATGCCTGGCACAGGTCTCGTCGATTACCTTGCGCACCTGGGCAATCATCGAATCCAACCGTGCCGGTTCCAAGTGCCGGAAGTCCAGGGTCATGCGCACTTCGCCAGGAATGACGTTGCGTGAACCGGGATACGCCTGCAGGCAACCGACGGTCCCGCACGCATGGGGCTGGTGCCCCAAGGCCGCCGCATTGACCGCCGCCACCACCGCCGCCGCGCCTACCAGGGCGTCCTTGCGCAGGTGCATCGGCGTCGGCCCCGCATGGGCCTCGACACCGCGCAGTTTCAGGTCGAACCACTTCTGCCCGAGGGCGCCGAGCACCACGCCGATGGTCTTTTTCTCATCCTCCAGAATCGGCCCTTGTTCGATATGCGCCTCGAAATACGCACCGACCTTGTGCCCACTCTCAGGACGGGTTCCCGCGTAGCCGATCGCATTCAGCGCATCACCCACGCTGACCCCGTCCGCATCGACCTTGGCCAGGGTATCCGCCAGGGTGAATTTCCTGGCAAACACACCCGAGCCCATCATGCACGGCGGGAAGCGCGAGCCTTCCTCGTTGGTCCACACCACCACTTCCAAGGGCGCCTCGGTTTCGATCTTGAGGTCATTGAGCGTACGCAGCACCTCCACTCCCGCCAGCACGCCAAAGCAGCCATCGAACTTGCCACCTGTGGGCTGGGTATCGATATGGCTGCCGGTCATCACCGGCGGCAGGTCGGGATTACGCCCAGGGCGGCGCGCGAAGATATTGCCGATGCCGTCGACGGTCACGGTGCAACCGGCGTCTTCGCACCACTGCACAAACAGGTCGCGGGCCTTGCGGTCGAGGTCGGTGAGGGCCAGGCGGCACACGCCGCCCTTGGGGGTGGCGCCGAGTTTGGCCAGGTCCATCAGCGACTGCCACAAGCGGTCGCGGTTGATGTGCTGGTGGGTCGATTGCAGAACGTCAAGGGCAGCGTTCATGGGGATCTCCTCAGGCGTGTATTTCTTATGAATTGACAACCACCGGGCTGGCTCCACGCCTGGCATTCAGGCCGTAATACAACAACCCGCCCAACGCCGAACCGGTAAACCAGCCGTAGCTGTAGAACCAGCTGAACGCATCACTGCCCAGGGACAGCAAGGTCAGCACCACCGGCACACCGAAGGCGATAAAACCGCTCCAGTTCCACGCCGGGTACACGTCGTCGCGGTAGAGGCCGGCCAGGTCCAGTTGTTGTTTGCGGGTGATGAAGTAGTCCACCACCATGATCCCGGCAATCGGCCCCAACAGGCTCGAATAGCCCAGCAACCAGTTGGAATACACGGTTTCCAGGCTCACATCCGAGACGATCAGGCCGAGTTTTTTCAGCAGTTCGTGGCCCATCAACGCCAAGCCCACCAACCCGGTGAGGATCACCGCCGTGGTGCGGTTGATCAGCTTGGGCGCGATGTTCTGGAAGTCGTTGGTGGGCGAGACGATATTCGCGGCGGTGTTGGTGGACAACGTGGCGACGATGATCAGCGCCATGGCCACGGCCACCCACACCGGGCTCTGGATATGGCCGATCAGGGTCACTGGGTCGGATACGCTGACGCCCACCAGTTTCACCGAGGCGGCGGTCATGATCACGCCGAGGGCGGCGAACAGGAACATGGTCAGCGGCAGGCCGAAAATCTGCCCGAGGATCTGGTCCTTCTGGCTTTTGGCGTAGCGGCTGAAGTCGGGAATATTCAGCGACAAGGTGGCCCAGAACCCCACCATCGCGGTAAGGCCGGCCATGAAGTAACCGGTCAGGCTCGCGCCTTCGGGCCGCTTGGGCGGGATTGCCATCAACTCGCTGATCGACACGTTGGGCATCGCCCATACCAGCAGGCCGATGCCCACCGCCACCAGCAACGGCGCCGAGAGGGTTTCCAGACGCTTGATCGACTCGGCACCGCGCAGCACCACCCACAGATTCAGGCACCAGAAAATCATGAAGCCGATCACTTCACCGGTGCCGCCGAGGGACTTCCATCCCTCGAAAATCGAGCCCAGGAACAGATGGATCGCCAGCCCGCCGAACATGGTCTGGATCCCGAACCAGCCGCAGGCCACCAATGCCCGAATCAAACACGGCACGTTGGAACCGAGGATGCCGAAGGACGAACGCAGCAACACCGGAAACGGAATGCCGTACTTGGTGCCGGGGAAAGCGTTGAGGGTCAGCGGGATCAGCACCACGATATTGGCCAGCAAGATCGCCATCAGCGCCTCACCCACCGACAGGCCGAAATACGCGGTGAGCACACCGCCCAGGGTGTAGGTGGGCACGCAGATCGACATGCCGACCCACAGCGCGGTGATGTGCCACTTGTTCCAGGTGCGTTCGTGCACCTTGGTCGGTGCCATGTCGTGGTTGTAGCGAGGGCTGTCGAGGACGTCGGGGCCGGCGTCGAGTTCGTACAGGCCGTTGCGCTCAATGACTTGCGATCTGTTCTGTTGCATGGCCGCTCCACGGTTTTTTCGAATTATTGTTGCTCACCCCGCGCTGAACGCAGGGTGGCCGGAGTACCTCGTAAACAACATGACATCACGGGCCCGGCCAGCTACCACTGCACTCAATAACCGTGCCGACAACTGCCCTTGAACCCGCACCGCTTATATAACTGGCTGATGTTAATCAGCTTTCCGATTGTGCCTACGGTACTTGCCGCGTGACTCAGGCTAAATAACGCGCAAGTTATCCGAACTGTCAGGACTCAATCTGGTGCACCACAATTATTTTTATTTACCGACCCCGTCAAGAGGCATCTCTCAAGCGTCTGATTTGCAATAAGAAATGTTGCTCATATTGAGAACCTGTCAAGTGCGTCAAAATGGTGAGAGGCCGCTGCATTTTGGTGATTTTGTATTTTTTACCTTATAAATCAACAATTTAAATTCAATATAAGCTTATAAAAAATCTTCTTGCCCAATCGAAAAACTCGGACTAGTTTCTATTCCTGTCACCGATGACAGGAATTAACCGACCATCGGCGCGTAGCCATACAACACTTAGAACTGGCACAAGCCGGTCAAGCCTGTGAGGAACTCGACATGTCGCTGTTGATCCGTGGCGCCACCGTTATTACCCATGATGAAAGTTACCGCGCCGATGTTTTATGCGCAGGCGGTCTGATTCGCGCCATTGGCACGGACCTGGATATCCCCGCCGGCACTGAACAACTCGACGGCAGCGGCCAATATTTGATGCCCGGCGGCATCGACCCCCATACCCATATGCAACTGCCCTTCATGGGCACGGTGGCCAGTGAAGATTTTTTCAGCGGCACGGCGGCGGGTCTGGCCGGAGGCACCACGTCGATTATCGACTTCGTGATTCCCAACCCGCAGCAATCGTTGATGGAAGCGTTCCATCAGTGGCGGGGCTGGGCGGAAAAATCCGCGGCCGACTACGGCTTCCACGTGGCGATCACCTGGTGGAGCGAGCAGGTGCGCGAGGAAATGGCCGAGCTGGTCAGCCACCACGGCATCAACAGCTTCAAGCATTTCATGGCCTACAAGAACGCGATCATGGCGGCCGACGACACCCTGGTGGCCAGCTTCGAACGCTGCCTGGAACTCGGCGCCGTACCCACCGTGCATGCGGAAAACGGCGAGCTGGTGTACCACCTGCAACGCAAGCTGATGGCCCAGGGCATCACCGGGCCGGAAGCGCACCCGCTGTCGCGCCCGTCCCAGGTGGAAGGCGAAGCGGCCAGCCGCGCTATCCGTATCGCCGAGACCATCGGCACGCCGCTGTACCTGGTGCACGTCTCCACCCGGGAAGCGCTGGATGAAATCACCTACGCCCGGGGCAAGGGCCAGGCGGTCTACGGCGAAGTGCTCGCCGGCCACCTGCTGCTGGACGACAGCGTCTACCAGCACCCCGACTGGCAAACCGCCGCCGGCTATGTGATGAGCCCGCCGTTCCGCCCGCGCGGGCATCAGGAAGCGCTGTGGCATGGCCTGCAATCCGGCAACCTGCACACCACCGCCACCGACCACTGCTGCTTCTGCGCCGAGCAAAAAGCCGTCGGGCGTGACGACTTCAGCAAGATCCCCAACGGCACCGCCGGTATCGAAGACCGCATGGCGCTGCTGTGGCACGAAGGGGTCAACAGCGGACGCCTGTCGATGCAGGAATTCGTCGCGCTGACCTCCACCAACACCGCGAAGATCTTCAACCTCTACCCGCGCAAAGGCGCGATCCGCGTGGGTGCGGATGCCGACCTGGTGCTGTGGGATCCCGAAGGCACGCGGACCATTTCCGCCAAGACTCACCATCAGAAGGTGGACTTCAACATCTTCGAAGGCAAGACCGTGCGCGGCGTGCCGAGCCACACCATCAGCCAGGGCAAGCTGGTCTGGGCCGATGGCGACCTGCGCGCCGAACGTGGCGCCGGGCGCTATGTGGAACGGCCGGCGTATCCGTCGGTGTTCGAGCAGTTGAGCAAGCGGGCGGAGCATTCCAGGCCGGTTGCTGTGAAGCGCTGAGACCGCTATCGGGGGCAAGCCCCCTCCCACACTTGACCGCATTCATTCAGATACAACTCGGTCGAATGTGGGAGGGGGCTTGCCCCCGATGAGGCCAGTACAGGCAACAAAAATGCCCACTTAGAGGCAATCCAAAAAAACCGTGAGGCCCACACCGTGATCCAGACCCTGACCCACCTCCCCCATCCCCATGAAGACGGCGCCACCCTCGCCAGCCATTTCACCGACCTGGCGCCGCCGCTCAACGCGCGCCAGGCCCAACTGGAAGCCTCGCGCTGCCTCTATTGCTACGACGCCCCTTGCGTGACCGCATGCCCCAGCGAAATCGACATCCCGTCGTTCATCCGCAATATCCACACCGACAACGTCCAGGGCGCAGCGCAGAAAATCCTCTCGGCCAACATCCTTGGCGGCAGCTGCGCGCGGGTCTGCCCGACGGAGATCCTCTGCCAGCAAGCCTGCGTGCGTAACAACGCCGAAGAATGCGCGCCGGTGCTGATCGGTCTGTTGCAACGCTACGCCATCGATAACGCCCACTTCAGCGAACACCCGTTCCAGCGTGCCGCCCCCACCGGCAAACGCATCGCCGTGGTCGGCGCAGGTCCCGCAGGGCTGGCCTGCGCCCATCGCGCCGCTGTGCACGGGCACGACGTGGTGATCTTCGAAGCGCAGGAAAAGGCCGGTGGCCTGAATGAATACGGAATCGCCAAGTACAAGCTGGTCGACGACTTCGCCCAGAAGGAACTGGATTTCCTCCTGCAGATCGGCGGCATCGAAATGCGCCACGGCCAGCGCCTGGGCGACAACCTCACCCTGAGCGAACTGCACCAGCAATTCGATTCGGTGTTCCTTGGCCTGGGCCTGGCGGCCAGCAAGCAACTCGGCTTACCCCATGAGGACGCACCCGGCCTGCTCGCCGCCACCGACTATATCCGCGAACTGCGCCAGGCCGATGACCTGAGCCAACTGCCCCTGGCCGACCGCTGCATCGTGCTCGGCGCCGGCAATACCGCCATCGACATGGCTGTGCAAATGGCCCGGCTCGGTGCCCGTGATGTGAACCTCGTCTACCGCCGTGGCCTGGCCGACATGGGCGCCACCCACCATGAGCAGGACATCGCCAAGGCCAATCAGGTGCGCCTGCTGACCTGGGCCCAACCCGAAGCAGTCCTGCTCGACGACCAGGGCCACGTACGCGGCATGCGCTTCTCCCGCACCCGCCTGGAAAACGGCCGCCTGCAATCCACCGGAGAAACCTTCGAACTGGCCGCCGATGCCATCTTCAAGGCCATCGGCCAGGGCTTCGACAACGACGCCTTGCACGATCCCCTGGCGCAACAACTGCATCGCGTCGGCGAGCGTATTTTCGTCGACGAACAGCTGCGCACCAGCATCCCCGGGGTCTACGCCGGCGGTGACTGCGTCAGCCTCGGCCAGGACCTCACCGTGCAGGCGGTGCAACACGGCAAGCTGGCCGCCGAAGCCATGCACGCCCAACTCATGCTGAATGTGGAGGCTGCGTAATGGCCGATCTCTCGATTGTGTTTGCCGGTATCAAGGCCCCCAACCCGTTCTGGCTGGCCTCCGCGCCGCCCACCGACAAAGCCTACAACGTGGTCCGCGCATTTGAAGCGGGCTGGGGCGGCGTGGTGTGGAAGACCCTGGGTGAAGACCCGGCGGCGGTCAATGTGTCATCGCGCTACTCGGCGCACTACGGCGCCAACCGTGAAGTGCTGGGCATCAACAATATCGAACTGATCACCGACCGCTCCCTGGAGATCAACCTGCGGGAAATCACCCAGGTCAAAAAAGACTGGCCCGACCGCGCGCTGATCGTGTCGCTGATGGTGCCCTGCGTAGAGGAGTCCTGGAAAAACATCCTGCCCCTGGTGGAAGCCACCGGCTGCGACGGTATCGAGCTGAACTTCGGCTGCCCCCACGGCATGCCCGAACGCGGCATGGGCGCGGCGGTGGGCCAGGTGCCGGAATACGTGGAACAGGTGACGCGCTGGTGCAAGACCTATTGCTCGCTGCCGGTGATCGTCAAGCTCACGCCGAATATCACCGACATCCGCGTGGCGGCGCGGGCGGCGTATCGCGGCGGTGCGGACGCGGTGTCGCTGATCAACACCATCAACTCCATCACCAGCGTGGACCTGGAACGCATGGTCGCCCTGCCGATGGTCGGCACCCAGAGTACCCACGGCGGATACTGCGGTTCGGCGGTCAAGCCGATTGCCCTGAACATGGTTGCCGAAATCGCCCGTGACCCACAGACCCAGGGCCTACCGATCTGCGGGATCGGCGGCATCGACAACTGGCGCGACGCCGCGGAATTCGTCGCCCTCGGTTGCGGCGCGGTGCAGGTGTGCACGGCGGCGATGCTGCATGGTTTTCGCATCGTGGAAGAGATGAAGGATGGGCTGTCGCGGTGGATGGACAGCCAGGGCTACACCAGCCTGCAAGAATTTTCCGGGCGTGCGGTGGGCAACACCACGGACTGGAAGTACCTGGACATCAACTACCAGGTGATCGCCAGGATCGACCAGGCGGCGTGCATTGGCTGTGGGCGTTGCCATATTGCCTGTGAGGACACCTCGCACCAGGCCATCGCCAGTCTGAAACAGGCGGACGGCACGCATAAATACGAAGTGATCGATGACGAGTGCGTGGGCTGCAACCTGTGCCAGATCACCTGCCCGGTGGCGGATTGCATCGAGATGGTACCGATCGACACGGGCAAGCCGTTTTTGAATTGGACGCAGGATCCGAGGAATCCCTATCGAGAGGCGGTGTAGTCCTTCAGGCCACTATCGGGGGCCCCCTCCCACACCACACATCAAATGTGGGAGGGGCTTGCCCCCGATGAGGCCCTAAGCCCCACCACAGTACTCAAGGCTCCAACCCAATCCCACGCAAAATCACACTGGTCACCGTCTGGATCGCCTTCTCGAACTGCATATCCGACAACGGCTGGTGATCATTCAAAATCTTCACCTGGTGATCAAAGTCGGCATAGTGCTGGGTCGACGCCCAGATCATGTACAGCAGGCTCGACGGCTCCACCGGCAGGATGCGTTTGTCTTCCACCCACTGGCGAATTTTCGCTTCCTTCATCTTGGCCCAGTCGTACAGGCTCTCATCCAGGGCCTCACCGAGTGTGGGCGCACCGTGGATGATCTCGTTGGCCCAGACCTTGGAACCATAAGGCCGCGTGCGCGAGCGTTGCATCTTGGCGCGGATGTAACTGCTGAGCACCACCCGAGGGTCATCGAAGGTCTCGAAGCTGAGGGCGTCCTGCTTCCACACTTCCAGCAGGTCGAACAGCACCGCGCTGTACAGCTCGCTCTTGGTGGTGAAGTAGTAATGCAGGTTGGAGCGCGGCAGTTGTACTTCTTCGGCGATATCGGCCATGGCGGTGCTGCCGTAGCCCTTTTCGGCGAAGATCTTCTCCGCCGCCAGCAGGATTTTCTCGACGTTGACCCGGCGAATTCCGCTCTTGTGATTGCCCATAAGGGCTCCCTGACAAAGACATGCCCCAAAGACTACCACCGCTCTAGATCGGGGCGACAGGCGCAGTCGAAACTTCGTACACTGCCCGCTCCTAACCATTGATGGGTATTGCACAATGTTGATCAAGAAAACCCTGACCACTGTCGCCCTGCTCGCCTCCCTGCTGGGTGCCTCCGCAGCATTTGCCCATGCTCATCTCAAAAGCGCCACGCCTGCGGCGGACAGCAGCGTCACCGCGCCCCAAGACCTGCGCCTGACCTTCAGCGAAGGCGTCGAAGCCACCTTCACCAAGGTGTCCCTGAGCAAGGACGGCATCGAAATCGCCATCAAAGGCCTGGAAACCCCGGACGCCGACAAGAAAACCCTGGTGGTGACACCGGCCGCCCCACTTGCGGCGGGCACCTACAAGGTGGTGTGGAATGCGGTGTCGGTGGACACCCACAAGAGCAGCGGTGAATACAGCTTCAAGGTCGGCCAATAACCCATGGCAACGCTGCTGGTGCTGTGCCGGTTTGTGCATTTCATCGTCGTGCTGTTGATGTTCGGGGCCTGTGTATTCAGGCCCTGGCTTCTCGGCGCTGCAGCGCAGCCCATGCTCGACCGGCAATTGCTGCGCATCACCCGTGGGCTGGCATGGACGGCCCTCGCGTCGGGGCTGATCTGGCTGGGGTTGATTACCGCCAGCATGGCCGGTTCATGGCCGGCGGCACTGGAACTGTCGACCGTGCAGTTGGTGCTGGGCAAGACCTTTTTTGGCCAGGTGTGGACCTGGCACCTGATCGTCAATGGCTTGGTGGTCATCGCCCTGATAACCCCGTGGAAAACCCCGCGCCTGCCATTGCTCACACTGCTGCTGATGACCCTCGCCCCGGTCGGCCATGGCGCCATGCTCGACGGGCTGAGCGGGCAGTTGTTGATCCTCAACCAGGTGGTGCACCTGATATGCGTCGGCGCATGGCTGGGTGGGTTACTGCTGCTGGTATTGATCCTCAGGCAGTCACACCGTGTTGAGCTGGCGCCTGTCCTGCGTCGTTTCAGCGGCGTGGGTTATGGCCTGGTCAGCGGCCTGCTGGTGACCGGCCTGATCAATGTGCGCGTACTTACCGGGCAGCTGTGGCCCACGCCGTTGTTCAGTGGTTTTGCCCTGATTCTGTTGATCAAGGTGATGCTGGTGCTGGGCATGTTGGCCCTGGCATTGTTGAACCGGTTGCGCCTGGATAACGGCGAACAGCGGCTGGGCAGCTTGAAGGCCAGCGTAATGCTGGAATGGCTGCTCGGTGTTTGTGCAGTCGCGGCCGTTTCACTCCTTGGCACTTTGCCGCCGATGGCCCTGGCGGGCTGAATGTGGAAGGGGCAAGTCGAATCGTCGCACCGCCCCTCCCACATTGACCCTGTGCGCTCTGGATCAACCCTCACCTAGTCATCGTACAACTTCTGCTTGACACCCCACGAAAACCCCGCAAATATCCGCCCTAATGTTGTACGACGACGTATAACAAATAATAAAAACAACAAATGAAAGGGAGCGTCACTGTGAGTCCATTCGCCCGCAATTCGTCCGCGCGTCTCAGTGTTATCGGCCTGTTTACCCTGCCCCTCCTCGCCCATGCCGACGGTTTCGTCGATGATGCCAAGGCCACGCTCAACCTGCGCAACGCCTACTTCAACCGCAACTTCACCAACCCGAGCAACCCCCAGGGCAAGGCCGAAGAGTGGACGCAGAGTTTTATTCTCGACGCCAAGTCCGGCTTCACCCAGGGCACCGTGGGGTTCGGCATCGATGTGCTGGGGCTGTATTCCCAGAAGCTCGATGGCGGCAAAGGCACCGGCGGTACCCAACTGTTGCCGATCCACGACGACGGCCGTCCCGCCGACAACTTCGGGCGCCTGGGCGTGGCGCTGAAAACCAGGCTGTCGAAGACCGAACTGAAGGTCGGCGAGTGGATGCCGGTGCTGCCGATCCTGCGCTCCGACGATGGCCGCTCGCTGCCACAGACCTTTCGCGGCGGCCAGGTGACGTCCAGCGAAATCGCCGGCCTGACCCTCTACGGCGGCCAGTTTCGCGGCAACAGCCCGCGCAACGACGCGAGCATGGAAGACATGTTCATGAACGGCAAAGCCGCGTTCACCTCCGATCGCTTCAACTTCGGCGGCGGCGAATACACCTTCAACGACAAGCGCACCCAGGTCGGCGTGTGGTACGCCGAGCTGGCCGATATCTACCAGCAGCAGTACTTCAACCTGACCCACAGCCAGCCCGTGGGCGACTGGACCCTGGGGGCCAACCTCGGTTTCTTCAACGGCAAGGAAGACGGCAGCGCCCTGGCCGGCGACCTCGACAACAAGACCGTGTTCGCCCTGCTCTCGGCCAAATACGGCGGCAACACCTTCTATGTGGGCCTGCAAAAACTCACCGGCGACAGCGTGTGGATGCGCGTCAACGGCACCAGTGGCGGCACCCTGGCCAACGACAGCTACAACGCCAGCTACGACAACGCCAAGGAAAAATCCTGGCAGGTGCGGCATGACTTCAACTTCGTGGTACTCGGCGTGCCGGGACTGACCCTGATGAACCGCTATATCAGCGGCAGTAACGTACATACCGGGGCGATCACCGATGGCAAGGAATGGGGGCGCGAATCGGAACTGGCCTACACCGTGCAGAGCGGTGCGTTGAAGAACCTCAACGTTAAGTGGCGGAATTCCACCATGCGTCGGGATTTCAGCACCAACGAGTTCGACGAAAACCGGATCTTTATCAGCTATCCAATCTCCCTGCTGTAGAACCTAGTCTCCCAGCCCCGGAAAATCCCCTGTGGGAGGTGGCTTGCTCCCGATGGCGGTGGGTCAGTAACAGATGCATTCACTGGCACGCCCTCATCGAGGGCAAGCCCCCTCCCACATTTGAATCTCACTCGTCTGGAAGAACGTTGACAACCTGGGGGATCCCTAACAATACTTCGGTATAGTCATACGACAACCTACAACAAAAATTTGGAATCCCCATGACCACGACCACCCCCGCTCCCTTCAACCGCCTGCTGCTCACCGGTGCCGCCGGCGGCCTCGGCAAAGTCCTGCGCGAACGCCTGCGTCCCTACACCCAGGTGCTGCGCCTGTCGGACATCGCCAGCATGGCCCCGCCGGTGGATGCCTCGGAAGAAGTCCAGCCCTGCGACCTCGCCGACAAACAAGCGGTGCACCACCTGGTGGAAGGCGTCGACGCCATCCTGCACTTCGGCGGTGTATCGGTGGAGCGTCCGTTTGAAGAAATCCTCGGCGCCAATATCAGCGGCACCTTCCATATCTACGAAGCCGCGCGCCGCCATGGGGTAAAACGTGTGATCTTCGCCAGTTCCAACCATGTGATCGGCTTTTACAAGCAGACCGAAACCATCGACGCCCACTCCCCACGCCGCCCCGACAGCTACTACGGCCTGTCCAAGTCCTACGGCGAAGACATGGCGAGCTTCTACTTCGACCGCTACGGCATCGAGACCGTGAGCATCCGTATCGGCTCCTCGTTCCCGGAACCGCAGAACCGCCGGATGATGCACACCTGGCTGAGCTTCGACGACCTGACCCAACTGCTGGAACGCGCGCTGTATACGCCGAACGTCGGCCACACCGTGGTCTACGGCATGTCGGATAACCTCGACACCTGGTGGGACAACCGCTACGCCGCGCACCTGGGCTACGCCCCGAAAGACAGCTCCGAAGTCTTCCGCGCCCAGGTCGAAACCCAGCCACCGGTGGCCGCCGATGACCCGGCCAAGGTCTATCAGGGTGGGGCGTTCTGCGCCGCCGGGCCGTTCGGTGACTGAGTTCACACCAACCCAAGGGAATGAGTGGCCATGACTGCTGAATTGATCGTCGACGCCCGCAATGCCGTGGGCGAATGCCCGGTGTGGGTGCCCGAGGAAAACGCCCTGTACTGGGTGGATATCCCCAACGGCGGCCTGCAAAAATGGAGCGCCGCCAGCGGCCACGTTGCCGCCTGGAAAGCCCCGCAGATGCTCGCCTGCATTGCCCGCACCACGGCGGGCAACTGGGTCGCCGGGATGGAAACCGGCTTCTTCCAACTCACACCGCACAACGACGCCAGCCTCGATACCACGCCGTTGGCCAGTGTCGAGCATCCACGCCCGGACATGCGCCTGAACGACGGCCGTTGCGACCGCCAGGGCCGTTTCTGGGCCGGCAGCATGGTGCTGAACATGGGCGCGAATGCGGCCGAAGGTATCCTCTATCGCTATGCATCGGGTTCAGCCCCCCACGCCCAGCTGGACGGTTTTATCACCCTCAACGGCCTGGCCTTCAGCCCCGATGGCCGCACGATGTATGCCTCGGATTCGCACCCGCTGGTGCAGCAGATCTGGGCCTTCGACTACGACATCGACACCGGCACGCCGTCCAACCGTCGCGTGTTCGTCGACATGCACAACTTCCTCGGCCGCCCCGACGGCGCCGCCGTGGACGCAGATGGCTGCTACTGGATCTGCGCCAACGACGCTGGCCTGATCCACCGCTTCACCCCCGACGGGCGCCTGGACCGCTCCCTCACCGTACCGGTGAAAAAACCCACCATGTGCGCCTTCGGCGGCAGCCGCCTGGATACTCTGTTTGTCACCTCGATCCGTGACGACCAGAGTGAACAGTCAGTGTCCGGCGGCGTGTTCGCCCTCAACCCCGGTGTCACCGGATTGCCGGAGCCCCGCTTCATCCTCTAGCTGCATCGCTGTGCCTTGAATACAACAATAACAACACAGGAGTGACCTCCCATGGACTTCAAACGCACCTTGCTCGCCGCCGCAGTCTTTACCCTCAGCAGCGCCGCCCACGCGCTGGAAATCAAATTCGCCGACATCCACCCCGCCGGCTACCCCACCGTCGTCGCCGAAGAAAACATGGGCAAGGCCCTGACCAAGGAAAGCAACGGCGAACTGACCTTCAAGTACTTCCCCGGCGGCGTATTGGGCTCCGAGAAGGAAGTGGTCGAACAGGCCCAGGTCGGCGCCGTGCAGATGACCCGCGTCAGCCTCGGCATCGTCGGGCCGGTAGTACCGGACGTGAACGTGTTCAACCTACCGTTCGTGTTCCGCGACCAGGCGCATATGCGCAAGGTCATCGATGGCGAGATCGGCGATGAGATCCTCGCCAAGATCACCGACTCCGAGTTCGGCCTGGTGGCCCTGGCCTGGATGGACGGCGGCACACGCAACCTCTACACCAAGAAGCCGGTGCGCAGGATCGAAGACCTCAAGGGCATGAAGATCCGCGTGCAAGGCAACCCGCTGTTCATCGATGCCTTCAACGCGATGGGCGCCAACGGCATTGCCATGGACACCGGCGAGATCTTCAGCGCCTTGCAGACGGGGGTGATCGACGGCGCGGAGAACAACCCGCCGACCTTGCTGGAACACAATCACTTCCAGAATGCCAAGTACTACACCCTCACCGAGCACCTGATCCTGCCCGAGCCCATCGTGATGTCGAAAATCACCTGGAACAAGCTCACCCCGGCGCAACAGGTCATGGTCAAAAACGCCGCCAAGGCCGCCCAGGCCGATGAGCGCGCGCTGTGGGACGCCAAGTCCGCCAGCAGTGAGGAAAAACTCAAAAAGGCCGGCGTCGAGTTCATCACCGTCGACAAAAAGCCCTTCTATGACGCCACCGCAGCGGTTCGCGCCAAGTACGGCGCGCCTTACGCCGACATCATCGCGCGCATCGACGCCGTTCAATAACCTCTCCTGCCTCTCGCAAAAGGCCCGGCGCGGTCTGCACCGCCGCGCCCGGTTACGGTGAACGCCATGAAGAATCTACTGCTGCGCATCAACGACCGCATCTACATGACCTGCATCTGGGTCGCCGGCCTTTCGGTTCTCGGCGTCGCGCTGATCATTCCCTGGGGCATCTTCGCCCGCTACGTCCTCGGCACCGGCTCCAGCTGGCCGGAGCCCACCGCCATCCTGCTGATGCTGGTGTTCACCTTTATCGGTGCCGCCGCCAGCTACCGCGCCGGCGCGCATATGTCGGTGGCCATGGTCACGGACCGCCTGCCGCCCGCCCAGCGCCGCATCGTCGGCATCCTGTCACAACTGTTGATGGGCACCATCTGCCTGTTCATGGCGATCTGGGGCACCAAGCTGTGCCTGTCCACCTGGAACCAGTTCATGAGCGCCATCCCGACCCTGCGCGTGGGCATCACCTATATGCCGATCCCGATTGGCGGGTTGCTGACCCTGATCTTCGTGGTGGAAAAACTCCTGCTCGGAGACCAGAGCAACCGGCGCGTGGTGCGCTTCGACCTGGTGGAAGAAAGCGAAGGGGCTGCCTGATATGGACGCATTGATTCTGCTGGGCAGCTTTATCGCCTTGATCCTGATCGGCATGCCGGTGGCCTACGCCCTGGGCTTGTCGGCGCTGATTGGCGCATGGTGGATCGACATCCCGTTCCAGGCCCTGATGATTCAGGTCGCAGGCGGGGTGAACAAGTTTTCGCTGATGGCGATACCGTTCTTCGTGCTGGCGGGGGCGATCATGGCCGAGGGCGGCATGTCGCGCCGGCTGGTGGCGTTTGCCGGGGTGCTGGTGGGGTTTGTGCGCGGTGGCCTGTCGCTGGTGAACATCATGGCCTCGACGTTCTTTGGCGCCATCTCCGGCTCGTCGGTGGCCGACACCGCCTCGGTGGGCTCGGTGCTGATCCCGGAAATGGAGCGCCGTGGCTACCCACGGGAATTTGCCACCGCCGTCACCGTCAGCGGTTCGGTGCAGGCGCTGCTGACCCCGCCCAGCCATAACTCGGTGCTCTACTCCCTGGCGGCGGGCGGCACGGTGTCCATCGCCTCGCTGTTCATGGCCGGCGTGGTGCCCGGCTTGCTGATGAGCGCGTGCCTGATGGTGCTGTGCCTGATCTTCGCGAAAAAACGCAACTACCCCAAGGGCGAAGTGATCCCGCTCAAGCAGGCGCTGAAAATCTGCGCCGACGCGCTCTGGGGCCTGATGGCCATGGTGATCATCCTCGGCGGCATCCTCTCGGGCATCTTCACCGCCACCGAGTCCGCCGCGATTGCCGTGTTGTGGGCATTCTTCGTGACCATGTTCATCTACCGCGACTACAAGTGGAGCGAGCTGCCCAAGCTGATGCACCGCACGGTGCGCACCATTTCCATCGTGATGATCCTGATCGCCTTCGCGGCCAGCTTCGGCTACATCATGACCCTGATGCAGATCCCGGCGAAGATCACCACGCTGTTCCTGACCCTGTCGGACAACCGCTACGTGATCCTGATGTGCATCAACGCCATGCTGCTGTTGCTCGGCACAGTGATGGACATGGCGCCGCTGATCCTGATCCTCACGCCCATCCTGCTGCCGGTAATCCTCGGTATCGGCGTCGACCCGGTGCACTTCGGCATGATCATGCTGGTCAACCTCGGCATTGGCTTGATTACGCCGCCGGTGGGCGCGGTGCTGTTCGTGGGCGCGGCGGTGGGCAAGGTGAGTATCGAGAAGACCGTGAAGGCGCTACTGCCGTTTTATGCCGTGCTGTTCCTGGTGCTGATGGCGGTGACGTACATTCCGGCGCTGTCGTTGTGGCTGCCGAGCGTGGTGCTGTGATGATCGAACTCGAAGATAACCTGACCCACCTCACCGTGAATCCGGCCGTGGGCGGCAGCCTGGTCAACTGGACGGTGCGCGCCACCGGCCAGCCGTTGTTGCGCCATAACGATGAGCAGGCGATCCATACCGGTTTGCCGGGCAAGCTGGGGTGCTATCCATTGGTGCCCTGGTCCAACCGTATTGCCCACGGCGGTTTCGACAACCCCGACGGTTGGCTCGCGCTCACGCCCAACAGCCTCACCGATCCGCTGCCGATCCATGGCTCGGCCTGGCAACAGGCGTGGCAGGTGGTCAGCCACACGGCGGATGAAGTGGTGCTGGAGGTACTGTGCGAGACGCCGTTTGCCTATCGCGCCGAGCAGCGGATTCGCTTGAGCGATGGGATGCTGAGTATCGAGCTGCGGGTGACGCACCTGGCCGAAACAGCCGCATGGCATGGCGTGGGCTTGCATCCTTACTTTCCGCGCCGGCCGGGTACCCGGTTGCAGGCCAGGGCCGCACAGGTGTGGATGAGTGACGCATCCAAGCTGCCGACGGGGTTGGCGCCGGTGCCGGGCGAGTGGGATTTCCAGGCATTGAAACCTCTGCCCGAAGGCCTGGTGGACAATGGCTTCTGCCAGTGGGATGGCTATTGCCGGATCGAACAGCCGGACCTGGGCTATACACTGGAATGCCAGGCCAGCGGGGCCGATTACTTCCTGCTGTACTGCCCGCCGGGGCTGGGGTTCTTTTGCATCGAGCCGGTGAGCCATCCGGTGAATGCTCATCACCTGGCGGGACGGCCGGGCCTGAAACTGCTGGAACACAATCAATCGGTCCAACTCAATTTCAACCTGAAATACATTCAACATGTGGGAGGGGGGCTTGCCCCCGATGGCGGCCTGACAGCCGACCAGGATGTTGGCGTGGAATGAGTACATATCCGTTGCCGCGGTAACGGCCACTTAGGGTTTCGCTCTTACAGCGACTCACTTTTGAACAGCGCAAAAGTAAGCAAAACGCTTCGCCCCACCACTCGGCACCTCGCCCAGGCTCGGTGTGCCCGTAATCCGAGAGTGATGTCAGGGTGGAGAGTTTTTCAGCCGCCCAGCCGTGTCGATACTCACCACAACCGACAACCCCGGCCGCAACCGTTCGCTCTCAGCCTGATCCGGGTCCACCGTAATCCTGACCGGCACGCGCTGGGCAATCTTCACAAAGTTGCCCGTCGCGTTGTCCGCCTGCAACAGGCTGAACTCCGAGCCCGTGGCTGGGGAGATATGCTGCACCGTGCCGTGAAACCTGCGGTGGTTGAGCGCATCCACGGTGAAGGTCACCGGCTGGCCGACCTGCACATTGTCCATCTGGGTTTCCTTCATGTTGGCGATCACCCACAGCTGCTTCGGCACCAGCGCCATCAACTGCGCGCCGGAGTTGACGTAGGCCCCCAGGCGCACGCCAATCTGCCCCAACTGCCCGTCACGGGGCGCCGTAATGCGGGTGTTGGACAGGTCGATCCGCGCCAGCTCCACCGCCGCCTCGGCACTGGCCACCGCCGCTTCCAGGGAGCCGCGATTGACGATCACCGTCTGCAAATCCTGCCGCGCAATTTCCAGGCTGGCCTGGGCCTGGGCCACCGCCGCGATGGTCTGGGCATTGGCGGCGCGGGTCACGTCCAGCTCGCGCCGGGACACCGAACCGTCGCTGATCAGCTCTTCGTTGCGGCGCAAGTCGGCAGTGCTTTTGCGCGCCTGGGCCTGGCTGTCCACCAGTGCGGCCTGGCGCAGCTTGATCGTCGCTTCGGCACTGTTGCGTTGCTGCACCACATTGGCCAGCGCGGCCTTCTGCACCGCCAGTTGCGCCAGGGCCTGGTCGAGGCGTTGCTTGTAGATGCGGTCATCCAGGCGCACCAGCAGGTCGCCGGCCTTGACGTACTGGAAGTCCTGCACCGGCACCTCGAACACATAGCCGCTGAGCTGCGGGCCGATGATGGTCACCTGGCCGCGCACCAGGGCGTTCTCGGTGGTTTCCACCGCGCTGCTGAACGGCGGCAATTGCCAGGCATACAGCACGATCAGCACGCCGACGATGGCAATCGCGGCAAAGCCCAGGGACGAGAGAATGCGCACGCGCAATGAGCGCGGCTCGGTGACCGTGGCGCCGGGCGGCGTGGTGCCTTCCGGGGTGGCGGCGATGGCGTTGGTGGTCGTGGTGGTCGGTTCGGTCATGAAGTAGCGCCGCTGGGTTGAACGGGAGTGGCTGTTTTAGTGGTGCTCATCAGCCACAGACTGCGGATAAAGATCCAGATCATGGTCAGGATCGCGATAATCGCGATCAGCATGAACACATCGTTGTAGGCCATGACATTGGCCTCGCGGGTCGCCGCCGTGGCCAGGCTGCGGATGCCCATGAGGTTACGCAGTTCCGGGTCGGCGACGATGCCGCCATAGGCCGAGCCGCCGCTCTGCACCCGCGCGGCCACACGCGGGTCAAGCAAGGTCAGATGCTCGACAATCATGCTGGAATGATACTTCTCGCGCACGATCTGGAAGGTCCCGAGCAAAGCCGCGCCGATCAGGCCGCCGAGGTTCTGGCAGATCCCGAACATCACCGAAAAGCTCACCAGGTTACGCGGGTTGGCCAGCACGTTTTTGGTCCCCAGCACCATGGTCGGCCCCAGGAAGAAGGTGCCACCGAAGCCTAGCAGGAACTGACTGATGTACAGGTTCTGCGGACGCGTGAGGTTGCTGGAGAAACTGTCCATCACCGAGCCGGTGGCCATCAGCGCCAGGGAAATCACCAGCGGCATCAGCAGGTGCGCCGGGTTGATCGTCAGCGCACTGACCGCCAGCCCGCTGATCGCGCCGGCCAGCATCACCACGTACAGCGTATGCATCTGCTGGTAGCTCATGTTCAGCATCTGCATGAACCCCACCGCACCGGTGGACTGCTCCGACAGCACCATGCGAATCAGGATCACCGCCAACGCCAGGCGGATCATGGTGCCGCTGCCCAGCCAGCGGGTCATCAGCATCGGGTTGGCGCGGTTATGCTCGATGGCCAGGCCGGCCATGATCAGCACCAGGGAACAGGCCGAGGCCACGCCGATCCACGGCGCTTCCAGCCACCAGTCGATACGCCCCAGGGACAGCACCGCACACAGCAGCGCGACACCGCTGGCGAGAATGGCGAAGGTGACGAAGTCGAGTTTTTCAAAGGTCTTGAAGCGGTCGCCGGGGGGCAGTTTGAGCAGGAATACACAACCCAGGCAGATCAGCGCCAGGCCCAGTTCGAACAGGTAAAGCCCGCGCCATTCGGCGATCTGCAGCAGGTCCTCGGAGAACAGCCGCGCCAGGGGCAACGCCAACTGCGCCGTACCCAGCCCCAGCACCAGGGATTTCAACCGCCACTTGGCCGGGAACGCCTGGATCATGTAGTACAAGCCCAACGAACTCAGCGCCGCGCCGACCATGCCGTGGGCGGCCCGTACGGCGATGGCCGAGTTGAGGTCGTTGACGAACAAGTGGCCGAAGGTCACCAGCGCGTAGAGCACCAGGAACACCTCGGTAAACGCGCGCAGGCCGAATTGCTGGCGGAACTTCACCAGCAGCAGGTTCATGCACACGTTGGTCATCACATAGGCGGCGGGCAGCCAGGCCATTTCCGCGGTGGTCGCACCGAGGGCGCCTTGCAGGTATTGCAGGTTGGCGATGACCAGCGCGTTGCCCAGGCCACCGGTGATTGCCACCAGCACGCCGACCATCGCGAACAGCCAGCGCTTGTGCGTCGGATGCAGCGGCGTCGACGGCGAGCCCGGCAGGCTCGGGCGCTCGTGGGGTTCCCAGGGGCGGGGGGTGTATTTGTCCATTCGATGACCTAGATGAGCCGACGGGTGACGTCGGTAAAACCACTACTCAGAGTAGTAAACCTGAGCGGGGTTCATCTTGCCATCTTGGGCGCATCGGTCAGCGCCCATCTTGCCACTCATGCGCTGCTTTCTTTACTCGATGGCAGGGATGCCATTATCTCAGCGCGGCACGTTTCCAATATTTCATCCGCCAGGGCCGAGTCATCCGGACACGCCCGCGACAGCATGACCGCACCGATTGCATGGGCCAGCAGGTCGATCATTTTCGCGCGGACCTCTTGCCTGGGCACATCCACACCCGCCGTGTACTTGTCCTCGAGTGCTGCCAGCGTGTTTTCAACGCCACTGGCAAAGGTTGCCTTCAGATCATCTGACTGACGGGCCGCGTCACCACACAAGGCTGCCATGGTGCAGCCCTCTCCCCTGCCGTCTCTGTGATCCCTGGACACGTACAGGTTCACAAAGCCCGGAATGTCCAGATCGGAGCTATTCGACAGGGACTTTGCCAGGCTATTTTCCGCTGCTTCGGCCATCAAGTCGGCCTTGGAGCCGAAGTGTTTGTAGAAGCCTCCCTGGGTAAAACCCGCAGTAGCCATGAGTTCTGCCACACCCACACCGTCATAGCCACGCTCACGAAACAGCTCTGACGCCGTCTCCACAATATGAGCTCGGTTGGCGAGTGATTGTGTCTTGGTGATCTTCATTTCGCGCCCCTGGGACTCCTGAACAATGGCCTGACTATACTCTGATGTCGATCACAATCAAAACTGTTGACATCTTTGATTATGATCGACATCATAAAACCACCAGCCCATGTCTCTGCGGCTGTGCGGCGCGGGTCGCCGTCTCTGATCATCCTGAACAATCTAGAGCATCTACTTATGAGCACCCCAGAAACCGTACTGATTACCGGCGCCTCAACAGGCATTGGCGCGACCTACGCCGAGCGTTTTGCCCAACGTGGGCACAATCTCGTGCTGGTAGCCCGCGATAAAGGCCGGCTGGACGCACTGGCCTCGCAGCTGCGTGAGAAACACGCGGTGTCCATTGACGTGATCCAGGCCGACCTGACTCAAACCGGTGACTTGGTCCGCGTCGAAGCACGCCTGCGTGACGACGCCAGTATCGGCATCCTGGTGAACAATGCGGGCGCCGCCCTCTCCGGCAGCTTCATCGAGCAATCCATCGACAGCGTTACCAACCTGGTCGCGCTCAACACCACCGCCCTGGTGCGACTCGCCAGCGCCATCGCGCCACGCCTGGTACACGCCGGTAACGGCGCGATCATCAACATTGGCTCGGTGGTGGGGCTGGCACCGGAATTCGGCATGAGCGTCTACGGCGCAACCAAGGCGTTCGTGCTGTTTCTATCCCAAGGGCTGAGCCTCGAACTCTCGCCCAAGGGCGTCTACGTGCAAGCCGTTCTTCCAGCCGCCACCCGCACGGAGATCTGGGATCGCGCAGGCATCGACATCAATACCCTGAGCGAAATCATGAGCGTGGACGAGTTGGTCGATGCTGCGCTGGTCGGTTTTGATCGTCGCGAGCCGGTGACCATTCCGCCATTGCAAGACGCCGCCCGCTGGGATGCCCTGCAAGCCGCCCGCCAGGGTTTGCTGTCAGAGATTCGCCAGTCGGTCGTCGCCGAGCGCTATCAAGCCAAGGCGTGATTGTCACCTATAGCCATGGGAACCGAACGATGAAAGCCTTCCTGATCGACCGTTACGGCAAGCATCAAGGACGCCTTGCCGAGGTACCGGACCCGGAACCGGGCATCCACGACGTACTGGTCAAGGTACATGCCAGCAGCGTCAACCTGCTGGATTCGAAGATCAGCAAGGGTGAATTCAAACTGATCCTGCCGTACAGATTCCCGCTGATCATGGGCAACGACGTGGCTGGTGTCGTTGTTCGCGTAGGGTCAGGCGTGCGCACCTTCAAACCCGGTGACGAGGTCTACGCGCGCCCGCCCGACGCGCGAATCGGTGGCTTTGCCGAGCTGATCGCGATTGAGGAAAGTGCCCTCGCACTGAAACCCAACAACACCAGCATGGAACAAGCCGCCGCCCTGCCCCTGGTGGCACTGACCGCCTGGCAGGTGCTGGTTGAAACAGCCCGCGTGAAGAAGGGGCAAAAAGTCTTTATCCAGGCGGGCTCCGGTGGTGTCGGCAGCATTGCCATCCAGCTGGCAAAACACCTGGGGGCTTTCGTTGCCACCACGACCAGCACCGCCAACGTGGAGTGGGTCAAGGCGTTGGGAGCGGACGTGGTCATCGACTACACGCAGCAAAACGTCGAAAACCTGTTGCGTGACTACGACGTCGTCCTGAACAGCCTCGGCCCCGCCGAACTGGAAAAATCCCTGCGCATTCTCAAGCCGGGTGGGCAGCTCATCTCCATCTCGGGACCACCGACCGCCGAGTTCGCACGCGAGCAAAAGCTGTCCTGGGGACTCGGTTGGATCATGCGCCTGTTAAGCAGCGGCATACGCAGAAAAGCCCGCAGGCAGGGCGTCGACTATGGGTTCGTGTTCATGCGCGCGAGCGGTGCGCAGTTGCAGAAAATCACCGCGCTCGTCGAGTCCGGCGCCATCACACCGGTGATCGACCGAACCTTCCCTCTCGAGGCAACGGCTGAGGCCTTGAGCTACGTCGAACGGGGCAGAGCCAAGGGCAAGGTGGTGATCAAGGTCCTATGACTAAGCCCACCCAACGCTCAAGCTGATGGCGATGCAGACTTTTCCCGCGTTGGGGGGCGAAGCGCCCCCAATGAAGGACGAATGGGGTGTACCCGATATTGCGCAGTGGCTGGTTTTGGGGCTGCCGAGCAGCCCAGCGCGGGACAAGCCCGCTCACCACATCCACAGTGGATCCCATGGGCATCCACAAGCGCATTTCAAATCAGATCCAACCGAGCCAGCTCCAATAAGTCGCCGCAAACACCAACATCAACCCATACCCGAACAACGTCACCAGGATCCCCACCTTGGCAAACTGCCGCGCCGTAAACGTCCCGGTCCCCAGGCACACCATGTTCTGCGGCGCATTGATCGGCAGGATAAACCCGTAGCTCATCACAAACCCCAACAGCATGGTCATGCCCAAGCGGTTGAACTCCCCCGGCAAGGTCTGCAGCACCGCAATCAATATCGGCAACAACGCCGAAGTCAGTGCCGTGGCGCTGGCAAAGCCCAGGTGGATCACAATCAGAAACGCCCCCAGGATCGCAAACACCCCCAGCGGCCCGACCTGATCCAGGCCGGTGTGCGTCACCACCTGGGACCCCAGCCATTGCCCGGCCTGGGTGGTCAGCAATGCGGTACCGAGGCTGATGCCCACGCCAAACACGATCACCGTGCCCCACGGAATGCGCGATTGCACATCTTTCCAAGTCATCACCCCGATGCCCGGCAGCAGCAGGAACACCAACCCGGCGTAGGTGGTCGAGGTGGTGTCGAACGGGTGCAGGCGCCCTTCCGTGGCCCATGCCAACAGCAGCAGCACCGACACCGTCAGCAAACGTTTCTGCGGGCCGGTCATCGGGCCGATGTCCACCAGGGACTGGGCCACGGCCTCCTTGCCACCGGGGATGCTGTCGGTTTCCGGCGGCAGCAGCTTGATCACCAGGAACAGCAACACCGCCGACATGATCACCGCCCACGGCGCACCGGCGATCAGCCAGTCGATCCACGACACGCGCTGGCCGAGCATCTTGTCCATAAAGCCCACGGTCAGCAGGTTTTGCGCGGCGGCCGTCTGGATGCCGACGTTCCAGATGCTGGTGCCCTGGGCCACCACGATCATCAGGCCGGCGGCGATGTTGGAGCGCTTGTCCACGCCAAACGCGGCGACCACGCCCATCATGATCGGCACCACACAGGCACTGCGCGCCGTGGCGCTGGGGACGACGAGGCTGAGCAGGATGGTCACCGCAATCGCCCCGAGCAGAATGCCGCGGGTGCTGGTGCCGACGCGGGTCAGGGTCACCAGGGCGATACGCCGGTCCAGGCCGGTGTGGGTCATGGCCGCCGCAATGAACAACGCGCCCGCCACCAGGGCCAGTGCCGGGTTGGAAAAGCCGGTAAGCGCCATGCTGATGGCCGGGCTGGAGCCGATCAGGTGCGTGGGGTCTTGCAGCGACGGCGCGGTGCCGAGCAAAAACGCCATGAGCGAGGTGATCATGATCGCGCTGGCTTCATAGGACACCGCCTCGGTGATCCACACCACCACGGCAAACGCGAGGATCGCCAGCATGCGCTGCCCGGCCACCGGCAGGTCGGCGGGCAGCGGCAACAGCAGCACGCCGACCATCACCAGTACGCCGATCACCAGGCCCAGGGGCAACTTGAAAGAGGCTGCGGTTGTTGCGGGGGCGTTCATGGCGGGCTCCGTCGGGCTCTGAATCAGGGAGGCAGCATGGGGCAAAGCGCCGCAACAGGTGTTGACGGGTATCAACCCGAGGTCAATAACTGGCTCAACACCGCCCGCAACTTGCCGGGCTTGAGCGGTTTGTTCAGCAACGGCGCGTCCAGCCGGCGCAGCGCGCGGCGGCACTGGTCGGTGCGGTCGGCGGTGATGATCACGGCGGGGATGTTCTGCGCGAAATGCTCGCGCAGGTGCTTGACCACCGCGCAGCCCACCACGCCATGGTCGAGGTGGTAGTCGGCCAGGATCAGCTCCGGCGCCCTGCCCTGCAACGCCAGCAACGCCCCGGCCTGGTCGGTGGCGGTAATTACCTCGCAGCCCCACTGCGCCAGCAGCGCACGCATGCTGTCGAGGATGCTCACCTCGTTGTCGATCACCAGCAGGCGCCTTCCCGGCAGCGGGTTGCCCGTGGTCGGTAGCACCGGCAGCTGGCTGATCGCCAGGGGCATCTCTTCGCTGATAGGCACCTCGATACTGAACATCGAGCCGCGCCCCGGCCACGAACGGACTGCCACCGGGTAGCCGAGGATCTCGGCGATGCGCTCGACAATCGCCAGGCCCAGCCCTACGCCTTTGCGGTCCGAGGCACGGCCGACGTCGAGCTGGTTGAATTCAAGGAAGATCGCGTCGAGGCGGTCGGCCGCGATGCCGCGCCCGGTGTCCCACACTTCCAGGCGCAGGCGATCGCCACGTCGGCGCGCGCCGAGCAGGATGCAGCCCTCGTCGGTGTAGCGACAGGCGTTGCTGAGGAAGTTGCGCAGGATCCGCGTCACCAGGCGCAGGTCGGTGCGAATCGCGTAATGTCCGGTACGCGCGCGCAGGTTCAGCCCGGCCGCCAGCGCCACCGACTGGAACTCCGAGACCAGCGGCGCAAACAGCTCATCCAGGCGATACAGCGCCACATCGGGCTTGACCGCCGCCTGGTCGAGCCGCGAAATATCCAGCAGGTCGGTGAGCAAATCCTCGGCGCCTTCCAGGGCCTGGTGCGTACGTTCCACCAGCACCTGTTCGACGCTGGGCAGGTTGCGCTCGCGCAGGGTGGAGATCAGCAGTCGCGCGGCGTTGAGTGGCTGCAACAGGTCATGGCTGGCGGCGGCGAGGTATTTGTCCTTGCTGCGGTTGGCGGCCTCGGCGGCATCGCGGGCGTCACGCAGCTCCTGCTCGACCTGCTCGCGCTGGGCGATCTGCTGTTGCAGGTTGCGGTTGGCTTCCAGCAGTTCATCGGTGCGCGCCGCCACGCGCTGCTCCAATTCATCGTTGAGACGGATATAGCGGTTGCGCTCGGCCTCCAGTTCGTCGAGACGCGCGGTGAGTTCCGGGTAGTGGCTCTTGCGCGCCGAGTGATTGCCCAGGCCCAACAGACCGGCGAGGGCCTGTTGCTGGTCGTCAGAGCGCTTCGCCATACACCACCTCGACATCACGCTGGCTGGACTCGCGCGGGTTGGTGAGGATGCACGGGTCGTGCATCGCATGCTGGGACAGGAACGGAATGTCCGCCACGCGCACGCCATGCAGGCCGAGGGTTTCATGGAAGCCGATGGCGTGCTTCAGCGCAATCAGATGCTCCACCAGCCGCCCGCGAATCTGCCGATGGTTGAGCCCCCGGCAGTCAATGCCAAAGGTCTCGGCAATCACCTTGAAGCGCTCCGGCGCCGAGTTGTAGTTGAACGCCACCACGTGTTCCACCAGGACCGCGTTGCACAAGCCATGGGGCAGGTCGAGAAACCCGCCGAGGCTGTGGGACATGGCATGCACCGCGCCAAGGATCGCATTGGAGAACGCCAACCCTGCCTGCATGCTGCCGAGCATGATCTTCTCGCGCAGGGCAATATCGCCGGGGTTGGCGATCATCTGCACCAGGTTGCCGTTGATCAGGCGCATGGCCTCCAGCGCATGGGGGTCGGTCAGCGGGCCGTGGCCGGTGGACACGAATGCCTCGATCGCATGCACCAGCGCGTCGATGCCGGTACAGGCGGACAGGAACGGGTC
Source organism: Pseudomonas sp. NFACC25 (assembly GCF_900100935.1). Lineage (NCBI taxonomy): Bacteria > Pseudomonadati > Pseudomonadota > Gammaproteobacteria > Pseudomonadales > Pseudomonadaceae > Pseudomonas > Pseudomonas sp. NFACC25. The sequence continues at coordinate 54,553 of NZ_FMUC01000001.1, forward strand.
CATGCTCGCCGTGGTTTCCGGGTCGATCAGCGACACATCCGGCACCACCGCCTTGCTGACGATGGAGAACTTCATGCGTTCCTGCTGGTTGGAAATGATCACGAACTGCGAGACATCCGCCGAGGTGCCGGCGGTGGTGGGGATCAGGATCAGCGGCGGGCTCGGCACACGGATGGTGTCCACGCCTTCGAACTCGAGGATGCAGCGCCCATGGGCGACCACAATGCCGATGGCCTTGCCGCAGTCCATGGGGCTGCCGCCGCCGATGGCCACGATCACGTCGCAATGGTTTTCCCGGTACACCTCGGCACCGAGCATCACTTCCTCGACGCGCGGGTTGGGCGACACGGCGCTGTACAGGCAGTAGTCGATGCCGATGGCCTGCAGGCTGGCTTCCACATCGGCGACCCATCCGGCGGCGATCACACCGGGGTCGCTGACCACCAGGACCTTGCGCGCACCAAAGGTCTTGGCGTAGTTACCGACGTTGTGCCGACAGCCGGCACCGAAGATGATTTCAGGCGAGACGAATTTACGCAGGAGGCTCAGATTGGGGCTCATTGGAAAGCCTGTTGTTATTATTTTTGGGAGATGCGCTCCACACTAACCCATTCCCAGGCGTTTGCAATCAGACCAAAGGGTCATTCCCAATAGGACACCGGCCAGCGCGAGGCTGGCCGGAGATGGATCAGCGGCTGGCGAAGTACATGGTCACTTCGAAGCCGATACGCAGGTCGGTGAAGGCGGGTTTGGTCCACATGGGGAGAGTCCTCTTGTTGTGCCGGAAGATTCCGGTAAAGGCATTAATGCATGGGGGGATGGGGGTGCGAATGCTACTTTCGAAGTAAATGCCGCACTGCATTAGTCGCGAATGTACAGGGAGCAAAATGTGGGAGGGGGCTTGCTCCCGATGGCGGTGTGTCAGCCAGCATTTATGCCTCTGACCCACCGCCATCGGGAGCAAGCCCCCTCCCACAGGGGACCGCATTGCAATCAGAGGGTTAGAAGAAACCCAATGGATTGATGTCGTAGCTCACCAGCAAATTCTTGGTCTGCTGGTAGTGATCGAGCATCATCTTGTGGTTCTCACGCCCCACGCCCGACTTCTTGTAGCCGCCAAACGCCGCATGCGCCGGGTACAGGTGATAACAGTTGGTCCACACGCGACCGGCCTTGATCGCCCGGCCCATGCGGTAGGCGCGGTTGATGTCGCGGGTCCACAGCCCGGCGCCGAGGCCGAATTCGCTGTCGTTGGCAATCGCCAGGGCTTCGGCTTCGTCCTTGAAGGTGGTGATACCCACCACCGGGCCGAAGATTTCCTCCTGGAACACGCGCATCTTGTTGTGGCCCTTGAGCAGGGTCGGCTGGATGTAGTAACCGCTGGACAGGTCGCCCTCCAGGCGCTCGGCCGCGCCGCCGGTGAGCAGCTCGGCGCCCTCTTCCTGGGCGATCTTGAGGTAGGAGAGGATCTTGTCGTATTGCTGCTCGGACGCCTGGGCGCCGACCATGGTCTCGGTGTCCAGCGGGTTGCCGCGCTTGATCTTGACGATCTTCTTCATCACCACTTTCATGAAGTCGTCGTAGATCGACGCCTGCACCAGCGCCCGCGACGGGCAGGTGCACACTTCGCCCTGGTTGAAGAACGCCAGCACCAGGCCTTCGGCGGCTTTTTCGATGAACTGCGGCTCAGCCTGCATGATGTCTTCGAAGAAGATGTTCGGCGACTTGCCGCCCAGTTCCACGGTGGAGGGAATGAGGTTCTCGGCGGCCGCATGCATGATGTGCGCACCGATGGGGGTCGAGCCGGTGAACGCGATCTTGGCAATGCGCTTGCTGGTGGCCAGCGCCTCCCCGGCTTCGCGGCCAAAGCCCTGGACGATATTCAGCACGCCCGGTGGCAGCAGGTCATTGATCAACTCGGCAAACACCATGATCGACAGCGGCGTCTGTTCGGCCGGCTTGAGCACGATGCAGTTGCCGGCGGCCAGGGCCGGGGCGAGTTTCCAGGCGGCCATCAGCAACGGGAAGTTCCACGGAATGATCTGCCCGACCACGCCCAATGGCTCATGGAAGTGATAGGCCGCGGTGTGTTCGTTGATCTCGGCGGCGCCGCCTTCCTGGGCGCGAATGCAGCCGGCGAAGTAACGGAAGTGGTCAGCGGCCAGGGGCACGTCGGCGTTGAGGGTTTCGCGCACGGCCTTGCCGTTGTCCCAGCTTTCGGTCACGGCCAGCACTTCGAGGTGCTGCTCGATACGGTCGGCGATTTTCAGCAGCACCAGGGAGCGATCCTGGGGCGAGGTCTTGCCCCAGGCGTCGGCGGCGGCATGGGCAGCGTCAAGGGCCTTGTCGATATCGGCGGCGTTGGAGCGCGGGAATTCGGCGATCGCTTCACCGGTCACCGGCGAGGTGTTGGTGAAGTACTCACCACTGAGCGGGGCGACGAACTCGCCGCCGATGTAATTGCCGTAGCGCTGCTTGAAGCTGACGATGGCGCCAGGGGTGCCAGGTTGTGCGTAGATCATGTTAAAGCCTCTGTCTGGGTCCGGGCCTGTCGGTCAACAGGCGATGACCCGATAGTAAAGAGCCCCCGCTGGCGGGCGAATGCGCCGTTGGCAGGGGGGCACTTGTCATTTGGTCGTAGTTTCAGTGCCTGGCGACCAGCTCTTTGGGCAGCTTGAAGGTCCAGAGCATGCCGCCCTGGTTGAAGTCCTTGATGCGCTTGGCCACTTCACCGCCCCACAACGGCACGGCGCCGCCCCAGCCGGAGAGCACCGAGACGTACTGTTCGCCGTCCATTTCCCAGGTCACAGGCGAGCCGAGCACGCCGGAGCCGGTCTGGAATTCCCAGACCTTCTCGCCGGTCTTGGCGTTGAACGCCTGCAGGAAGCCTTCCGGCGTGCCGGTGAACACCAGGTTGCCCTTGGTGGTCAGCACCCCGCCCCACAGCGGCGCAAAGTTCTTGTGGCGCCAGACTTCCTTGCCGGTCTTCGGGTCGATGGCGCGCAGTACGCCGATGTAGTCTTCGTTCAGCGGCTTGATGGTGAAGCCGGCGCCAAGGAACGCCGCGCCCTTCTTGTAGGCGATGCCTTCGTTCCAGATGTCCATGCCCCACTCGTTGGACGGCACATAGAACAGCCCGGTGTCGCGGTTATAGGCCATCGGCATCCAGTTCTTCGCACCGAGGAACGCCGGCGCGACAAACACCGAGGTGCCCTTGGTTTCGCTGCCCGGCGCGCCTGGGCGGCTGGCTTCGTTGTAGATCGGTCGACCGTCCTTATCCAGGCCGCTGGCCCAGGTGATCTTGTCGACAAACGGGAAGCCGCGGATGAACTTGCCGTTGGTGCGGTCGAGCACGTAGAAGAAGCCGTTGCGGTCGGCGGTGGCCGCCGCTTTGATTTCCTTGCCGCCTTCGGTGTAGTTGAAGGAGATCAGCTCGTTGACGCCGTCATAGTCCCAGCCGTCGTGGGGCGTGCTCTGGAAGTGCCACTTGATGGTGCCGTCGTCCGGGTTCAGCGCCAGGCGCGAGGACGAGTAGAGGTTGTCGCCGGGGCGCAGGTGCGAGTTCCACGGCGCCGGGTTGCCGGTGCCGAACAGCAGCAGGTTGGTTTCCGGGTCGTAGTAGCCGCCCAGCCACGGTGCGGCGCCGCCGGTTTTCCACAGGTCGCCCGGCCAGGTCTTGCCCGCCTCGCCGCCGGAGATGCCGTTTTCCACGGCTTTGCCGTCCTTGTAGACATAACCCATATGGCCTTCGACCGTCGGGCGGCTCCACAGCAGCTCGCCGTTTTTCGGGTCATAGGCCTGGATCTTGCCGACCACGCCGAATTCGCCACCGGCCACGCCGGTGATCAGCTTGCCGTTGACCACCAGGGGCGCGGCGCTGATCGAGTAGCCTTCCTTGTGGTCGGCGACCTGCTTGCTCCACACCACTTTGCCGGTGTCTTTGTTCAGCGCCACCAGCTTGGCGTCGAGGGTGCCGAAGAACACCAGGTCGCCGTACAGCGCCACGCCACGGTTGATCACGTCACAGCACGGGCGGATGTCATCGGGCAGACGCGCATCGTACTGCCAGAGCTTCTTGCCGGTGCGCGCATCCACCGCGAACACCCGCGAGTAGGAACCGGTGAGGTACATCACCCCGTCCTTGATCATCGGCTGCGCCTGTTGCCCACGCTGCTTCTCGCCGCCAAAGGAAAACGCCCAGACCGGGCGCAGGTCCTTGACGTTGTCGACGTTCAGGGTATCGAGGGGGCTGTAGCGCTGGCCCTGCACGCCCAGGCCGTTGGTGACGATCTGCCCGGGGTTTTTCGGGTCCTGGAGGATGTCCTCATCGCTGACCGAGGCCATGGCCTGGCCGGATAACAGGATGGCACCGAGCAACACACTCAAGGCGAAGGGTTGGCGACGTGCGGGTTGGGTCATGACGGCTACCTCTGCGGTTTTTTGTTATACCCGGGAAATTTTCCCGGTCTGGTGCAGATTCTTGGGCGCAGGGGCCGTTGTCACAATTGACCGCAGTATCGAGTTTGCTAGTTCCTTAGTAGCGGGTCAGCGCGGCGAATCCACGCGTTGCATCTGTTCGCGCTCGTACCGCGGGTACAGGTGGCTGACGCTGCGGATCAATTCATAGCGGCTCAGGCTGATCGCGGCGAAGCGTGCGGGGATGGGGCTGCGGATCATCTCGGCCATGTCACTGCCCTGGGCCGCGCCGTCACGCAAAAGTTGATCGAGCCAGGTCAGGTAGTCACGCATCTGTATAAAGGGTTGCGCGTCGCTGGCCACCGGGCCATGGCCGGGCACGATCAGGGTCCAGGGCAAGGCTTGCAGGGTGCCGAGGTCCGCCAGCCACACCGCCAGCCCCGGGCTGTTGGGGGTGGTGAGGGCACGCTGGTAAAACACCAGGTCGCCGGCAAACAGCACGCCGGTGCCCTGGTCGAAGATCGCCAGGTCGGCGCCGGTGTGACCGCTGAGCGCGAGCAGGCGCAGGTCATGGCGGCCGACGCTCAGCACACCGGGCTCCAGCACCTGGGTGGGCAACACCACCTCGGTGCCGCGCATCCAGTCGCCGACCATGCGGTAGAGGTTTTCCGCCATGCCGTCGCCCTGCTCGTGCAGCAGCCGCGTGGTCTCGGCCAGGGCGCCGATGGGCACGTCCTTGAAGGCCTGGTTGCCCAGCGCATGGTCGGGGTGATGATGGGTAATCAGTACCTGGATCACCGGCTTGGGGGTAACACGGGCGATGGCCTCGCGCATGGCTTCGCCGTAGCGCCGCGACGGTCCGGTATCGATCACCACCACACCGGCCTCGGTGACGATGAAGGCGGTGTTGACGATATTGCCGCCGTTGGCCTTGGCAAAATTGTCGGTGCTGCCTTCGAGCAGCCAGGTGTCGTCGGCGATCAGCCGGGGCGCAAGGGCGTAGTCGAGGTCCGCCAGGGCGGGCAGGCTCAGGCCCAGGCATAACAATAGAATCCAGCGCATGCCGCGCTCCTTCTGGTCAGGGGATGGCCGCGTCGAACTCATTGCCGCTGTTGTCGCGCAGCACCAGGCGGGTGGGCCCCGGCGCGTCGATGTCGAAGGCCAGGTTGGGGTTCTCGCTGACCGCCGGGAACAGCTCAAGATCAGCCAGCACCTGGCCGTCCTGGCCGCGCAGTTGCGCATGGTTGATAAAAAACTCGGGGATGCCGCTGACCATGCCGTTGTCCATCGGGTGCGCCACCTGCACACGTACGCGGCTGAACTCGCCACGCGGGTAACGGCCGCCGAGCACTTCGCCGATGTGCTCTTCCCAGCCCGGCTGGGTGCGTACCACGCTGGGCGCGGTGCAGCCGCCACCGGCCGCGTCGATCAGGGTCGAGCCCACATGCCACAGGCCGTCATCGGTGAGCACCGCCGCCCGCAACGGCGTGGCCTGCTCGATACGAATCCGCAGCGACAGCCACGGCAGCACCCCGGCCTTGGGCTGGAAGTCGACGATTTTCGGCAACGGGTTGAGTTCGGCCCAGGCGAGGATCTTCACCACATGGCCGCTGAAGGCGCGGGCGTCGATTTCCAGGGGCACCTGGCGCGCATCTTCGGCGAACGGCGGCGCGAGCAGCTTGACTCGGTCGTCGAACACGAACGGCGCCTGCGCCAGGAACTGCTTGTGATAGAAGTCCCACATCACCGACGGCACCGGGTCGACCTCCACGGCGTGCGCCGCCAGCGGCAGCCAGCAGGCCAGGATGCAGCTCAGTCGCCAGTTCATCGCCTGCTCCTATTGATACATCTCGGGGACTTCGTACTGCAGGCCGTAACGGGCATAGATGGCTTGCACCGCGCCGTCGCGGATCAGGCCTTCCAGCGCCTCTTCCACCGCGTAGGCCAACTGGCGATTGCTCTCGTGCACCGCCATGCCGATCTCCCAGCGTTGCTTGCCCATGTTCGGGTAGGCGTTTTCGGCGAGGGCCAGTTGCGGGTCATGGGCCTCGTGCACCTGCCAATCGACTTCGCCGCGCATCGCCATCACCGCATCGACCTCACCGGCTTTCATCGCCGCAAAGGCCTGGGGGACGTCGGGGTAGTGATGGGTCCTGGCGGCGAGCATGCCGTTGAACACCGAGGTGAGGTAGAACGACGGCACACTGTCGACCTCGACGCCAATCGGGTGCTGCTCGAACACCGCCACGCTGGCAACCGTGTCCAGGCGCCGACGGTCATAAGCCACCTGCCATTGTTCGTTCTGGTACGGCCCGAACATCACCACATGGCCGTTTTCCAGTTCGCCCTGGTCGTTGCGCTTTTGTGCGTAATCGCGGTCGTAGGGCGCGCGCATCATCAGGTCGGCCAGTTGCTGGTTGTGCAACGGGCTGCCGCGCCAGATGTAGTCGCGCAGGTCGTCGTCGAGCTTCTCGCCGGCCGGCGCCCAGATCAACGTGAGCCGTACCCCCAGCGCCGTGGCCAGGGCCTGGGCCAGTTCCACGTCGACCCCGCGCGCGGTGGCGCCGTCCTTGAAGCTGTAGGGGGCAAAATCCTTGTACACCGCCACGTTGATTTCGCCGGCGGCGATCATCTGGTCATAGCTGCGCACCTGCGCCTGTGCCGGCTGGCAACACAGCAGGGCCAGGCCAAGCACATAAGCGAACAGGCGCATGGCTTACTCCTCGACGTGCACGCTGTCCAGGTAGGTGCGCACGGCCCACAAGGCTTCCTGGCTCAGGTAGTCGGCCATTTTCGGCATGTACACGCGGCCGTCACGCACCGCGCCATGGCGCACGCGCTCGACGAACCACTCATCACCGGCTTCGCCCACATCGAGCATGCGCAGGTCGGGGGCGATGCCGCCGGACTTGGCTTCCAGGCCGTGGCAGGCGGCGCAGTTCTGGTTATAGGCGGACGAGCCGATTTCCACGGCCCGGTCGTGTTCAGGCGAGGTGCGGTACGGATTGACCGCCGCCCAGCCGTCTTCGTTGACCGGCACGCCGGCGTCCTTGATCGAGGTCAGGCCCTTGGTTTCCACCGCTTGCGGGACCACGTTGCCATGGGCCCAGGCGGAGCCCCCGGCGATCACACCGACCAACAGCCCGGCGACGAGCAAGGCATTGTGTTTTGTTGTCATTATTTTTGCCCTCAGGATTGCACGCAAAACCTCATTGCAGAGGCTATGGCAACCATCTTAGAAACCCCGGGGCATGGGCCGTATGCTGCTTTGGTGGCCGCCCTCTCCTCCCTTGGTAGTAGGGCTTGTGGGGCACGCCTAAAACAGCGGCGCCTCGGGAAGTCTTCCCGGCCACAGCGGGAGTTTTTCCGTATCCGCCCGGCGCCCCGGCGTTCCACCCTGTGCAGGCCAAAACCTCCACTGGGAACTGCAACCATGACAATAAGATCGCTACCCGCCCGCTCACCTTTAAGCCTTGCCGTGCAAGCCTTTTTGCTGGTGGGCAGCCTGTCCCTCAGTGCGGCAACGTTTGCCGCCGCCGAACCCGCCAAGCCGACGCACAATGTCACCTGGGAAGACATCGCCAACGACCACCTGACCACCCAGGACGTGCTGCAATACGGCATGGGCACCAACGCCCAGCGCTGGAGCCCGCTGGCCCAGGTCAACGACAAGAACGTGTTCAAGCTCACCCCAGCCTGGTCCTATTCGTTCGGCGATGAGAAGCAACGCGGCCAGGAATCCCAGGCCATCGTCAGCGACGGCGTGGTCTACGTCACCGGCTCCTATTCCCGGGTGTTCGCCCTCGACGCCAAGACCGGCAAGCGCCTGTGGACCTACAACCACCGCCTGCCCGACAACATTCGCCCATGCTGCGACGTGGTCAACCGCGGTGCGGCGATCTTCGGCGACAAGATCTACTTCGGCACCCTCGACGCACGCCTGATCGCCCTCGACAAGCACACCGGCAAAGTGGTGTGGAACAAGAAGTTCGGCGATCACGCCGCGGGCTACACCATGACCGGCGCCCCGGTGCTGATCAAAGACAAGGTCAGCGGCAAAGTGCTGCTGATCCACGGCAGCTCCGGCGATGAATTCGGCGTGGTCGGCCAGCTGTTTGCCCGCGACCCGGACACCGGGGAAGAAGTGTGGATGCGCCCGTTCGTGGAAGGCCATATGGGCCGCCTCAACGGCAAGGACAGCACCACCACCGGCGACGTCAAGGCGCCTTCGTGGCCGGATGACCCGACCACCGCAACCGGCAAGGTCGAGGCCTGGAGCCACGGCGGCGGCGCTCCTTGGCAGAGCGCGAGCTTCGATGCCGAGACCAACACGATCATCGTCGGTGCCGGCAACCCCGGCCCGTGGAACACCTGGGCGCGCACCGCCAAGGACGGCAACCCCCACGACTTCGACAGCCTCTACACCTCCGGCCAGGTCGGCGTCGACCCGAGCACCGGCGAAGTGAAGTGGTTCTACCAGCACACCCCGAACGATGCCTGGGACTTCTCCGGCAACAACGAGCTGGTGCTGTTCGACTACAAGGACAAGGACGGCAAGGTGGTCAAGGCCACCGGCCACGCCGACCGCAACGGCTTTTTCTATGTGGTGGACCGCAACAACGGCAAGCTGCAGAACGCCTTCCCGTTCGTGGACAACATCACCTGGGCCAGCCATATCGACCTGAAGACCGGGCGTCCGGTGGAGAACGAAGGCCAGCGTCCGGCCAAACCCTTGCCGGGTGAAACCAAAGGCAAACCGGTGGAAGTCTCGCCGCCGTTCCTGGGGGGCAAGAACTGGAACCCCATGGCCTACAGCCAGGACACCGGCCTGTTCTACATCCCGGGCAACCAGTGGAAAGAGGAATACTGGACCGAAGAGGTCAACTACAAGAAAGGCTCGGCGTACCTGGGCATGGGTTTTCGCATCAAGCGCATGTATGACGACCACGTCGGCACCCTGCGCGCAATGAACCCGACCACCGGCAAGGTGGTGTGGGAGCACAAGGAAGCCTTGCCGCTGTGGGCCGGCGTGCTGGCGACCAAGGGCAACCTGGTGTTTACCGGTACCGGCGACGGTTTCTTCAAGGCCTTCGACGCGAAAACCGGCAAGGAGCTGTGGAAGTTCCAGACCGGCAGCGGCATCGTCTCGCCGCCGATCACCTGGGAGCAGGATGGCGAGCAGTATGTCGGCGTCACCGTCGGCTACGGCGGCGCGGTACCGTTGTGGGGCGGCGACATGGCCGAGCTGACCAAGCCGGTGGCACAAGGCGGGTCGTTCTGGGTGTTCAAGATCCCGAGCTGGGATCAGAAGACCGCGCAAAAATAACCCCCGCGAGAATGCCGGGCCGCTTTTTGCAGCAGGCGGCTTCTTCCCTTGTGGTGAGCGGGCTTGCCCCGCGCAGGGCTGCGAAGCGGCCCCGGCATTCCTCCAGCACCTCCGTGCGCTCAGGGTTTACGACTGCTGCGCAGCCGAGCGCGGGGCAAGCCCGCTCACCACAACAAGCCCGCTCACCACAGGATCCCCAGAGGTCGTACGATGAACTACCTGCCCTTGTTACTCCTGCTCTGCCTGCCCGTGGCCCACGCCGACGACGGCGACGATGCGCCGCTGATCATCAACGGCTGCACCATCGCCGCACACAGCCAATGCCCCGGCGCCAACCTCAAGGGCGCCAACCTGCGCAACCAGGACTTGAGCAAGATGAACCTGGCCGGCGCCGACCTGCGCGAGGCGGATCTGCGCCATGCCAACCTCGACCTGGCCAACCTGGAAAAAGCCCGACTGCAAGGCGCCAACCTGACCCGCGCCAGCCTGCAACAGGCCAACCTGCGCCTGGCCGACTTCAGAGGCGCCACGCTGATGGCGATCCAGGGTTGGGGCCTGTTCGCCCAAGGTGCGCAGTTCGAAAACGCCAACCTCAGCGCGGCCTACCTGCAATTTGCGCGGTTGTCCGGGGCAAAAATGCACAAGGCCAACCTGCGTGCGGCCGACCTGGAAATGACCTGGTTGAGCAAGGCCGACCTGCAAGGGGCCGACCTCAGCGATGCCAACCTGCAGGAAGCCAAGTTCGGCGAGAGCAACCTGGAACAGGCCACCCTCACCGGCAGCCGCCAGCACTACGCGAACTTCCAGGATGCCAATATGGAAGGCTGCATCGACTGCCCCACCACCTGGGATCGCTAGCCCCCCGCGCATACGCTGTTATCCAACCACCCGCACCACGCCCATGTCGATCCCCAGGTGCACCAGTTCGGCATGGGAACTCACCTGCAATTTGCTCTTGAGCAAGGTCAGGTGATTGGACACGGTCTTGCTGCTGATATTCAGCTGGTCGGCAATCGCTCGGGTCGGCGTGCCCCTGGCCAGCATCAGGAAGATTTCCAGCTCGCGCGGGGTCATGCCCTGCAAACGTTGATCACCGGGCGTATAGGCCAGTTCAGTGGCCAGGGCCTGTTCGATGTAGGCGTGACCGTCGAGGATGCGCCGCACCGCTTCGATCAACACCTCGGGTGCCGAGGTTTTGGTCAGGTAGCCCGAGGCGCCCGCCTCCAGGGCCTGGCGCACCAGGGGCAACTCGTCGTGCATGCTGAAAAACAGCACGCGCAGGTGCGGCAGGCGCTGGCGCAGGCGCCGGGTGGTTTCCAGGCCGCTGATGCCCGGCAGGCCGAAGTCCATGATCACCAGGTGCGGCAGCGCTTCCTGGACCCGGCTCAACGCCTCTTCGCCACTGGCCGCCTCGCGCACTTCAACGGCCGGCAGCAGCGCACGCAACAGGCTGGCATAGCCTTGGCGTACCACCGCGTGGTCATCCACCAACAGAATATTCATGAGGCCTCCAACGGCATGTTCAACGCCAACGCCCAGCCGGCGCCGGGCTGGCTGATGATCTTCAATTCGCCGCCCAGGCAACGGGCGCGTTCGGCCATTGAATACAGGCCCACGCCGGGCCGCTGGGGCGTGTCTGCACCGCGACCGTTATCACGCACCCACAGGCGCAGGCGCGAACCGCGATGTTGCAGGCGCACGTGCACCTGGCTGGCGTCGGCATGCCGCAGGATGTTGGTCAGGGCTTCCTGGAGCAGGCGGTACAGATGAGTCTTGCTGGCGCCGGGCAACAGCGGCAGGTCGGTGCTGACCTGCAGGTGGCAGGGAATGCCATGGCTGGCCTGCCACTGGGTGACCAGCAGCGCAAACGCCTCGGCCATCGGCATGTGTTGCAGGGCCACCGGATAAAGGTCGTGGACCAGTGCCCGGAAGCCTTGCTGCAAGTGCTCGCAGTGATCCTCGAGTTGCGCCACCGTGGGCGCCAGCAGGTGCGGCTGGTCGGTGGCCAGGCGCAACAGGCAGGCCTGGGCGCGAATGCCGGCCAGGTATTGGCCGAGGTCATCGTGCAGGGTCTGGGCCAGGTGGGTGCGCTCCTGCTCCTGCACCGCCAGCAGGGTCTGGGTAAGCCGGGTGTTATCGGTGCGCGCCTGCTCCAGGGCGTCGGTCATGCGGTTGAAGTGCAGCGCCAGTTGGCGTGCTTCCGGCGCGCCTTGGCTGCGCAGGCGCACATTGAGCTGGCCGGCGCACACCTGTTGCAGTGCGCGCAGCAATTCATCCAGCACGCCCATGCCCCGGCGCACCGCCCAGCGGATGGTCAACAGGCTCAGGGCCAGAGCCAGTGCGCACAGGCCCAGCAGTTGTTGCAGGGAGTCCCAGACCTCGTCGATTTCATCCCGTGGGTCGACAGCGATGGACACACGCCGGCCGTCCGGCAAGTCCAGCACCTGGGCACTGCGCCGCGCCTCGGCAAACAACAGGCGCCCGAGCCAGGCGTCCAGCCCGTCCGCGTCCGGCGCTTGCACGGTGTCGCCGCTCGCCAGCCAGTGCACACGCACATGGCGCAAACTCGCGGTGAGGTGGGGTTGCAGGCTGGCCGGATCGCGCGCGGCGGTTTCGCTCAGGTAGTGCACCACCGCTTCGGCCGATTGCAGCTCGCGCTCCACATCGGCCAGGGCCTGGTGCAGCAACAGCGCGGTGCAGGCGCAGGCCACCAGGATGAAGAAGCCGCACACCCATAGGTTGATGCGCCACAAGGCCGACAAGACGCGCATGCTGGTGTCACTCCTGTGGATAGAGCCCGTGGTGCTCCATGCTAAAACCCCACGGCGCGCCCGGGGCTACTACCTTGGTACTGCCCCAGCGCTACTTTCTGCATATTTGCAGCGACGTTCAGGGTTCCTATGCTGGCGCTACCTGTCATGGAGTGCCCTATGCGCCAGCTCGCCCCCTACGCCGTGATCTGCCTGCTGGCGATCGCCTGGGCCGCCACCGGCCAGGCCGCCGAAGCGCCCTTGCAGGTGCAGATCGGCTACCTGGGTTATCGGCCCGATCCGGGGCCGCTGCTGTCGAATGTGATTGCCGAGCCCGCCGATGCCGGGCGGCGTGGCGCTGAACTGGCGATCATCGACAGCAACAGCACCGGCGCCTTTCTCAACCAGCGCTACAGCCTGACCAGCGCCACGGTGGACACTCCGGACGCGCTGCTCGCCGCCGCCCAGGCCCAGCATGCCCAGGGCCTGCGCCTGTTCGTGATCAACGCACCCGCCGCCAGCCTGCGCCAACTCAGCGCAGCCCTGCCGGACAGCCTGCTGTTCAATGCCGGCAGCCCGGATGACCGCCTGCGCAGCAGCGACTGCCTGGGCAACGTGCTGCATACCCTGCCCAGCCGCGCGATGCTCGCCGATGCCCTGGCGCAGTTCCTGGTCGTGCGCAAATGGCAGAAAGCGCTGCTGATCGTCGGCCCCACCGAGGATGACCAGGCCTACGCCGCCGCCCTGCGGCGCGCCGCCAAACGCTTCGGCGTGCAGCTGGTGGCGGAAAAGGCCTGGCGTTTCGATAACGACCAACGCCGCAGCGCCCAGGCGGATATGCCGCTGTTCACCCAGACCGCCGAATACGACGTGGTGCTGGTGGCCGACGAGCGCGGCGACTTCGGCGAGTACGTGCCCTACCAGACCTGGTACCCGCGCCCCGTCGCCGGCACCCAGGGCCTGACGCCCACCGGCTGGCACAAAACCGTCGAGACCTACGGCGCCGCCCAATTGCAGAAACGCTTCGAGGCCCTGGCCGGGCGCTGGATGAACGACCGCGACTTCGCCGCCTGGATGGCCGTGCGCAGCGTCGCCAGTGCAGTGAGCAAGTTGCGCCAGGTCGAGCCCATGGCGATCCGCCAACTGGACATCAGCGAGCAACTGCCCCTGGACGGGTTCAAGGGCCGCAAGCTCAGTTACCGCCCCTGGAACGGCCAACTGCGCCAGCCGATTCCCATCGTGCAGCCCCGCGCGCTGGTCAGCACCTCGCCCCAGGACGGTTTCCTGCACCCCACCAACGAAATGGACAGCCTGGGCTATGACAAACCCGAGGTGACCTGCCGCTTCCCTTGATCACCTACCCACCATAATAAGGAATCCGCCATGCGCCGCACCCTGCTCCCATGCGCCCTGCTGCTCGCCGCCGGGCACGCCGTGGCCAGTACCGCCTGGGTCTCCAACGAGAAAGACAACAGCCTGAGCCTGATCGACATGCAGACCCTGCAAGTCACCGACACCCTCAAGGTCGGCCAGCGTCCGCGAGGCTTGCTGCTGTCCCATGACAACAAGCTGCTGTACATCTGCGCCAGCGACTCGGACCGCGTGCAGGTGATGGACGTGGCCACGCGCAGGATCATCAAGGAACTGCCCTCCGGCAAAGACCCCGAGCAGTTTGCCCTGCACCCCAATAACCGCTGGCTGTACGTGTCCAACGAAGACGATGCGCTGGTCACCGTGATCGACACCGAGACCTCCAAGGTGCTCGGCCAGATCAACGTCGGCGTCGAACCCGAAGGCATGGCCGTGAGCCCGGATGGCAAGTGGGCGGTGAACACCAGCGAAACCACCAACATGCTGCACTGGATCGACACCAGCACCCAGACCCTGGCCGACAGCACCCTGGTGGACCAGCGCCCGCGCTTCGTCGAGTTCAACCACGATGGCTCGCAGCTGTGGGCCTCGGCGGAAATCGGCGGCACCGTGACCATCCTCGACGTGGCCAGCCGCGCGATCCTCAAGACCCTGACCTTCAAGATCAAGGGCGTGCACCCGGACAAAGTCCAGCCGGTCGGCATCAAGCTCAGCGCCGACGGCAAGTACGGCTTTGTCGCCCTCGGCCCGGCCAACCATGTGGCGGTGATCGACGCCAAGACCTTCGAGGTCCTCGACTACCTGTTGGTGGGCCGCCGCGTGTGGCAGATGGCATTTACCCCGGACGAGAAACAGTTGCTGGCCACCAATGGCGTGAGCGGTGATGTGTCGGTGATCGATGTGGACAGCCTAAAGGTGATCAAGTCGGTGAAGGTCGGGCGTTATCCGTGGGGCGTGGTGGTCACGCCATGAACGCCCTGGAAGTGCGCGAGCTGAGCTTCGCCTATGGCGCACGGCAGGCCTTGTGCGAGGTGAGTTTCAGCCTGGCACCAGGGCGCTTTGCGGCGCTGCTGGGGCCCAATGGCGCCGGCAAATCCACCTTGATCGCCCTGCTCACGCGGCTGTATGACCTGCAAAGCGGCGACATTCGCGTGGGCGGTCATTCCCTGCGTGAGGCGCCGCGTGCGGCCCTTACACAACTGGGTGTGGTGTTCCAGCAAAGCACCCTGGACCTGGACTTGAGCGTGGAACAGAACCTGCGCTACCACGCTGCGTTGCATGGTTTGTCGCGGCGCCAGACCGACCTGCGCGTCGCCGCCGAACTGGCCCGCCAGGCCCTCACCGAACGGCGCCGGGAAAAAGTCCGCGAGCTCAACGGCGGGCACCGCCGCCGCGTTGAAATCGCCCGCGCATTGCTGCATGAGCCGCGCCTGCTGCTATTGGATGAGGCCAGCGTCGGCCTCGACCCCGCCAGCCGCCTGGCGCTGAACCAGCACGTGCGCAGCCTGTGCTGCGAACACGGCATCAGCGTGCTGTGGACCACTCACCTGCTCGACGAAGTACAGGCCGACGATGCCTTGATGATCCTGCACCAGGGCCGCCTGGTGGCCAGTGGGCAAGTCGATGCCTTGATCGCGCAACAAGGCGGCGACCTGGGCAGCGTGTTCGCGCGCTTGACCCGCCCCACCACGACGGGAGCGGCGGCATGAACGCTTACTGGCAATGCCTGCGCGGCATCGTGCTGCGCGAGTGGCTGCGCTTTGTGTTGCAGCGCACGCGGTTTCTCAGTGCGCTGGTGCGCCCCTTGCTGTGGCTGCTGGTATTCGCCGCCGGGTTCCGCGCCGCGTTGGGCATCTCGGTGATCGAGCCCTACAACACCTATATCCCCTACGAGGTGTACATCGTCCCGGGGCTGGCCTGCATGATCCTGCTGTTCAACGGCATGCAGGGCTCGCTGTCGATGGTCTACGACCGCGAGATGGGCAGCATGCGCGTGCTGCTGACCAGCCCGCTGCCGCGCACGTTTTTGCTGTGCAGCAAGCTGTTGGCCACCGCGCTGATTTCGCTGTTGCAGGTGTATGGGTTCCTGGCGATCGCCTGGGTGTACGGCGTGCAACCGCCGGCCATGGGGCTGGTCGTCGCCCTGCCGGCGTTGCTGCTGGTGGCCTTGATGTTGAGTGCCCTGGGCTTGCTGCTGTCGAACGCGATCCGCCAACTGGAGAACTTTGCCGGGGTGATGAACTTCGTGATCTTCCCGCTGTTTTTCCTGTCATCGGCGCTGTACCCGCTGTGGAAGATGCGCGACTCCAGCGAATGGCTGTACTGGCTGTGCGCGGTCAACCCGTTTACCCACGCCGTGGAGTTGGTGCGCTTTGCCCTGTACCAACGCTTCGCCGGCCTGGCCCTGGCGGTGTGCCTGGGCTTGACCGTGCTGTTCGCGGTGTTGGCGGTGCTGACCTTCAATCCCCAGCATGCGGCGTTGCGCAAAAAGGGCTGAAGGCGGCAAAACTACTACTTTGGTACTGGTTTTCCTGTCTATCGTCGCATTCCCAAGGGCTCGGGACTCACGTGTAATGCGCGCATAACGATAAGGATTGCCCTGCCATGCTGCCTGCCCGACTGCCTCTATTGGCGCTGTTGTGCCTGTTCGTCGCCCACGTCCAGGCCGACACCCCACTGTTTTCCGCCGAGGGCTACCGCATCAGCCTGTACCGCAGCCCCACGCCCGACCACCTGCCAGGCGCCACGATCGTCGACACCGCGGCCCTGCAAACCCTGCTCAATCAAAGCCCGGCACCGGTGCTGATCGACGTGTACCGCCGCCAATGGCTGCAAGGCCGCTTCATCGAAGACCAGCCCCACGCCAACCTGCCCGGCAGCCACTGGCTGGCCAATACCGGCGACGGCGACCTGACGCCGGAGTGGCAAAGCTATTTCGTACGCCACTTGTATGCCTACAGCGGCGGCGACCTCAAGCGACCGTTGGTCTTCTATTGCCGCTCCGATTGCTGGCTGAGTTGGAACGCGGTAAAACGTGCCGCCAACCTCGGCTATACCTCTGTGTACTGGTATCGCGACGGCCTGGATGCCTGGGAAGCGGCGAAGCTGCCGGTGACGGTCGCCCAACCCGAGCCATTTCAAACCTCACAATAAGAAAGGTGAACGGCCATGTACAAAATCCTGATTGCCGACGATCACCCACTGTTTCGCGAAGCGATCCATAACGTCATCAGCGACGGCTTCCCCGGCAGCGAAGTGATGGAAACCGCCGACCTCGACAGCGCCCTGGCATTGACCCAGGAACACGACGACCTCGACCTGATCCTGCTCGACCTGAACATGCCCGGCATGCATGGCCTCAATGGCCTGATCAACCTGCGCAACGAGGCGCCGACCATTCCGGTGGTGATCGTCTCGGCCGAGCAGGACAAGCAGGTCGTGCTGCAAGCCATCACCTACGGCGCCGTGGGCTTTATCACCAAATCCTCGCCGCGCCTGCAAATGACCGAGGCGATCCAGCAGATTCTCAACGGCAACGTGTACCTGCCGCCGGACATCATCCGCACCCAGAAACCCGGCACCCACCGACGCCTCAACGAAAATCCCGGCTTCGCCCCCGAACTGCTGCAAGCCCTGACGCGCAAGCAGTTGCTGGTGCTGGAGCGCATGACCAAGGGCGAGTCGAACAAGCAGATCGCCTACACCCTGGAGATTGCCGAGACCACGGTGAAGGCCCATGTGTCGGCGATCCTGCGCAAGTTGAATGTACATAACCGGGTGCAGGCGATCCTCAGTGCCGGGGATATCGATTTCGGCTCGTACCTGCGCCGCTGACCCATCTGACACAACACAAATAAAATGTGGGAGGGGCTTGCTCCCGATGGCAGTGGAGCAGTCGGCATCTACTTGACTGAACCACCGCTATCGGGGGCAAGCCCCCTCCCACATTGGTTCTCTGTTTGTCAGGGCCGGCCGAGCAGGTGGCTCATGGCAGTCTTGAGCATCAGCGCCGCCAATCTTCCAGACACAACACAAATCAAAGGTGGGAGGGGGCTTGCCCCCGATGGCGGTGTATCAGTCAGTTATGATGTCGACTGACCCACCGCTATCGGGAGCAAGCCCCCTCCCACATTTTGATCTCCACTTGTGGGTATTTCGCCGTTCATTTTCCGAGCAGGTGGCTCATGGCGGTCTTGAGTTTCATCGGCCGCACCGGCTTGTGCATCAGCGTGTGCCCCAACTCGCGAATTTGCAGCTTGAGTTCATTGCTGTAGTTGGCGGTGATCATCAGCGCCGGTATCGCGCGGCCGCGGCGTCCATTGATGCGGGCGACGGCGTCGACGCCGTTCTGGTCGTCGTCGAGGTGGTAGTCGGCGATCAGCAAGTCGGCTTCGGCATGGTAGTTGTCCACCTGGCGCGCCAGGTCCTGCTCGGACAACGCGGTGATCACCTGGCAGCCCCAGCCTTCGAGCAAGGTGCGCATGCCCGCGCAGATCGCCGCGTCGTTATCCAGCACCCACACCCGCGCGCCTTGCAGGCGTTCGAGCATCGGTTCGCTCATGGCCAGGATCGGCAGAGACTTGGGCGCCGTGGCGCTCAACGGCACCTCCACCGAGAACATCGAGCCCTTGCCCGGCCAGGATTTGACGCTGATGCGATGCCCCAGGATCCCGGCGATCTTTTCCACGATCGCCAGCCCCAGGCCCAGCCCACGGTCCTGGTCGGGCCGCTGCACATCGCCGCGCTTGAATTCCTGGAAAATCTCCTCCAACCGCTCCTCGGCGATGCCCATGCCGCTGTCCCACACCTGGATCGACAAACGCTGATGCTGGCGGCGACAGCCCAGTACCACCCGCCCCTTGTAGGTGTAGCGAAGCGCATTGCTCAGCAGGTTGCGCAGAATCCGCGCCAGCAACTGAATATCGCTGCGCACCAGCGCCGAACAACCGACAAAATGCAATTCCAGGCCCTCGCTGCGGGCCAATTCGGTGTACTCGGCGGCCAGGTTATCCAGCAGTTCACTCAGGGCAAACGGCGCGATGTCGGCCTTGATCACCCCGGCATCCAGCTTGGAAATATCCACCAGGGTGCCCAGCAGGTTTTCCACGTCTTCCAGGGAATTGCTCACGTTGCGCACCAGGGTTTCGCTGGGCCGCTCCAGCAGTGCGCTGGTGAACAGGCGCGCCGCATTCAAAGGTTGCAGCAGGTCATGGCTGACAGCGGCGAGGAATTTGGTTTTCGACAGGTTGGCCTGCTCGGCCTCGAGCTTGGCTTCGCGCAGGCGCGCCTCCATGCGCCGGCGCTCGTCGATCTCCTGCAACAACTGGTCGTTAAGCGCGGTGAGCTCCGAGGTGCGCTGGGCCACGCGCTGCTCCAGGTGCTGATAGGCCTGGTGCAGGGCTTCGGCGGTGCGGCGGCGTTCGGTGATGTCGCGGATCAGCACGAAGATCCCCACCACTTCGCCGCTGGCCAGCATATTCGGCACATAGGAGCGCAGCATGTAGCGCTCCTGGTTATTGATATTGGTCTCGGCGAACTCGAAGGTCACGCTCTCCCCGGCCAGGGCGCGGGCGACGTAGGCGTCCAGGCGCTGGCAATGCTGTTCGCTGTGGACTTCGCGCAGGCTCTGGCCGAGCATCATGCCGCGCGGCCAGCAATACCATTCTTCATAGACTTTGTTGGTGAACTCATAGACCAGGTCGGCATTCAGGTAGCCGATCAGGGCCGGGACGTTATCGGTGATCAGGCGAATCCAGCGTTCGCTTTCCTGGGCCTTTTGCGCCGCCGCCTGTTCGCCGCGCAGGGTTTCGGCGCGCAGCCGGGCGTTGATCAGCAAGTGGTTGCTGGCCTTGAGTTCGGCCATCGCCTGGTTCAGCGCGTCGGTGCGTTCGCGCACCTGCTCGGCCAGCACCACCGAATGCTGGAAGGTGGTGTAGGGGTTATTGCCCTGGGCCATGCCGGACTCGATGCGCTCGATCAGCGCCGCGTTGATCCGTGCCAGCTTGTGGTTGTCCTGCTGCAGCTGGGCAACCTGGGCGAGCAGTTCAGCGCCGGCCTCGGGCAATGGCGACCCCGGTGAAGGTCTGGTTGATATGCATGCCATTGAACTGTTCTCCGTAGGTGTTGAAACCCATCACCCGCTGGTCGCGCAGGAAGCCGCCGATCTGTTCCAGATTGTCTGAGTCTTCCAACTCCAGGCGGCGCAGGAAGCAGTCGCAGCCGATGGTCAACAGCAGGTCGCCAAGACGCGCTTGCAGGCCGTCGAACAGGGTTTGCAGGTTTGGCAGGATCGGCCCGGGTTTCATCACGGTGAGGACGATGCCGTTTTCCACCGCGCAGTAGAAACTCAGGCTCAGGTCGTCGTGCACTTGTTGGATCGCGCGCACGTAGTACTGGTCATGGATGCGCACCGCCAGCGGGTGCGCCGCGAAGACGCGGTGGTCGAGGTCGGCCACGGCCACGCCGATATGCCGCGCGTACTCTTCGGCGGCGGGTTCGGCGTTGAGCTCGAAAACCCGGCGTGACGGGCTGTCGGCGCCGGTCACCACCAGCTTTTCACTGCGCGGCAGGATGTGGTGGGTGGTGAACACCTCGAAGTCCAGCCAGGTATTGACCAGCACCACCACCGCCGCGCCGCTGTGGAAGGCGCCGTTGAAGTACACATGGGTGTGGGTGAGGAAGTTGTCGTCGCCGGCCGAACCGCCGAAATGCGGAATGTCGCCGAGCGCCGCGCTGAGGGCGGCGAGCACCACTTCTTCGCGGCTGGACAGGCCATCGAGCAGGGTCAGGGCGAAGGTGTTGCCCTTGATCGGTGCCAGGGTATTGCTGCGGCAACCGCCGACCAGACGTTCGACCATCTGCTGGGCGTCGATCAGGCTGAAGTGTTCCACCTGGTCGATCAGTTCCGTGGCGATGGAAAAGTGCGCATGGTTGAAGCCCATCGCCGTAATGCAATTGCGCCCATAGCCCTGGGGCGTGATCTCGCCGGCGCTGGTGCAGCCCACCACGCGCACGTTGCCGAAACACTCCTGCAGGGCGCGGCCCAGGGCCTGCAGGTCGTAGGACGCCGAGCAGAAAAACAGCACGAAGCCCAGGTACGGATGCAACAGTTGCCGCGCCAACTCCTCGGCGGCCTGCCCGGCATCGGTGGCCTGGGACATGGCACTGACTACGCCTTCACTGTTGTGCATCGTTGCCTCCCCCTCTGAAGCATGAGTGTACGAAGGGCGGGGGACGGGACCTATGCTACTTGGGTACTGGGTGGGGGGATGCGATGGGATGAATCGCTCAAAAACAAGGGAGATTCAACTGTTGGACGGCATTTCAAATTCACAGCAAAGCGTTCACAAGCATTCCAGCTGCAACCACCACACACAGGCTGGCAAACCCCACCTGCAAGGTGCGGGCGGGGATCACCGAACACAGGCGCCGGCCGATCAGCATGCCGACGATGCTCGCCGCGATAAACACCCAGCCCACGGGTTCGATGCGCACACCGGCATGGAACGCGCCAGCCACGCCGATCAGCGAAATCAGGCTGATCACCATCAGCGACGTGGCGACGATGCCACGCATCTGCACGTCGGTGAGTTGCTTGAACGCCGGCACGATCAAAAAGCCGCCGCCCACCCCGAGCAACCCCGAGACTGCCCCCGTTACCGCGCCCAGTGCGGCCAGGGTGGCGCTGCATTTGGCGGTCCAGGCCAGGCGCCCGGTCTGCTGGTTGAGCATGCAGTTCTTCTGGCCCCAGGACGCCGCGCCATGGTCACTCGGCCCGGCCTCGAGCTTTTCGCGCTGCAACATGCGCCAGGCCACCAGCACCATCAAGGCACTGAACAGGCCCATCAGCGCCGGCTCCGGCAACTGGTGGGCGAGAAACACCCCGACCGGCGAAAACAGCGCGCCGAGCAAGGCGATCAACAGCGCGGCGCGGTAACGCACCAGGCCGTGACGTAACCCGTCAATCGCCCCGACGGCCGCTGCCGCCCCCACCGCAAGCAACGACACCGGCGCGGCCTGGGTCATGGTCAAGCCCAGCCCCAGCACCAGCGCCGGCACCCCGAGGATGCCGCCGCCCGCGCCGGTCAGGCCCATGACCAGGCCCATCAACACGCCTAAAACGCTCGCCAGCAGCATTCAGTCCACCTTGCTCAGACGGGTCAGCCACTCGCGGCCCTTGAGCATGCCGTTCCAGTAGAACCACGGCAGCAACGTCGCCTTGAGAAACCACATCGAACGGCGTGCCCGGGTCGGGTCGAGGGGAAAGGTCGGCAGCAGCTTGCCGCCGTAGCCGAACTCGGCCAGCACCACCTTGCCCTTCTCCACCGTCAGCGGGCACGAACCATAGCCGTCGTACTTGAGCGGCAGCGGCGCCTGTTTGCGCAGGGCCAGCAGGTTTTCGGCGACCACCACGATTTGCTTGCGCACGGCGGCGGCGGTCTTGGCGTTGGGGGTACCGCACACATCGCCCAGGCCGAAGATGTGCGGGTAGCGCAGGTGTTGCAGGCTGTGGGGGTTCACCTCGCACCAGCCGGCGGCGTCGGCCAACGGGCTGTGGCGGATGAAATCCGGCGCGACTTGCGGCGGTACCACGTGCAGCAGGTCGAAGGATTTTTCCTCGACGGTGACGTTGCCCTCGGCATCCTTCACCTCGAACCAGGCCTTGCGCGCCGGGCCGTCGACCTTGGCCAGGTTGGCGTTGAACGCCAGGCGCGCGTTGTACTTCTCCACGTACTTCATCAGCGGTGGCACAAAAGTCGCCACGCCGAACAGTGCCGCGCCGGCCAGGTTGAATTCGACGTCGATGTGCTTGAGGTCACCGTGCCTGAGCCAGTGATCGCAGGACAGGTACATGGCCTTTTGCGGTGCACCCGCACATTTGATCGGCATGGCCGGCTGGGTAAAGATCGCCTTGCCGCGCTTCAACTGCTGCACCAGCTGCCAGGTATACGCCGCGTGCTCATAGCTGTAGTTGGACGTGACGCCGTTGCGGCCCAACGTGTCTTCCAGGCCCTCGACTTTCTCCCAGGCCAGGCGCAGGCCGGGGCAGACGATCAGGTGGTTCCAGGTCACCCGCTGGCCGCTGTCGAGCACCAGGGCGCGCTCGTCCGGCAACAGTTCGGTGACGGCGGCCTGCACCCAGGTGACGCCATTGGGCAGCACGTCGGCCAGGGGGCGTCGGGTCTTTTCCAGGTCGTAGGCACCGCCGCCGACCAGGGTCCAGGCCGGCTGGTAGCAGTGCTGGTCGCAGGGTTCGATAAGGGTGATGTTGAGGTCGGGGTCGCGCTTGAGCAGGCTGGCCAGCAGGCCGATGCCTGCCGAACCGCCGCCGATGACGACGATATCGCCACTGATGGTTGGCCCCCAGTGTTGGTCGGTCATGGTCTATTGCCTTTTATCGTCAATGCACACAAGGGTCGCTGCCGTATGGCGTCACGCCCAGCTTTTTATCACCGCGCCGCAGTAAAGGCCGGACAGTGTCTTCATCACTTGGATCACTTCGTGGCTGGCCAGCCCGTAGAAGATGTACTTGCCTTCGCGACGGGTGGCGACCAGCCCTTCGTCACGCAGGATGCCCAACTGCTGTGACAGCGTGGGCTGGCGTACGCCGGTCATGGTTTCCAGCTCGCCGACGTTGCGTTCGCCCTGGGTCAGTTGGCACAGGATCAACAGGCGATCCTCATTGGCCAGGGCCTTGAGCAAGGCACAGGCCTTGGATGCCGACGCGCGCAACTGGGCGACTTCGCCTTCACTCAGAGTAGATTCCATTTGCCTCGGGTCCTTTGCGTCACTTAAGCTCAAAACATTATGTGTAAATGTAAAGTGATTGTAATCACTTTTTTCAACATCAGGGGCAGCCGTCATGTCAGCGTTGATTCATTCCTTTCTGGACGAGGCGTCGTCGACCTACACCTATGTCGTCTATGAAGCAGACGGCGGCCCCTGCGCCATCGTCGATTCGGTGCTCAACTACGACCCGGCCTCCGGGCGCACCGACACCGCCCAGGCCGACAAGGTCATCGCCTTTGTGCGTGAGCACGACTTGCAGGTGCAATGGCTGCTGGAAACCCACGCCCACGCCGACCACCTGTCGGCCGCGCCGTACCTGCGCCGCACCCTGGGCGGCAAGATTGCCATCGGCCAGGCGATCAGCAAGGTGCAGGACGTGTTCAAGCACCTGTTCAACCTGGAGCCGGAATTTCGCGTCGATGGCTCGCAGTTCGACCACCTGTTCGCGCCGGATGAAATCTTCCACATCGGCACCATCAAGGCCCAGGCCCTGCACGTGCCCGGGCATACCCCGGCGGACATGGCCTACCTGATCGACGACCGCTTGATCCTGGTGGGCGACACCCTGTTCATGCCCGATGTCGGCACCGCCCGCTGCGACTTCCCCGGCGGCGATGCGCGCCAGCTGTATGCATCGATGCGCAAGCTCTTGGCCTTTGCCCCCGACACCCAGCTGTACGTGTGCCATGACTACCCGCCCGAAGGCCGCGAGGCCAAATGCCTGACCACCGTGGCGGAGCAGCGCGCGGGCAATATCCATGTGCATGACGGAGTGGATGAAGCGGCGTTCGTGGCGATGCGCACCCGACGCGATGCCGGGCTGGGGATGCCCACGCTGTTGTTGCCGGCGATCCAGGTGAATGTGCGAGCGGGGAATATGCCGCCGGCGGAGGAGAACGGGGTGGTGTACTTGAAGATTCCGTTGAACCAGCTCTAAAACCGTCCTGCCTGGCGTCCATGCCGTTCCATGCTCCGGGGGTGCTGCGCAGGTGTGATCAGGCTACGGCAAATTTCGACACGATCTGCTTGAGGTCCACCGCCAGCCTCGACAGTTCCTGGCTGGCGATCGAGGTCTGGCCGGCCGCCGAAGAACTCTGGATGGAAAGATCACGGATGCTGATCAGGTTCTGGTCCACCGAACGGGCCACGTGGGCCTGTTCCTCGGAGGCCGTGGCGATCAACAGGTTGCGGTCATTGATATCGGTAATGGCTTCGGTGATCTGAGTAATTGCCAGGCCCGCTTCATGGGCAATCTTCAAGGAGTCCACCGCTTCGTTGCGGTTGAGGGCCATGGAAGACACTGCTTCGCTGGAGCACGTCTGGATTTTCGCGATCATCTGCTCGATTTCCTGGGTCGAGGTCTGCGTTCTGTGGGCCAGGGCCCGCACCTCGTCGGCCACCACCGCAAAGCCCCGGCCCTGCTCCCCTGCCCTGGCGGCTTCAATGGCCGCGTTCAAGGCCAGCAGGTTGGTTTGCTCGGCAATCGAGCGGATCACTTCAACCACCCGCGCAATATCCTGGGCCTGCCTGGCCAGCCCTTCGACTTCGACGCCGGTCTGCTGCACCGTGGCGCTGAGTTTCTCGATGGAGGCGATGGTTTGCGTCACACGCTCCTGGCCGACTTTGGCCGAGCGTTGGGAGTCCTGGGTGGACTGGGACGCCGACACCGCATTGCGCGCCACTTCTTCAACTGCTGCCGTCATTTGGTTAACCGCCGTGGCGGCCTGATCGGTTTCCATGCTTTGGCGTTCAATACCGGCACTGGACTCGCGGGTGATGGCGCTCATCTCCTCCGCCGCCGCCGCCAATTGCCCGGACGCCTCGGAGATGTGCTGCAAGGTACTTTTCAGGTTCATTTGCATGGACGCGGTGGACCGTTGCAACGCGGTCAACTCGTCATTGCCATTGATGGCAATCGCCACGCGCAGATCGCCGTCGGCAATCTTGCCGGTCGATACCAGCAATTCACGCACCGGAGTAATGATGCTGCGGGTAAACAGGCTTGCTACCACGACGGTGATCAGCAAGGAGGCGGCCATCAATATCCAGGTGAACAGACGCGCCGCGTCATATTCGCTGGAAGCCACCTGCACCGCCGCCTTGGAGCCCCGTTCATTCAACGCGATCAACTCGCTGATGGAACGCTGCACATCCAGGGCAATCGGCCCGTTGACTTCGCGCAGGTAGGTCGACATCTGTTCAGCGGACAAGGTGGAGGCTTGTGCGAGGAACTCATCCATCTTCTGGCTGTAGTTCTTGATGCTGGCTAATGCTTCGTTGTACTTGGCTTGCTCTTCGGGGCCTGAGACTAACGGCCCATAGCGTTCGGCAACATCGAGGGCTTCGGTACGGGTCGCCTTGAGTTTTTCCAGGGAGGCCGGATCCTGGCGGCTGATATCCATGGCATAACGACGCAGATCGAGACGAAGTTTATAAAACGCCGAATCTATTTCACCCGCCAACCGAATACTGGGGAGCCAGTTAGTTTCGATTTCAACCGTCGACGAATAGACCTTATCGACTTTTATCAGGGTCATTGCCCCTTGTATCAGCAGCAAAAGGCACACCAGGCCAAAACACAGTGTGGTACGGAAGTTCAACTTCAAGGCTCTCATGGACATCGCGGCTTACCCCTTTCCTGGGCCGCGAACTTCACGGCCTGATGGGGCCAATGTGTTGAAATACGTGTGAAAAATACGTGACCGCTGATGCAATTTTTCATTAACTGAAAATAAAAAGCCCGCCCTGATTATTACTTGGCTAACTATCAGGATCAGCGGTGCAGCCCCTATTGAAATCAAACCATTAACCCACCCGGCGGCAATGGCAGCGCCGTCTTGTAGCGCACTTGCTTGAGGGCAAAGCTCGAGCGGATGTTGGCGACACCCGGCACCTTGGTCAGGAAGTCCATCATGAAACGCTCCAGCGACTGGATCGTCGGCACCAACACCCGGATCAAATAGTCCGGGTCGCCGGCCATCAAGTAGCACTCCATCACCTCGGGCCGGTCGGAAATCGCGCCTTCGAACTGCTGCAACGCCAGCTCGTTCTGCTTTTCCAGGCTCACATGGATAAACACGTTGACGTGCAGCCCCAGCAGATCGGCGTCGAGCAGCGTGACTTGCTCGCGAATCAGGCCCAGTTCCTCCATCGCCTTGACCCGGTTGAAACAGGGTGTGGGCGACAGGTTGACCGAGCGGGCCAGGTCGGCGTTGGTAATCCGCGCATTCTCCTGCAGCGCGTTGAGAATGCCGATATCGGTACGGTCCAGTTTGCGCATGAGACAAAATCACCTGTTTATTATGTTTATGCAGGTTTTTTATCCGCAAATGATCGCGGGCGCAATGAAACACAGATAAATATTCTTCTACGCCACGCCTATGATTGTTGTAGGACAAGATTTCTCTTACCCGGAGACTGACTGTCAGCTAGCGCGCCCACTACAAGAAATTCACAAGATCGAGCGTAGAAAGCCATGAATCAGCCGTATGACCCACTGCGCCTGCACGTTCCCGAACCCTCGGGCCGCCCAGGCTGCAAGACCGACTTTACCTACCTGCGCCTGACCGACGCCGGCCTGGTGCGCAAACCCGCCATCGACGTAGAACCCGCCGACACCGCCGACCTGGCCAAGGGCCTGATCCGCGTGCTCGACGACCAGGGCCAGGCCCTGGGCCCGTGGGCCGAAGGGGTTCCCGTGGAGATCCTGCGCAAAGGCATGCGCGCCATGCTCAAGACGCGGATCTTCGACAACCGCATGGTGGTCGCCCAGCGTCAGAAAAAAATGTCGTTCTACATGCAGAGCCTTGGCGAAGAAGCCATCGGCAGCGCCCAGGCCCTGGCCTTGAACATCGACGACATGTGCTTCCCCACCTACCGCCAGCAAAGCATCCTGATGGCCCGCGACGTGCCGCTGGTGGACCTGATCTGCCAGTTGCTGTCCAACGAGCGCGACCCGCTCAAGGGCCGCCAGTTGCCGATCATGTACTCGGTCAAGGATGCAGGCTTCTTCACCATTTCCGGCAACCTCGCCACCCAATTCGTACAGGGTGTGGGCTGGGGCATGGCCTCGGCGATCAAGGGCGATACCAAGATCGCCTCGGCCTGGATAGGTGACGGCGCCACCGCCGAATCCGACTTCCACACCGCCCTCACCTTCGCCCACGTGTACCGCGCCCCGGTGATTCTCAACGTGGTCAACAACCAGTGGGCCATCTCCACCTTCCAGGCCATCGCCGGTGGTGAAGCCACCACCTTCGCCGGACGCGGCGTCGGCTGCGGCATCGCCTCCCTGCGCGTGGACGGCAACGACTTTATCGCGGTGTACGCCGCCTCCGCCTGGGCAGCCGAGCGCGCGCGCCGTAACCTCGGCCCAACCCTGATCGAATGGGTCACCTACCGCGCCGGCCCGCACTCCACCTCGGACGATCCGTCCAAATACCGCCCCGCCGACGACTGGAGCCACTTCCCGCTGGGCGACCCGATTGCCCGCCTCAAGCAGCACCTGATCAGGATTGGCCAGTGGTCCGAAGAGGAGCACGCGGCGGTCAGTGCCGAACTGGAAGCCGAGGTGATCGCCGCGCAGAAACAGGCCGAACAGTACGGCACCCTGGCCGGTGGCCAGATCCCAAGCGCCGCGACCATGTTCGAAGACGTCTATAAAGAGATGCCGGAGCATTTGAAGCGCCAGCGTCAAGAGTTGGGGATCTGACATGAACGATCACAACAACAGCATCGAATTGGAAACCGCCATGACCACCACCACCATGACCATGATCCAGGCCCTGCGCTCGGCCATGGATGTGATGCTTGAACGTGATGACAACGTGGTGGTGTTCGGCCAGGACGTCGGCTATTTCGGCGGCGTGTTCCGCTGCACCGAAGGCTTGCAGACCAAGTACGGCAGCTCGCGGGTGTTCGACGCACCGATATCGGAAAGCGGCATCGTCGGCGTGGCGGTTGGCATGGGTGCCTATGGCCTGCGCCCGGTGGCCGAGATCCAGTTCGCCGACTACGTCTACCCCGCCACCGACCAGATCATCTCCGAAGCCGCGCGCCTGCGTTATCGCTCGGCCGGCCAGTTCACCGCGCCCTTGACCATGCGCATGCCCTGCGGCGGCGGCATCTACGGCGGCCAGACCCACAGCCAGAGCATCGAAGCGGTGTTCACCCAGGTCTGTGGCCTGCGTACGGTGATGCCGTCCAACCCCTATGATGCCAAGGGCCTGCTGATTGCCTCCATCGAAAACGATGACCCGGTGATCTTCCTCGAGCCCAAGCGCCTGTACAACGGCCCGTTCGACGGCCACCACGACCGCCCCGTAACGCCGTGGTCGAAACACCCGCAAGCCCAGGTGCCGGACGGTTACTACACGGTGCCGCTGGACGTGGCCGCCATCGTGCGTCCGGGCTCGGCCGTCACTGTGCTGACCTACGGCACCACGGTGTATGTGTCGCAGGTCGCCGCCGAAGAAACCGGCATCGACGCCGAAGTCATCGACCTGCGCAGCCTGTGGCCGCTGGACCTGGACACCATCGTCAAGTCCGTGAAGAAGACCGGCCGTTGCGTGGTGGTGCACGAAGCCACCCGTACCTGCGGCTTTGGTGCCGAGTTGGTGGCGCTGGTGCAGGAGCATTGCTTCCACCACCTGGAAGCGCCGATCGAACGCGTCACCGGTTGGGACACCCCCTACCCGCACGCGCAGGAGTGGGCGTATTTCCCAGGCCCGTCCCGAGTGGGCGCGGCGTTGAAACGGGTCATGGAGGTCTGAATGGGCACGCACGTTATCAAGATGCCGGACATTGGCGAAGGCATCGCGGAAGTTGAATTGTCGCAGTGGCATGTGAAGGTCGGCGACATGGTCGTCGAAGACCAGGTGCTGGCGGATGTGATGACCGACAAGGCGATGGTGGACATTCCCTCGCCGGTCCATGGCAAGGTGATTGCCCTCGGCGGCGAGCCGGGTGAAGTGATGGCGGTGGGCAGTATCCTGATCAGCATTGAAGTCGAAGGCGCGGGCAATGCCAAGGAGGTGCCGGTAGCCGCGGAGCCGGTGAAAGCGGCTGCCGTTGTCGAGGCCAAGCCGGCACCGGTGGTCGAAAGCAAGCCCGCACCGGTGGCAGCCGCACAGGCCCCCGTGGCCCGCGATGCCGACGAACGCCCTCTGGCCTCCCCCGCCGTGCGCAAGCACGCGCTGGATGCCGGTATCCAACTGCGCCTGGTCCAGGGCTCCGGCCCGGCCGGGCGGATCCTGCACGAAGACCTCGAGGCCTACCTGCAACAAGGGGCTTCAAAGCCTTCGACGGCAGCCAACCCTTACGCCGAACGCAACGACGAAGAACAGATCCCGGTGATCGGCATGCGCCGCAAGATCGCCCAGCGCATGCAGGACGCCACCCGGCGTGCCGCGCACTTCAGCTATGTGGAAGAGATCGACGTCACCGCCCTCGACGAGCTGCGCGTGCACCTCAACGACAAGCACGGCGCCACGCGCGGCAAGCTGACGTTGCTGCCGTTTATCGTGCGCGCCATGGTCGTGGCGCTGCGGGACTTCCCGCAGATCAACGCGCGCTACGACGACGAAGCCCAGGTCATCACCCGCCTCGGCGCGGTGCATGTGGGCGTCGCCACCCAGAGCGACGTGGGCCTGATGGTGCCGGTGGTGCGTCACGCCGAAGCGCGCAGCCTGTGGGGCAACGCCGAGGAAATCACGCGTTTGGCCACTGCTGCACGCAATGGCAAGGCCAGCCGCGATGAGCTGTCCGGTTCGAGCATTACCCTGACCAGCCTGGGTGCCCTGGGCGGCATCGTCAGCACCCCGGTGCTGAACCTGCCGGAGGTGGCCATCGTCGGCGTCAACCGTATCGTTGAGCGGCCGATGGTGATCAAGGGCCAGATCGTGATCCGCAAGATGATGAACCTCTCCAGCTCCTTCGATCACCGCGTGGTCGATGGCATGGACGCGGCGCAATTCATCCAGGCCATTCGCGGCCTGCTCGAACAACCCGCCAGCCTGTTCCTGGAGTAAGGGCATGACCCAGACATTGCATACCACGCTGCTGATTATCGGCGGCGGCCCTGGCGGTTATGTGGCCGCCATTCGTGCCGGCCAGCTGGGCATCCCGACCATCCTGGTGGAAGGCCAGGCGTTGGGCGGCACCTGCCTGAATATCGGCTGCATTCCGTCCAAGGCCTTGATTCACGTGGCCGAGCAATTCCAGCAAACCGTGCATCACAGCCAGGGTTCCCGGTTGGGAATCGAGGTGGATGTGCCGACCCTGGACATCCGCAAAAGCGTGGAATGGAAAGACGGCATTGTCGACCGCCTGACCACCGGTGTCGCCGCACTGCTTAAAAAGCACAAAGTGCAGGTGATCCATGGCTGGGCCAAGGTGGTGGACGGCAAGACCGTTGACGTCGGTGACCAGCGCATCCAGTGCGAACACCTGCTGCTGGCCACCGGTTCGACAAGCGTCAACCTGCCGATGCTGCCGATTGGCGGGCCGATCATCTCGTCCACCGAAGCCCTGGCCCCGACCCGCGTGCCCAAGCGCCTGATTGTGGTGGGCGGCGGCTACATCGGCCTGGAGCTGGGGATTGCGTATCGCAAGCTCGGCGCCGACGTGAGTGTGGTCGAGGCCCAGGACCGCATCCTGCCGGCCTACGACGCCGAGCTGACGCAACCGGTGAACGAATCCCTCAAGCAACTGGGCGTGAAGCTGTACCTCAAGCACAGCGTCACGGGTTTTGCCGATGGCAGCCTGCAAGTATGCGACCCGAATGGCGACATCCTGGCGCTGACAACCGATCAGGTGCTGGTTGCCGTTGGTCGCAAACCCAACACCCAGGGTTGGAACCTTGAGGCGCTGAACCTGGAGATGAACGGCGCGGCGATCAGGATCGACAGCCGCTGCCAGACCAGCATGCGCAACGTGTATGCCATCGGCGACCTGAGCGGCGAGCCGATGCTGGCGCACCGCGCCATGGCCCAGGGCGAAATGGTTGCCGAACTGATCAGCGGCCGACACCGCGAATTCAACCCGGCGGCGATCCCGGCGGTGTGCTTTACCGACCCGGAACTGGTGGTGGTCGGCAAGACGCCCGACGACGCCAAGGCCGCCGGCCTGGACTGCATCGTGTCGAGCTTCCCGTTCGCCGCCAACGGCCGCGCGATGACCCTGGAGTCGAAAACCGGCTTCGTACGGGTGGTGGCACGCCGCGACAATCACCTGATTGTCGGCTGGCAGGCGGTCGGCGCCGGCGTGTCCGAGCTGTCCACCGCCTTCGGCCTGAGCCTGGAAATGGGCGCACGCCTGGAAGACGTGGCCGGCAGCATCCACGCCCATCCGACGCTTGGCGAGGCGGTGCAGGAAGCTGCGCTGCGGGCCCTGGGCCACGCCTTGCACCTATAGCGTTTGTGGCGAGGGCGCTACAGGGGATGCGAACGGGCCCGGGAATGAAGTATTGTTGCGTCCATTCAGAAAAAAACCGACTTGACCAAAGATAGAGGGTGTCATGGGTAACGAAAGCATCAATTGGGACAAGCTGGGTTTTGACTACATCAAGACCGACAAGCGGTTTCTCCAGGTCTGGAAAAACGGCGAATGGCAAACCGGCACCCTGACCGACGACAACGTGCTGCACATCAGCGAGGGCTCTACCGCCCTGCACTACGGCCAGCAGTGCTTCGAAGGCCTCAAGGCCTACCGCTGCAAGGACGGCTCGATCAACCTGTTCCGCCCGGACCAGAACGCCGCGCGCATGCAGCGCAGCTGCGCCCGCCTGCTGATGCCCCACGTCCCGACCGACGCGTTCATCGACGCGTGCAAGCAAGTGGTCAAGGCCAACGAGCGGTTCATTCCGCCGTACGGCAGCGGCGGCGCGCTGTACCTGCGCCCGTTCGTGATCGGCACCGGTGACAACATCGGCGTGCGCACCGCGCCGGAGTTCATCTTCTCGGTGTTCTGCATCCCGGTCGGCGCCTACTTCAAGGGCGGCCTGGTGCCGCACAACTTCCAGATCTCCACCTTCGACCGCGCCGCCCCACAGGGCACCGGTGCCGCCAAGGTCGGTGGCAACTACGCCGCCAGCCTGATGCCGGGCTCGGAAGCGAAGAAATCCGGTTTCGCCGATGCGATCTACCTGGACCCGATGACCCACTCGAAAATCGAAGAAGTCGGCTCGGCCAACTTCTTCGGGATCACCCACGACAACAAGTTCATCACACCGAAATCACCTTCGGTGCTGCCAGGCATCACCCGCCTGTCGCTGATCGAACTGGCCCAGACCCGCCTGGGCCTGGAAGTGGTCGAAGGCGAGGTATTCATCGACAAGCTGGATCAGTTCAAGGAAGCCGGTGCCTGCGGGACTGCGGCAGTGATCTCGCCGATCGGCGGTATCCAGTACAACGGCCAGTTGCATGTGTTCCACAGCGAGACCGAAGTCGGCCCGATCACCCAGAAGCTCTACAAAGAGCTGACCGGCGTGCAGACCGGCGACGTCGAAGCGCCAGCGGGTTGGATCGTTAAGGTCTAACAGCCTCAATGCATATCCCATGTGGGAGGGGGCTTGCCCCCGATGGCAGTGGGTCAGTCAATGAATCTGTTGACTGATACACCGACATCGGGGGCAAGCCCCCTCCCACATTTGCTCTCCAGTGTCCTCAGGATTGAGCCGGGATATTCTCGGCAATCTTCTTGCCCATGCTGATCCTCGGCTCCACCCCATACCCCAGCGCCTCATAGAACCCCACCACCGCCTCATTGCCACCGGTGATCTGCAGGTTGATCTTCATGCAGCCCAGGGCCGTCAGGGCCTGTTCCGCATGCCGCACCAGCGAGGAACCGAGGCCATGACGCCGATAGCCAGGGTGCACGGCCACCGAGTACAACCAGCCGCGATGACCGTCGTAGCCGGCAAGCACCGTCCCGATGACAGTCTTTTTGTCCGTCGCCACAAAAAACAGCCCGTCATTGACCGCCAGTTTCTTATCGATCGCCAGGGTCGGCAGGTTATGCGCCGTGTCATACCCAAACGCCTCCTGCCATAACGCCACCACTTGCCCGCGGTGCTGGCGGTCGCGATACGGACCGATGGGATGGCGCGACAACAGCGCCTTTTCCATCACCAACGTGCGCTCATTGCCGTGGTAGACGTCGCGTACCGTGTGAAAACCCAGCCTGGTGTAGAACGGCTCGGCGGTCAGCGAAGACGGCACACTCAGCGTCGTCACCCCCGCTTCCCGCGCGCGCAGTTCGATTTCAATCATCAGCAACCGGCCAATGCCCTGCCCTTGCAGCGTAGGGTTGACGAACACCGAACGCACCACATTGGCATCCAGGGCCGCCGTGGCGACGATCACCCCGTCCTGGACCGCCACCAGCACCACACGGCGCTTGAGCAGGTCGAGCACCGCGTCCGGGGTGAAGTTGCTGGCCACCCGGGCAATCACATCCGCTGGATAGTCCCGCGCATTGCTGCTGTGCAAGGCCGCCAGGATGACCTGGCTGATCCCTTCGGCATCCTCGGATTGGGCAAGACGTACGACGGTAGACATGATTCCTCCTGGCTGACGGCGTTATTACAGTCGCCACTGTACCAATGCGGGAGGGGGCTTGCTTCCGATGGCGGTGTGCCAGTTGATAGATTGAGTGACTGATATACCGCAATCGGGGGCAAGCCCCCCTCCCACATTTTGACCGCGCTCCAGCTCCAACAGCCGATTCGGCTGCCTCACCCCCCTTTTAAGCTTTCCCGGCTGAGCCGCCCCTGGGTTTCAGCCGGGATTCCCCTGCCACAGCGAACAAAATAGCCCCACTGCT
Organism: Pseudomonas sp. NFACC25; assembly: GCF_900100935.1. Classification (NCBI taxonomy): domain Bacteria; kingdom Pseudomonadati; phylum Pseudomonadota; class Gammaproteobacteria; order Pseudomonadales; family Pseudomonadaceae; genus Pseudomonas; species Pseudomonas sp. NFACC25. The sequence continues at coordinate 89,026 of NZ_FMUC01000001.1, forward strand.
CAACCCCATGGATTCGTGCCCCCATGCAAACCACCAATACCGTCCTGATGATTCGCCCGGCGCGCTTTGCCTTCAACCCGGATACCGCGATCAACAACCGTTTCCAACGCCCGCCCCTCGACCCGCTCAGTGCACAGCAGAAAGCGCTGGAAGAGTTCGACGGCTATGTCGACACCCTGCGCCGGCACGGCGTGGAAGTGCTGGTGGTGCAAGACACTCCGGCGCCCCACACACCCGACTCGATCTTCCCCAACAACTGGTGGAGCAGCCACGCCGACGGCAGCCTGGTGCTGTACCCGATGGAAGGCCAGAACCGACGACTGGAGCGCAACAAAGGCGTGCTGCAAGTGCTGGAGCAGCGCTTTGCGATCAAGGACACCATCGACCTCAGCCACCTCGAACAACAGAACATTTTCCTCGAAGGCACCGGCAGCATGGTCCTCGACCGCCAGCACCGCATCAGCTACGCCTGCCACTCCGGGCGCACCCACCACGACGCGTTGCGCCAGTTTGCCGAACGCCTCGACTACCAGCTCTGCGTCTTCCACGCCGTCGACCGCCACCACGCACCGATCTACCACAGCAACGTGATGATGAGCGTCGGCCGCGACCTTTCGGTGGTGTGCCTGCAAGCGTTGCCCGACGCCGACGAACGCCAGGCCCTGGAACGCTCGCTGCGCGACACCGGCAAAGACATCCTCGGCCTCGACTTCGACCAGCTCGAAGCCTTCGCCGGCAACATGCTCGAAGTCCACGACCGCGACGGCCAGCCGCTGCTGGTGATGTCTGCCAGTGCCTGGGGCGCGCTGCAACCGGCCCAGCGCCGGCATGTGGAGCGCCACACCCGGCCGGTGGTGGTGAACATCGACAACATCGAACGCATCGGCGGCGGCAGTGCCCGCTGCATGCTGGCAGAAGTGCATCTGCCCGCCCGTCCCTCATTTCAATAAGGAGTCTTGCCATGACCCGCTATATCGACGTCAACGACCTCAGCTATCTGGTTTCGCAAAAAGGCCTGCACACCTGCATCACCGAGATGGCCGAGTACATCCGCGCCGACTACCTGCGCTGGCAGGACTTTGAAAAATGCGCACGCCTGGCCAACCACTCGCCGGATGGCGTGATCGAGTTGATGCCGGTGTCCGACGCCTCGCTGTACGCCTTCAAGTACGTCAACGGCCACCCGAAGAACACCTTGGCCGGCATGCTCACCGTAATGGCCTTTGGTGCCCTCGGTGACGTCGACACCGGCAAACCGGTGCTGCTGGCGGAAATGACCCTGACCACTGCCATTCGTACCGCCGCCACGTCGGCCCTGGTGGCCCGCTACCTGGCCCGCGCCAACAGCCGCAGCATGGCGTTGATCGGCAACGGCTCCCAGAGCGAATTCCAGGCCCTGGCCTTCCACGCCATGCTCGGCATCAACGAGATCCGCCTGTTCGACATCGACGCCAGGGCCACCGCCAAGCTGGCAGCCAACCTCAAGGCGTTCCCGGCAATCAAGGTGATCCTGGCCGGCAGCGTGGCCGAAGCGGTCAAGGGCGCAGACATCGTCACCACCGTCACCGCCGACAAGGCCTACGCGACCATCCTCACCGACGACATGATCGAGCCCGGCATGCACCTCAACGCCGTGGGCGGCGACTGCCCAGGCAAGACCGAGCTGGACCGCCGCATCGTCGAGCGCGCCCGTGTGATCGTCGAGTACGAACCGCAAAGCCGCATCGAAGGTGAAATCCAGCACATGCCGGAAGACTCGCCGGTGACCGAGTTGTGGCAGGTCATCAACGGCCAGGTCGCCGGCCGCGAGCATGAGCGCCAGGTCACCCTGTTCGACTCGGTGGGCTTTGCCATCGAAGACTACTCGGCCCTGCGCTATGTGCTGGACGTGGCCAAGGCCCTGGATGTCGGCAGCGAACTGGAACTGGTGCCGGACCTGGCCGACCCCAAGGACTTGTTCGCGCGCCTGGCCCAACAGCCTCGAGCACAGCATAAAAAGCGCGCCTGAGACCGCTCTGGCCTGCCCCTTTGCGCCATGGGCAGGTCGGATTTCCAGGGCTCAAAAGCCGATTCAGCGGGTGTCACAGCCGATTCCGCTGCATTGCGTGTTTTAACAGCGCAATTTGCGCTTTGAGCACCGGGTAAACGACACAAAAAACGCACCATCATGAAGCATTCTGAGCCCGACCAAAGAGTCACCGAATGCATGCACGCTGCACCCTTTCTACTGCCCTGACATCAATTACAAAATATAGGGACTGACACATGACTCCACTGCGATCACTCTTCGCTGCGTTGCTGTTGCCACTGTGCGCCAGCGCCGCCCACGCCCAGGATTGGAAAGAAATCCGCTTCGGCGTATTCCCCGAGTACCCCCCGTTTGAATCCGTGGCCGCCGACGGTAGCCTGCAAGGCTTCGATATCGAATTGGGCAACGCCATCTGCGCCAAGCTCGAGGTCAAATGCACCTGGGTGCACAACGAATTCGACGGCATGATCCCGGCCCTGCGCGCGCGCAAGTTCGACGCGATCATGTCGTCCATGGCCGTGACCCCGGCGCGCGAGAAAGTCATCGACTTCACCGACCGCCTGTTCCTCAGCCCCACGTCGGTGATCACGCGCAAAAACGCCGACTTCGGCGACACCCCGGAATCGTTGAAAGGCAAACAGGTCGGCGTGCTGCAAGGTTCGTTGCAGGAAGCCTATGCCCGCGCGCACCTGGCCAGGCTGGGCGCGCAGATCAAGGCGTACCAGTCCCAGGAACAGAACTACGCCGACCTGCAGAACGGCCGTCTCGACGCCACCCTGACCGACAAGCTCGAAGCCCAGCTCAACTTCCTGTCCAAGCCTGAAGGCGCCGACTTCAAGACCGGCCCGGCCTTCAAGGACCCGACCCTGCCCCTGGACATCGCCATGGGCCTGCGCAAGAACGACCAGGACTTGCGTGCGCTGATCAACAAAGGCATCGCCGCCGTCCAGGCCGATGGCACCTACGCACAGATCCAGAAGAAATACTTCGGCGATCAAGACATCTACAACGAATAAGCCAACACAATCCCTTGTGGGAAGGGGCTTGCTCCCGATAGCTGCGGGTCAGTCAATACAGGTGTCGACTGGCACGCCCTCATCGGGAGCAAGCCCCCTCCCACAGGGGTATGTCTGCGCCCTTTAGAGATCTCCCCATGAACGAACTCCTCAACCTGCAAGGCTACGGCCCGATGCTCGCCCAGGGTGCCTGGATGACGGTCAAGCTGGCGCTCCTGGCGCTGGCCCTGAGCCTCGCCCTGGGCCTGATCGCCGCCGGCGCAAAACTGTCCAGCGCCCAATGGCTGCGGGTGCCGGCCACGCTGTACACCACGCTGATCCGCAGCGTGCCGGACCTGGTGCTGATCCTGCTGATTTTCTACAGCCTGCAACTGTGGCTCAACGACCTGAGCGAAGTGTTCGGCTGGGACTACTTTGAAATCGACCCGTTTACCGCCGGGGTCATCACCCTGGGGTTTATCTACGGCGCGTATTTCACCGAGAACTTTCGCGGTGCGATCCTCAGTGTGCCGGTCGGCCAACTCGAAGCCGCCACCGCCTACGGCCTGAGCCGCTGGCAGCGTTTTCACCTGGTGCTGTTCCCGCAGCTGATGCGCTTTGCCCTGCCGGGCCTGGGCAATAACTGGCTGGTGCTGCTCAAGTCCACGGCGCTGGTGTCGATCATTGGCCTGTCGGACCTGGTCAAGGCCGCGCAGAACGCCGGCAAGACCACCAACGAGCCGTTGTACTTCCTGATCCTCGCAGGCCTGGTGTACCTGGTGATCACCACCCTCTCCAACCGCATCTTCAAGCGCCTCGAACGGCGCTATAACCTCGGCATCAAGGGGATGGCGCGATGATCGAACTGTTCCAGCAATACGGCGTGGCCTACCTGTTCAGCGATGGCACCGGGTTGTCCGGCGTTGCCATGACCTTGTGGCTGTTCATTATCTCGGTGGTGCTGGGGTTTTTCCTCTCGATCCCGCTGGCGCTGGCGCGCGTGTCGGCGCACTTCTGGCTGCGCTGGCCGGTGGAGGTCTACACCTATCTGTTTCGCGGCACGCCGCTGTATATCCAATTGCTGATTTGCTACACCGGGCTGTACAGCCTGGAGGTGGTGCAGGACAACGCCCTGCTCAACCAGTTTTTCCGCAATGCCCTCAACTGCACCCTGCTGGCCTTTGTGCTCAACACCTGCGCCTACACCGTGGAAATCTTCGCCGGGGCGATCCGCAACATTCCCCACGGCGAACTCGAAGCGGCCCGCGCCTATGGCCTGCACGGCTGGCGCCTCAACCTGTTTGTGGTGGTGCCTGCCGCACTGCGCCGGGCGCTGCCGGCCTACAGCAATGAAATGATCCTGATGCTGCACGCCACGTCGCTGGCGTTTACCGCCACCGTCGCCGACATCCTCAAGGTGGCGCGCGATGCCAATGCCGAGACGTTCCTGACGTTCCAGGCCTTCGGCATCGCCGCCCTGCTCTACATGCTGCTGTCCTTTGCACTGGTGGGCCTGTTCCGACTGGCCGAACGTCGCTGGATGCGTTTTCTTGTTCCTACCCGAGGCTAACCCATGAATCAGTCCGCGCAGGCCCTGGCCACTTATCCTGTCGATGTACCCGTTACCCAGGCGGCAACTGCTGCCGTCAAGCTGCAGGTCGAGGGCATCCATAAACGCTACGGCGAACACGAAGTGCTCAAGGGTGTGTCCCTCAACGCACGCCACGGCGACGTGATCAGCCTGATCGGCGCCAGCGGCTCGGGCAAAAGCACGATGCTGCGCTGCATCAACTTTCTCGAACAGCCGGACGCCGGCGTCATCACCCTGGACGGCATCAGCATCGAAATGCGCCAGGGCCGCGCCGGCGCCCGCGCGCCGCACCAGGAACAATTGCAGAACCTGCGCACGCGCCTGGCCATGGTGTTCCAGCACTTCAACCTGTGGAGCCACATGACCGTGCTGGAAAACATCACCATGGCCCCGCGCCGGGTGCTGGGGGTAAGTGCCGCCGAAGCGGAAAAACGCGCGCGCATGTACCTCGACAAGGTCGGCCTGCCGGGCCGCGTGGCCGATCAGTACCCGGCGTTCCTGTCCGGCGGCCAGCAACAGCGCGTGGCCATCGCGCGGGCCCTGGCGATGGAGCCGGAAATCATTCTGTTCGATGAACCCACCTCCGCCCTCGACCCCGAACTTGTAGGAGAAGTCCTCAAAGTCATACAGACGTTAGCTGAGGAAGGTCGTACCATGCTGATGGTCACCCACGAAATGGGCTTTGCCCGCCAGGTGTCCAGCCAAGTGCTGTTCCTGCATCAAGGCCGAGTCGAGGAACAAGGCGGCGCCGAGATCCTCGACCACCCCAACAGCGAGCGCTTGCAGCAATTTCTTTCCAACCGTTTGAAGTGAAACCCATGGATACCAAGGCCAACGGACCCCATACCTCCCCTGCGCTGGATCGCATCGATGAGGCGATCATCGAAGTGCTGCGCCACCAGGGGCGTATCACCTATGAAAAGCTCTCGTCACTGGTGCACCTCACCCCCAGGCCCTGCCTGGAGCGGGTGCGCAAGCTGGAGCGACGCGGGGTGATTCGCGGGTACGGCGCGATCATCGATGTGCAGATGGTCTCGCCCGGGCTGTCGCTGCTGGTGCTGGTGGCCTTGTCCAACCAGAGCGGGCGCTCGGCGCAAAAGGCCTTCGAAGCCTGTATGAAGGCGTGCCCCCAGGTGTTCGAATGCCAGTTGATCAGCGGGCCGTTCGACTACAGCCTGCGCATGCGTTGCCGGGACATGGAGCACTACCGGGTGGTATCGGAGATCTGGCTGAACAATGATGAGCTGCACATCGATAAGTTGGTGGCGCATCCGGAGTTAGCGGTGGTGAAAAATACCGCCATCGAACTGGCCTAGATCCTCAAACACTGGAAATCCAATGTGGGAGGGGTTTGCCCCTCCCAGATTTTTAACCGCGCCCGCTTGAAATACGCTTGCCGAGCTTGGTGCCAATCATCTTCGCCTGCCCATCCTTCTGCTTCCCCGTACGCGCCTCGCTGATCAACCCCGGGATCAACCTGCCCTCCGGCAGATTCTTCCAGAACCGACTCGGCAAGTGCCCCTCCATCACCTTGGGGTTCAATCGCGCCGGGTTGAAAATGTGGCTGTAGTACGTCAGCCACATCGCACTGTGGGGATCCTCGACGTTCTGCGCCAGCTGCTGCCAGGCCTCAGGGCATTGGCGTTGATGAATCAGCTGTTCGCCATCGTAATAAACCCCGTCCAACGGCGTGGCTATCATCCAGCGATGGCGCCCCATGCGCCCCACAAAATGCTGGCTGGCCGATTTGAGGATGTCATGGGCCGGTTCATGCCAGGCCACGTACTCCGGCAACTCGGGCCCTGCTTCTGCCGGCAGGGCGATAAAGCGCACAAACGCATGCAGGTGATGGGCCTCACGACTCACCTGCTTGATGCGTCGCTGCAATTCAGTGCCGAGTTTATCCCCCGCCAGCATCGCGGTGCGGTCGCCATGGCTGACGCGCCAGAGCACTTCGTACAACAGGCTCCAACGCTGGTCGCCTTGGTAACAGGCGGCTGACTCCAACAGCTCCAGCAGCGCCTTGGGAACACGCGCCTGGAACGGCCCCAAGCCCGCGGGGATCGGCTCATCGGTGGCAAACAGGTCCGCCGCCTGCACCTCGCCCCAGCTGACCTGGCTGGGGTCGACCTGATGGCTGAGCAGCCAGCGCGCCTGTTCGCGCCAGGTGCTGAAAAGGTTGTCGCATTCCAGGCTGATCATCCCCACAGCCCCATCTGCTGCGGCTGCGGGCGGTCGCGCAGTTGCTCGCGCAGCAGCACGCTGGTGCTGTCCGCCTGCTGCGAATGGTAGTCACTGGTGATGAAGAATGGCTTGGCCTTGGCCAGCACACAGCGCATGCGGGCCAGGTCTTCAAAGCGGATCTTGCGTTCGCGGCGCAGGTCCACCAGGCGCTGGGTGGTGCGCAGGCCGATCCCTGGGATGCGGGCGATCAAGGTCGGCTCGGCGCGATTCAGGTCCAGGGGGAATACCTCGCGGTGCTCCAGGGCCCAGGCCAGCTTGGGGTCGATGTCCAGGGCCAGGTGGCCGGGGCCTTCGAACAATTCGTTGGCACTGAAGCCGTAGCTGCGCAGCAGGAAATCCGCCTGGTACAAGCGATGCTCGCGCATCAACGGCGGCGCGGCCAGGGGCACGCTTTTCGGGCTGTTGGGGATGGGGCTGAAGGCCGAGTAATACACGCGGCGCAGCTTGAAGTTGCCATACAGCGCCTCGGCACTGTGGAGGATGGTGCTGTCGTCGGTCTCGTCGGCGCCGACGATCATCTGGGTACTCTGCCCGGCCGGGGCGAAACGCGGTGCACGGGGTTCGTTCAGGACCGTCTGCTCGCCGGTGTAGATGGTCTGCATGGCCTGCTTGATCGAGACGATCTGCTTTTCCGGCGCCAGGGTTTGCAGGCTGGCATCGGTGGGCAGTTCGATATTCACGCTGAGGCGATCGGCGTAGCGCCCGGCCTCGGCAATCAGCGCCGGGTCGGCCTCGGGGATGGTCTTGAGGTGGATGTAACCGCGAAAGTCATGCTCTTCGCGCAGCAGTTTGGCCACCCGCACCAATTGCTCCATGGTGTAGTCGGCCGAACGAATGATGCCGGAGCTGAGGAACAGCCCGCTGACGCAGTTGCGCTTGTAGAAATCCAGGGTCAGGGTGACCACCTCCTCCGGGCTGAAGCGTGCACGGGGCACGTCACTGGAGCGGCGGTTGACGCAGTATTGGCAGTCGTAGAGGCAGAAGTTGGTGAGCAACACCTTGAGCAAGGATACGCAGCGACCGTCCGGCGTGTAGCTGTGGCAGATGCCCATGCCATCGGTGGAGCCCAGCCCTGCCTTGCCTTCCGAACTGCGCTTGGGCGCGCCGCTGCTGGCGCAGGAGGCGTCGTACTTGGCGGCGTCGGCGAGGATGCTGAGTTTTTCGATCAACTGCATGGAGGCTTACCGATACTGGTTTTTTGTACAGTATCAGCCAGCCCCCCGTGTCACAAGTGCAGCCTGTCAGCTGGCGGTGGCGAGGAGCAGATCCTGCACCGAACGCCCCTTGCCACGGCTACGGTCATTTTCAAACAGCGACGCCGCAATCTCATCCGCGCGAATCGGCAGTACCGACAGCAACGTATCGCTCAAGCCATGGCTGGCCTGGCTGAAGCCCTGGATGTAGACGCCGGCCTTGCAGCGCTCGTCGGTGACGATGCGGTAGTCGCGCGCCACTTCAAAATCACCCAGGTACTCCTCCAGCGGCGCCAGCAATGCGCGGTGGGTCTCGCGCTCGTAGCCGGTGGCGAGGATCACCGCGTCGTAATGGTTGACGCTGGTTTCGCCGCTGGCGTTGTTGCGCAGGGCCAGTTCGATGCCCAGGGGGCCGGGGGTGGCCTTCTCGACCACGGTCATGGTGCGGAAGGCCTGGCGGGCGATACCGGAGACTTTCTGGCGGTAGAAAATCCCGTAGATGCGCTCGATCAGGTCGAGGTCGACCACCGAATAGTTGGTGTTCTGGTACTCGGCGACCAGGCGCTCGCGCTCGGCACCGACTTGCTGGAACACCAGGTCGGTGAAGGCCGGCGAGAACACTTCGTTGACGAACGGGCTGTCATCGGCAGGCTTGAGTGCCGAACCGCGCAGGATCATGTCGACCTGTACCGATGGGAAGCTGTCGTTCAGGTCGATAAAGGCTTCGGCCGCGCTCTGGCCACCACCGATGATTGCGATGCGCATCGCCTTGCCGTCCACGCAAGGCTGGGTGGCCATGCGCTCCAGGTACTGGGAATGGTGGAACACCCGGCTGTCGCCCTTGAGGGCCTTGAAAGTTTCGGGAATGCGCGGCGTGCCGCCGGCGCTGACCACCACCGAACGGGTGGTGCGCACATGCTGCTCGCCCAGGGCGTCGCGGGAGATCACGCGCAATGCCTCGACCTGTTGCTGGTGCAGGATCGGCTCGATGGCCAGTACTTCCTCGCCGTAGCGGGCCTGGGCCTGGAACTGCCCCGCGACCCAGCGCAGGTAGTCGTTGAACTCCATGCGGCACGGGTAGAAGGTGCCCAGGTTGATGAAGTCCACCAGGCGGCCGTGGGCTTTCAGGTAATTGACGAAGGAGTACGGGCTGGTGGGGTTGCGCAGGGTCACCAGGTCCTTGAGGAACGAAATCTGCAATTCGCTCTGGGTCACCAGGGTATTGCCGTGCCAGCGGTAATCGGCCTGTTTGTCGAGAAACAGTACGTCCAGTTTGCCCTGGGCCTTTTCGCGCTCCTGCAGGGCGATGGCCAGCGCCAGGTTCGAAGGGCCGAAACCGATACCGATCAGGTCGTGAACCGCGGGCGAAGCAATTGCCTGTGTCATTCCAGTGTCCTCTGGATAAGCCCCTTGGCGGTGGGGCGGGAATACCTTCGAGACCTGCACAACAGGTCATGTGTTGATAGGAAACGAGGACAGTGAAAAAAAATTTAACCGAACAGTGATCAGTGCGCGTCCCACTCGCGCATCCGCACCCGGCAGTGCTTCATGGCGTTGACGATGTGTTTTTCCACCAGAGCGCGGGAAATACCCAGGCGCTCGGCGATTTGCAGGTGGCTCAGACCCTCGAGTTTGCGCAGCAGGAAGCTGTCGCGACAGGCCGCCGGCAGCTCGGCCAGGGCGCGTTCGAGCAAGGCCAGGCGTTGGCCGTAGTCGTGGGTGGCATGGGGCGAACAGGCGGCAAAGCGCTCCTCGCTGTCGAGCACCTCCAGGGGTTCGACCTGGCGCAGGGCATTGCGCCGGTGGCCGTCGATCACCAGGTTCAGCGCGGTGCGATACAAAAAGGCACGCGGCTGTTCGATGGGCGTCTCGCTGGAACGTTCCAGCACCCGGACATAAGCGTCATGCACCACATCCTCGGCCACCTGACGGTTGCCCAGCTTGGCGTTGAGGAAACACACCAGCTCGCGATAGTAGTTTTCCAACATGACTCCCGGCCGCCGGGTGGCGGCATCAGATCCTTGAGTGCGAAAAAAGACGGCGTATTCAGTAATGGCAGTTTGGGTAGGTGCAATTTATAGTAATTCTCATCTACTTTTAAACAAGACTTGCACCTACAGGCCGTTTTTTTTCTCCACAAGACCTGTAACCACTTATGTAACAGCCTAAATCCTCGGGCAATTCTCTCGTTTAACTGTCAGCTCTGCGCAACTGCGCTCCGAACTTTCCCGGCTGGAACCTAAGCATGAAACGCCCTCGACCTGCCCGACGCGCCTTGCTCGCTATCGCGTGCCTGATTCCCATCATCGCCGTGGCCGCCTGGCAGGTGTTGCCGCCGGGGCGTGACAACCTGACCACCGTCACCGTCACCCGCGGCACTATTGAAAACAGCGTCACGGCCCTGGGCACCCTGCAACCGCGCCGGTATGTCGACGTGGGCGCCCAGGCGTCCGGGCAGATTCGCAAGATCCACGTTGAAGCCGGCGACCGGGTGCAGGAAGGCCAATTGCTGGTGGAGATCGACCCCTCGACGCAAAAAGCCAAGCTCGACGCCAGCCGCTACGCCATCGAAAACCTCAAGGCCCAGTTGCAGGAGCAAAAGGCCCAGCACGCCCTCGCCCGCCAGAAGTACCAGCGCCAGCAGCGCCTGGCCGCCGGCAACGCCACCCGCGAGGAAGACGTGCAAACCGCCAAGGCCGAACTGAGCGCCACCCAGGCCCGGATGGACATGTTCCAGGCGCAGATTCTCCAGGCCCAGGCCAGCCTGCGCAGCGATGAAGCGGAACTGGGCTATACGCGCATCTACGCACCGATGACCGGCACCGTGGTCGCGGTGGACGCGCGGGTCGGCCAGACCCTCAATGCCCAGCAGCAGACGCCGCTGATCCTGCGGATCGCCAAGTTGTCGCCGATGACCGTGTGGGCGGAAGTCTCGGAAGCCGACATCGGCCACGTCAAACCGGGCATGACCGCCTACTTCACCACCCTCAGCGGCGGCAGCCGGCGCTGGACCAGTACCGTGCGGCAGATCCTGCCGATCCCGCCCAAGCCGCTGAATGAAACCCAGGGCAGCGGTAGCCCCAACAGTTCCAGCAAGAGCGGCAGCGGGCGCGTGGTGCTGTACACCGTGCTGCTGGACGTGGACAACAGCGACAACGCGTTGATGGCCGAAATGACCGCCCAGGTATTTTTCGTCGCCAGCCAGGTCAAGGATGTCCTCACCGCACCGGTGGCCGCACTGCTGGGCACCTCCAGTGCCGACAAGCAGATCGCCCGCGTGGTCGCCACCAACGGCCGCATCGAAGAACGTGAAGTCCGCCTGGGTATCAGCGATCGCCTGCGGGTCGAAGTGCTCGACGGCCTGCACGAAGGCGATCACCTGCTGATCGGCCCGGCCGACGGCAACGGGGGTTGAGGTGACCACGCCCCTGATCGAACTCAAGAACATCCGCAAATCCTACGGCGGTGGCGACAGCCCGCAGGTCGACGTGTTGCGCGGCATCGACCTGTCGATCCATGCCGGGGAATTCGTCGCCATCGTCGGGGCTTCCGGTTCCGGCAAGTCCACGTTGATGAATATCCTCGGTTGCCTCGACCGCCCAAGCCTGGGCGAGTACCTGTTCGCGGGGGAAAACGTCGCCCACCTGGACAGCGACGAATTGGCCTGGCTGCGCCGCGAGGCCTTTGGCTTCGTGTTCCAGGGCTACCATTTGATCCCCTCGGGCTCGGCCCAGGAGAACGTCGAGATGCCGGCGATCTACGCCGGCATCAGCGCCGCCGAACGCCATGCCCGCGCCCACGCCCTGCTCACGCGCCTCGGCCTGGCCGAGCGCACCGGCAACCGTCCGCACCAGCTGTCCGGCGGCCAGCAACAGCGTGTCTCGATCGCTCGGGCGCTGATGAACGGCGGGCACATCATCCTTGCCGATGAACCCACCGGTGCCCTCGACAGCCACAGCGGTGCCGAGGTGATGAGCCTGCTGGACGAACTGGCCAGCCAGGGCCATGTGGTGATCCTGATCACCCACGACCGCGAAGTGGCGGCGCGGGCCAACCGCATCATCGAGATTCGCGATGGCCTGATCATCAGTGACTCGGCCGATGACAACGCCGCGCCCCCACCCGCCACCCGCGGCGCGCTGCAAGCCGTGGACCTGCGCCAGCGCCTGGCCGACGGCGCCGAACACAATGGCGCGTGGAAAGCCGAATTGCTGGACGCGGTCCAGGCCGCCTGGCGGGTGATGTGGATCAACCGTTTTCGCACCGCGCTGACCCTGCTGGGGATCATCATCGGCGTGGCCTCGGTGGTGGTGATGCTGGCCGTGGGCGAAGGCAGCAAACGCCAGGTCATGGCGCAGATGGGCGCGTTCGGCTCCAACATCCTCTACCTCAGCGGCTCATCGCCCAACCCGCGCACGCCGCTGGGTATCGTTACCCTCAACGACGTCGCGGCGCTGGCGGCGCTGCCCCAGATCAAGCGCATCATGCCGGTCAACGGCACCGAAGCCGGCGTGCGCTATGGCAACGTCGACTACATGGCCTATGTGGGCGGCAATGACACCAATTTCCCGGACATTTTCAATTGGCCGGTGGTCGAGGGCAGTTACTTCACGCCGGCCGACGAGCGTGCGGCTGCCACCGTGGCCGTGATCGGTCATCGCGTGCGGGAAAAGCTGTTCAAGGGAGAGGTCGACCCCATCGGGCAATACATCCTGATCGAAAACGTACCATTCCAGGTGATCGGCGTGCTGGCGGAGAAAGGCGCCAGCTCCGGCAACAAAGACAGTGATGACCGTATCGCCATCCCCTACTCCGCCGCCAGCGTGCGCCTGTTCGGCAGCTACAACCCCGAATACGTGGTGATTGCCGCCGCCGATGCGCGCAAGGTCCACGAGGCCGAAGTGGCCATCGATCAGTTGATGCAAAAGCTGCACAACGGCAAGCGCGACTACGAGTTGACCAACAACGCGGCGATGATCCAGGCCGAGGCGCGCACCCAGAACACCCTGTCGTTGATGCTCGGTTCGATTGCCGCGATTTCCCTGCTGGTGGGCGGCATTGGCGTGATGAACATCATGCTGATGACCGTGCGCGAACGCACCCGCGAGATCGGCATTCGCATGGCCACCGGCGCGCGCCAGCGCGACATCCTGCGCCAGTTCCTGACCGAGGCGGTGATGCTGTCGGTGGTCGGCGGCCTGTGCGGCATTGCCCTGGCCCTGCTGGTGGGTGGCGTGCTGGTGCTGGCCAAGGTGGCGGTGCAGTTTTCCCTGGTGGCGGTGCTTGGCGCATTCGGTTGCGCACTGGTCACCGGCGTCGTATTCGGCTTCATGCCGGCCCGTAAAGCTGCCCGGCTCGATCCGGTTAAGGCGTTGACCAGTGAGTAAACGATCCATTCCCCCATACCTGCCCGCACTTGGCCTGTGTCTGCTGCTCACGGCCTGCGCCGGTGACCCGCACGCCGTGGACAGCGCTATTGCGCCGCCGGCTGCCTGGCAGTTTGCCGAACGCGACGCCGCCCGGGCCACCAACCAGCGCTGGTGGACGCAGTTCGGCAGCCCGCAGTTGAACCGCCTGGTCGACCAGGCCCGGCGTGACAGCTTCGACGTGGCCGCCGCCATGGCCCGCGTGCGCCAGGCCCAGGCCACGGCGGTGATTGCCGGGGCGCCACTGTTGCCCGAGGTGAAGTTCAACCTTGCCGCCAGCCACCAGAAGTTGTTGCACGGCGCGGGCGGGCCGGACCTTGACGCCTCACAAAGCGATGACGCCGTCGATAATTTCGGCGCCAACTTCACCGCCAGCTACGAAGTGGATTTCTGGGGTGGCCGCGCCGCTGCCCGTGACAGTGCCCTGCACAGCCTGCGCGCCAGCGAGTTCGACCAGGCGACCGTGGAGCTGACCTTGCTCAGCAACGTCGCCGACCGCTACGCGCAAACCCTCGCGGCGCGCGAGCGCCAGCAGATCGCCGAGTTGAACCTGGCCAATGCGCGTAACGTCCTCGAGCTGGTGCAGACCCGTTACGACGCAGGCTCCGCCACGGCCCTGGAACTGGCCCAGCAGAAAAGCCTGGTGGCCAGCCAGCAACGCCAGCTGCCGTTGATTCAACAACTGGCCGAAGAATCCCAGATCACCCTTGCCGCCCTCCTCGGCCAACCGGTCCAGGCCCTGGAGCTGGGCACCGAACCCTTCCAGGACCTGACCTGGCCAGCCATCGGCGCCGGCCTGCCCAGCCAGTTGCTCAGCCGCCGGCCGGACATTGCCAAGGCCGAGGCCGAACTGGCGGCGGCCCAGGCGGACGTCACCGTGGCCCGCGCCGCCATGCTGCCGGCCCTGACCCTCGGCGCCACACTCGGCTCCGATGCCTACAAGGCCGTGGACGTCCTGCGCAGCCCCTACTACACGCTGACGGCCGGCCTGGTCGGGCCGATCTTCAACAACGGTCGTTTAAGCGCCGAGCGCGACAAGGCCCGCGCGCGCCAGGATGAGCTGTTGCAAACCTACCGCGGCGCGATCATCAACGGTTTTGCCGATGTGGAAAAAGCCCTCAGCAGCATCACGCGCCTGGACCAGCAGCGCCACTGGCAAACGGAAGAACTGCAACAGGCCCAAACCGCCTTCCGGATCGCCGAAAGCCGCTACCAGGCGGGTGCCGAGGACTTGCTGACGGTACTGGAAACCCAGCGCACCCTGTATGCCGCCCAGGACTTGAACGTGCAATTGCGACTGTCACGCCTGCAGGCCAGCATTGCGCTGTACAAGGCATTGGGCGGCGGTTGGAAAACCAGCATCTGATAAACGAAACTCCAGTTTCGTACATAAGTCGTCTACCGCCCCTACATTCTTCGACTCAGGTTCCTTGGTAAAAAATGCCGCTATCACACGGCTGCCAGGGAACACTGATGAATGTTGCAAAATACCTCGCGTGCGGCTGTCTCTGGTTGATGGCAAACCTTGGCCAGGCAGAGCCACTGATCAAACCCACCGCCATTGATTGGCTGCTCGATTGCCCCCTCCCCACCACCGAACGGCTTGACCCCGAGGTGCTGTCGCGCACCCAGTGCGGCATCGTCACCGTCCCGCGCAACCATGCCGCCCCCTGGCAAGGCCACCAGCGCCTCTACCTGACCCGTGTCGGCGCCCGCGATCCCCTGAACCGCAAAGGCGTGGTCTTCACCCAGGCCGGCGACACCGCGCAAAAAAACTACGGAAGCACCTTCGCCATTCACCTCGCCAGCCGCTGGGACACGTATTCCACACAAGCCTATCGCACGCTGCTCAACCGCTACGACATGATCGAACTCAGCCCCCGCGACCTCACTCAGGAGCATGGCGTCGAACAGGCCGTACGGGATATGGAGTACGTACGCGCCCAGTTGGGCGACGCCCAACTGCATTACCTGGGGGACACCCTCGCCACGCGCCTGGGCAGCCGCTATGCCGCAGTGTTTCCCGAGCGCGTCGCACGCATGGTGCTGGTCAACGCCGAACACACCATGGCGGGTAGGCTTGGGGTCGAACAACTGCGCCTCAAGGAGCCCGCCAAACCGGACGCCGGCGGCTGTATCAACCGATGGGTGGGTGACTTCCTCGCCTATGGCAAACAGCCGCCACCGTCGACTCGCTGCCTTGACGTGGCAGGCAGGCAGTAGCGCGTCGTTTACGACCTGTTGCCGCCGAAAACGACACCCTGCGTTGACGCTCCGTCGCAATCGTTATTAAGTGCTATTTATCCGCATTAATACGATAAATCGAACCCATGCTGACTCGCCCGCTACGCCGCAAACGCCAGAAGCTGTCCGACGTGATTGTCGAGTCGGTCAAGCGCTCCATCGTCACCGATGCCTTGAAGCCCGGCGACCGCCTGCCCACCGAGCGTGAGCTGATGGAGAGCTTCCAGTGCTCCAAGGGCTCGGCCCGTGAAGCGCTCAAGGCCCTGGAGGTCGAGGGGCTGGTGAGTACGCGCACCGGCCCCAGCGGCGGTGCCTACCTGAACCAGGCCGGCACGGAGCCCGCCAGCCGCGCGCTGCGTAACTACCTGCACTTCCAGCACCTGGACGGCGAGCAGGTGTACCAGTTGCGCAAGGTCATCGAAGTGGAACTGGCGGTGTCGGTGCTCGGGCGCCTGAGTGAGGACGACTACCGGGCATTGCAGGACAACGTGGATTTCTGCAGCGCCCCCGAAGACAGCGAAGCCGGCCAGCGCGAGCAACGCCTGGCGGAACTGGAGTTCCACAACCTGCTGGCCAAGGCCTGCCCCAACCCGTTGCTGAGCTTTATGGCGCAATTTCTCAACGACCTGCTGCGCGACCTGGTGGTACTGAAAAAAGCCTACAAGCCCAAGCGCAAGCAGTTCGACGCGGCCAACCTCGACTATCACAAGCAACTGCTGAACGCCTTTCGCGCCGGGGATGAAGGCGCGGTACGCAGCCTGATGCATGAACATATGTGCGACGCCGAACACCATATGACCGCGCTGGAAGGCCAGGTCAGCCCGCACTTTCTACTGGAGTTCGACCACAACCACTGAAAACACCCCGCCCACAGTTGACTGCATTCACTGCGTTACCCCAATAACAGGCCTGCCCACAGGCCCTGCTCCACCGTATCGCCCTTGCTACTCCTGCCAATAACTAAACCAGGGAGTCACCCCATGCAGCGTCGTACGTTATTGAAAGCCAGTCTTACCGCGGCCGCCGCCCTCAGTCTTCCGCTGAGCGTACGGTCCGCATTCGCCGCCGAGCCCTTTACCTTTTACGGCCTCAAGTCCATGTCCGGCGCCTTTGCCAGCTATGGCAAGTTTGCCGACATGGGTTCGCGCCTGGCGGTGGCACAACACACCGAGCTGCTGGGCCGCCCCTTGAACTACAAGGTCATCGACACCGAGGGCAACGCCGGCAAGGCCGTGCGCAAGGTGCAGGAGGCGATCCAGCAGGACGGCGCGCGGTTCTTCCAGGGCTGTACGCTGTCGTCGTCGGCACTCGCGGTGGCCAAGGAAGTCGACAAGGTTGGCGGTGTATTCATGACCCCGGTGGGTGCCGATGAAGTCACCGGCAAAGACTGCAACCACGCCACGTTTCGCTGGTCGGTGCCCACCTACGGCGCGATCCGCGAAACCATGGTGCCGCTGATCAAGCTGCTGCCGGATGCCAAGCGCTGGTACACCATCACGCCGCAATATGTGTTCGGCGAAGCGCTGCTCGAAGGCGCCAGAAACGTGCTCAAGGAACATGGCCTGGAGCATGTCGGCAACAGCTACCACTCGCTGCAGGAGCAGGAATTCTCCGGCTACCTGACCAATGCCATTTCCACCAAGCCGGATGTGCTGGTGTTGCTCAACTTTGGCAGCCAGTCGTCCAACACCCTGCGCCAGGCGGTGAACTTCGGCATCAAGGAACGCATGAAAGTGCTGCTGGTGTGGTCCGCCGGCCTCGACCAGTTCCAGGAACTGGGCAGCGATATCCTCGACGGCGTGTACCTCGGCGCGCAGTACTGGCATCAGGTCGACACCCCGCTCAACCGCGAGCTGGTCAAGCTGACCCAGGCCAAGTACGGCATCAACCCCACCTACCCGCTGGCCGCCGACTACATCAGCACCAAAGTCATGCTCGACACCATCATCGCCACCGGCAGCTTCGACGGGCCGACCGTGGCCAAGGCCATGCAGGGCCTGAGTTTCGAAGGCCCCACCGGCAAGGAGTCGATCCGCGCCGGCGACCACCAGGTGATCAAGGACTACTACCTGCTGGTCGGCAAGGCCGCCGGCGAGATGGCCGACAAGGATGACCTGGCCAAGGTGCTCAGCGCCGGCCAGTCATTCCCGCCGGTGGAAGCCACGGGCTGCACGCTCGCCTGATCCGCTAAAACACCACCGTTGTACACGGCAGGGCCGCCCCGGCGGCCACCTGTTCGAGGGTTTCTGCATGCTTAATCTTTACCTGTTCCAGATACTCAACGGCCTTGGATTGGGAATGATCTACTTCCTGATCGCGGTCGGGCTGACGATCATTTTCGGCCTGCTCAACTTCGTCAACTTCGCCCACGGCGCGTTCTTCCTGCTGGGCGCCTACATCTGCTACACCGCCGTGAGCCTCACCGGCAACTTCTGGCTGGCGCTGCTGATTGCGCCGCTGGTGGTGGCCGTATTGGCCTGGGTGATCGAGCGGCTGTTGATCCAGCGGATCTATCACTTGCCGCACATGTTCCAGATCCTGGTCACCCTGGGCATCGCGCTGATCATCCAGGAAGCCAGCGTGATGATCTGGGGCCCGGTGGGCAAAAGCGTCGCCGTGCCGGAACTGCTGCGCGGCGTGCTGGTGGTGGGTGATTTCGTCTACCCCTACTACCGCCTGTTCCTCATCGTGTTTTCCGGGCTGGTGGGCCTGGGCCTGTGGCTGCTGCTGGAGCGCACGCGCTTCGGCGCCCTGGTGCGCGCCGGCAGTGAAAGCACCGAGACCGTGTCGCTGCTCGGCACGAATATCTTCCGCCTGTTCTCCATGACCTTCGCCCTCGGCGTGGCCCTGGCCGGCATGGCCGGGGTGCTGTTCGCGCCGTTGCGCGGTGCGCAGCCGTTCGTTGGCCCGGAGATTCTCGGCATCGCCTTCGTGGTGGTGGTGATCGGCGGCATGGGCTCGTTCAGCGGTGCGTTGGTCGGCGGTTTGCTGGTCGGCGTGGTGCAAAGCCTGATGACCACACTCTGGCCCCAAGGCGCGAGCCTGATGATCTACGGCGCCATGGCCGTGGTGATTCTGGTGCGGCCTTACGGCCTGTTTGGGAGAGCCTGACATGAGCGAGAAAAATCCCCTGCCGTTTGCCAAAACCCAATCGCGCGCCATGTTGCTGTGGGTCGTGGCGGTGCTGATCGGCCTGCCCGTGCTATTGCCCTCGGCGACCCTGGCCAGCGAGATCCTGATCTTTGCCATGGCGGCCCTGGCCTGCAACCTGTTGCTTGGCTACACCGGTCTGCTGTCATTCGGCCAAGGCATCTTCTTTGGTGCCGGTGCCTACTGCGCGGCGCTGCTGATGATCCACCTGCAACTGGGCCTGTTCACCGCGCTGCTGGGCGCCGCCATCGCCGGTGGTTTCCTGGCCTTGCTGGTGGGTGCCCTGGCAATCCGGCGCACCGGCATCTACTTCGTGATGCTTACGTTGGCCTTCAGCCAGATGGCGTACTTTGTCGCCTACACCCTCAGCGACTGGACCGGTGGCGACAACGGCCTGCTCAGCGTGCCACGCCCGGAAATCCGCATCGGCGATACCGTGCTGCTGTCCCTGGCCGACGCCCGTGCGTTCTATGGCTTTGTCGCGGTGCTGTTCCTGTTGATCTTTATCGGCGCACGCCGGGTGATCGCCTCGCCGTTCGGCAGCACGCTGATGGCGATCCGCGAAAACGAAACCCGCGCCTCGGCCATCGGCTACGACACGCGGCATTTCAAGATCCTGGTGTTCGTGCTGTCCGGCGCAGTCACCGGGATTGCCGGGGCGCTGTACGCCATGCTGCTGCACTTTGTGCCGCTGTCGAATATCGACCTGGCGATGTCCGAGAACATCCTGATCATGACCATTATCGGCGGCACCGGCTCGCTGTTCGGTTCGTTGCTGGGCGCCGGGTCCATCGTGCTGCTGGGGGATTTTCTCTCCGACCTGTGGCCCCGTTGGCTGATGCTGCTGGGGGTGATCCTGATCCTGGTGGTGATCTTCATGCGCGGCGGTTTGTGGGGCGGCCTGGCCGCGTTGTTCGAGCGCGTGCGCGGCCGTCGCAAGGCTGCCGTCGTCGCCAAGGAGGAAGGGCTATGAGCATCCTGTTGGAAACCCAGGACCTGGAACTGGCCTATGGCGCGTTCCGTGCAGTGAATGGCGTGAACCTCAAGGTCGAAGCCGGCACCATCCACACCATCATCGGCCCCAACGGCGCGGGCAAGACCAGCCTGTTCCACTGCCTGACCGGTGAACGCCAGGCCACGGCCGGAGCGATTCATTTCGACGGCAGGAACCTGATGCGCAAGCCGGCCCACGGCCGCGTCGGCCTGGGCATGGCGCGCTCGTTCCAGCTCACCAGCCTGTTCCAGAACCTCAGCGTGCGCGAAAACCTGCGACTCGCCGCCCAGGGCCGCGACGGTGCACGTGCATTGAACTTCTGGCGCCGCGTGGACAGCAAGCGCGAACACCTGGAGATGGCCGACCAGGTGCTCGAACGCCTGCAACTCAGCGCCCGCGCCGAGACCCTGGCCGGCGAGTTGTCCCACGGCCAGCAACGGGTGCTGGAGGTGGGCATGTCGATCTGCTCCAAGCCCAAACTGTTGATGCTCGACGAGCCCACCTCGGGCATGGGCATCGATGACATCCCGATCATGACCCAGTTGATCAGCGACCTCGGCCGCGACCACACGGTGCTGTTGATCGAACACAACATGAGCATCGTCATGTCCATCAGCCAGCGCATCACGGTGATGAGCCACGGGCAGATCCTGGTGGAAGGCACGCCGGAGTTCGTGCGTGCCGATGAACGCGTGCGCAGTGCTTATCTTGGGGAGGCTGCCTGATGCTGATCGTCGAGAATATCCATTCCTACTATGACAAGAGCCACGTGCTCGAAGGCGTGTCGCTGAGGGTCAACCCCGGCGAACTGGTGACCCTGCTCGGGCGCAATGGCGCGGGCAAGACCACCACCCTGCGCAGCATCCTCGGCATCATCTGCCCGCGCCAGGGCCAGATCCACTTCAACGGCCAGGCGCTGGTGGGGCAGAAAATCTTTGAAATCGCGCGCCAGGGCCTGGCGCTGGTGCCGGAAAATCGCGGGATCTTCCGCCTGCTGACCGTCGAGGAAAACCTGCGCATCGCCGTGCGCAAGACCAGCCGCTGGCAGCTCGAAGACGTGTACGGCATGTTCCCGCGCCTCAAGGAGCGGCGCAGGAACGCCGGCCATGCACTCTCCGGCGGCGAGCAACAGATGCTCGCCATCGCCCGCGCCCTGCTCAACGACCCCAAGTTGCTGATCCTCGACGAACCCACCGAAGGCCTCGCCCCGGTGATCGTCGACGAACTGGTGAAGATCCTGCGCAAAGTCAAGGACGACGGCCTGCCGGTGCTGCTGGTGGAACAGAACCTGATGGTCTGCGACAAGCTCGCCGACCGCCATTACGTCCTCGAACAGGGCCGCGTGGTCTACGAGGGCAGCGCCGCCGCCTTCCGCGCCGACCCGACCATCAAGAACCGCTACCTGGCGCTGAGCGCCTGACGGGAGAATGCAGATGAACAGTTTTGCGCAACCACTCCAGGGCAACGCCCCGCTGATCAACCGCGACCGCCTGTGGCAATCGCTGATGGACCTGGCGCAACTGGGCGCCACGGTCAAGGGCGGCGTGTGCCGCCTGGCCCTCACCGACCTGGACCGCCAGGCCCGTGACCTGTTTGTACAGTGGTGCGAAGCCGCCGGGTGCAGCGTCAGTGTCGACGCCATCGGTAATATCTTCGCCCGCCGCCCTGGGCGTAATCCGGCCCTGCCGCCGGTGATGACCGGCAGCCATATCGACACCCAACCCACCGGCGGCAAGTTCGACGGCTGCTACGGGGTGATGGCCGGGCTGGAAGTGATCCGCACCCTCAATGACTTGAAGATCGAGACCCAGGCGCCGATCGAAGTGGTGGTATGGACCAATGAAGAAGGCTCGCGCTTTCCTCCGTGCATGATGGGCTCCGGGGTATTTGCCGGTAAGTTCGACCTGCAGGACACCCTCGACAAGCAGGACGAGCAAGGCCTGTCGGTGGGCGCCGAGTTGCAGCGCATCGGCTATGCCGGTTCGCGCGCGGTGTTAGGCCACCCGGTCGGCGCGTATTTCGAAGCGCATATCGAGCAAGGCCCGGTGCTGGAAGACCAGGCCACCACCATCGGCGTGGTCATGGGCTGCCTGGGCCAGAAGTGGTTCGACCTGACCCTCACCGGCGTCGAAGCCCACGCCGGCCCGACGCCGATGCACCTGCGCAAGGACGCCCTGGTGGGCGCCGCCGAGGTGGTCAGCGCGGTCAACCGTATCGCCCACCAGCAACAACCTCACGCCTGCGGCACGGTCGGCTGCCTGAGCCTGCATCCGGGGTCGCGCAATGTGATTCCCGGCCAGGTGCACATGACCCTCGACCTGCGCCACCTGCATGCCGACAAGCTGCAGGCCATGGTCGATGAAATACGTGGCGTGATCGAAGCCACAGCAGCCCGGCACGGGTTGACCTTCGAACTGACGCCCACCGCCGACTTCCCGCCCCTGGACTTCCACCCGGCCTGCGTCAACGCCGTGCGCGATGCGGCGGGTGCCTTGGGCCTGAGCCATATGGACATCGTCAGCGGCGCCGGGCATGACGCGATTTTCGTCGCCGAGCTGGGCCCGGCCGGGATGATCTTTGTGCCGTGCGAAGGCGGCATCAGCCATAACGAAATCGAAAACGCCGCGCCGGATGACCTTGCGGCCGGGTGCGCCGTGTTGCTGCGCGCCATGGTCAACGCGGCACAGGGGGAACAGCCATGAGTGACCTAGGTGAACTGACGGCGGTACAACTGCTGGCGCATTTTCGCGACAAGACCCTGTCGCCGGTGGACGTCACCGAGGACGCATTGCTGCGCATCGAACGCCACAACCCGGTGGTCAACGCCTACTGCCATGTGGACCCCGAGGGCGCGCTGCGCGCCGCGCGGGCGTCGGAGCAACGCTGGTTGAAGGGTGAACCCTGCGGTGCCCTGGATGGCGTGCCCGCCTCGATCAAGGACCTCACACTGACGCTCGGCATGCCCACCCGCAAGGGCTCGCGCACCTCGTCGGCCGAGGGTCCGTGGGACGTCGACGCGCCCTTCCCGGCCTTTATGCGCAAGGCCGGCGCGGTGCTGCTGGGTAAGACCACCACCCCGGAATTCGGCTGGAAAGGCGTCACCGATAACCCGCTGTACGGCATCACGCGCAACCCGTGGGACACCCGCACCACGGCGGGCGGCTCGTCTGGCGGCGCGGGCGCGGCAGCTGCATTGAACCTGGGCGTGCTGCACCAGGGCAGCGATGCCGGCGGCTCGATCCGCATCCCCTGCGCGTTTACCGGCACCTTCGGCATCAAGCCGACGTTCGGCTATGTACCGCAATGGCCGGCCAGTTCAATGACCATCCTGTCGCACCTGGGGCCGATGACCCGTACCGTGGAAGACAGCGTGCTGATGCTGCAGGCCGTGGCACAGCAGGATACGCGGGATGGCCTGATCGGCGCGCCGAGGACCACGCCATGGCTCACGCCGCACACGGATTTGAACGGCCTGCGCGTGGCCTACAGCCCCACGTTTGGCTACGTGGATGTCGACCCGCAGGTGGCCAGGGTGGTCGCCCGGGCGGTCGAGGGCCTGGTGCAGTTGGGTGCCCATGTCGAGCAGATCGACCCCGGTTTCAGCGACCCGCTGGAAGTGTTCAGCACCTTGTGGGCAGCGGGCGCGGCACGCCTGACCGGGGCCATGAGCGACGCACAGAAACAACTGCTGGACCCTGGGCTGCTGCGCATTGCCCGGCGTGGCGAGCAGTTGAGCCTGGATGACTTCAACGCAGCCCTCGAAGCCCGCGCCGCGCTGGTGGCCCGTATGGCGGCGTTCCACGAGCATTACGACGTGCTGGTCTCGCCGATGATGCCGATCACCGCGTTCGAGGCCGGGCACAACGTACCGCCCGGTTCCGGGATGCAGGAATGGACCGAGTGGACACCGTTCACCTACCCCTTCAACCTTACCCAGCAGCCGGCGGCGTCGGTGCCGTGCGGCTTGGCGGCGAATGGTTTGCCGGTGGGGTTGCATGTGGTGGGCGCGCGGTTTGCCGATGAGCAGGTGTTGCGAGTGTGCCGGGCGTATGCCAAGGCGTTTCCGACCCGGCACTTACAGACACCGATCACCCCAACACCGTAGATCCAAATGTGGGAGGGGCGGTGCGACGATTCGACTTGCCCCTCCCACATTTTCTGACCGCATTCCAATCCCCTGCCTCTACAATGTCTCCCATTCATCCCCGGGGGCTTCATGGACATCGAACTGGCACGCACTTTCCTGGAAATCACCCGCTGCGGCAGCCTGGCCGCCGCCGCCGAGAAACTGCACGTCACCCAGACCGCCATCACCGCCCGCGTTAAAAACCTGGAAAGCCAACTGGGCAGTACGCTGTTCGTGCGCAACCGCGCCGGTGCACGCCTGACCGCCGACGGCGAGGCGTTTGTGGTGTACGCCAACCAGTTGCTGCAAACCTGGGAAGCCGCGCGGCGCGACCTGCCGTTGCCCGATGGCTATCGCAATGTGCTGCATATCGGCGGTGAAGTCAGCCTGTGCAACCCGCTGATGCTCGGTTGGGCCCGGGCCCTGCGCGAACAGATCCCCGGGCATGCCCTGCGCACCGAAGTGCGTGAAGGTGAATACCTGCTGCGGCAGCTGGAGCTCGGCGTACTCGATGCGGCGCTGGTGTTCCAGCCGCAGTACTGGCCGGGGTTGCAGGTGGAGCAGGTGCTGGAAGAAAAACTGATCCTGGTGCAATTGACGAGCAAACCGGCCCCGTACGTCTACATCGATTGGGGCCCGGGTTTCCGCCAGCAGCACGACGCTGCCCTGCCCGACAGGGCTCGCGCGGCGGTGAGTTTCAACCTCGGGCCGCTGGCGTTGCAGTACATCCTCGAGAATGGCGGCGCGGGGTATTTCCGCACGCGGGTGGTACAGAGCTACCTGGACAGCGGCGTGATGCAGCGCGTGCCCAAGGCCCCTGAATTCAGCTTCCCGACGTTCCTGGTGTACTCGCGGGCACGGGATTCGGCGGTGTTGCAACAGGCCCTGGGGCTGCTGCGTGAAGTGGTCAAGGCCGAGAGTGACTGGTCGCAGCGCTGGGACCCGTTGATCTGAATCCCTTCCCCGGCGCAGCACGCAAAACTCGCAGATTCCCGTGTACCAACTAAGCTCAGTCTCCAACAAAAAAACCTGAGCAGCCCGCCATGGTCCACCCCACCGAGACGTTTCGCAGCCGCTACCGCGCCGAGGTCAGCCCCCATTACAACCCCTGGCTGCACGCCGGCTTTGTGCTCGGCTATGGCGTGTGCTGCATCGGCCTGGCCGGGGCCTCCACCCACCGAGTGACGCCGTTCGAGTGGCTGACCGTGCCGCTGACCCTGGTGTTCTTCAACCTCTGTATCTACCTGGTGCATCGCCACCTCGGCCATCACAAACACGCCTTGGCCCGCCTGTTCTATGCGCGCCACACCGGTGATCACCACAGCTTCTTTACCCCCGGCCACATGACCTACGACAGCCCGCGAGACTGGCGGGTCATTCTCTTTCCGGCGTGGCTGATCGTGCTGCACAGCCTGGTCATCACCCTCCCCGCCTGGTGGTTGCTCCAGCACCTGAACGCCAATGTCGCCGGGCTGTTCGCCGGGAGCATGATCCTCGGTTACCTGCTCTACGAAGTGTTCCACGCCTGCGAGCACTTGCCCGCCGACCACCCGCTGGCGCGCCTGCCGTGGATTCGCCAGATGCACCGACTGCACGCCCTGCATCACCGCCGCGAGCTGATGCAGGGGCGCAATTTCAATATCGTCCTCCCGCTGATGGATTACCTGTTCGGCACCCTGTACTGGGAACCGAACCCCAACGACAACCAGGAATCGTCATGAGTACCCGTCGAAAGAAAATGCGTCATCTGCTGTTTGTGCTGCTGGCGGTGATCGCTTTCCTGCTGTTGATGCCGACCAAAGTGCAACCGGTGAACTGGGCTCCACCCAAGGCACCATCGATGAAGGAAGGCGCCTATGCCGACAACCAACGCCTCAAGGCTGTGCAGAAAATCGGCGCCCAGGGCATCACCGGCCCCGAGGCCTTGCTGCTCGATGCCCAGGGGCTTCTGATCAGCGGGCTGCATGACGGCCGCATCATCCGCACGTCGCCCGACAGCCCCACTCTGGAAGTGCTGGCCAACACCGGTGGTCGGCCGCTGGGCATGGCGCTGCACCCGGACGGGCGCTTGATCATTGCAGACGGGGTCAAGGGCTTGCTCGCGCTGGATCCCCAGCGCCAACTGACCGTCCTGAGCGCCAGCGCCAATGGCGTCCCCTTTGGCTTTACCAATGACGTGACCATCGATGCCGGCGGGCGCTATGCCTACTTCAGCGATGCTTCGAGCCGCTGGGGTTATGGCCAGGATGGCGAGGCGGTGATCGAGCATGGCGGCGATGGTCGCCTGCTGCGCTATGACTTTCGCAACGGCACCACCGAGGTGTTGCTGGACCAACTGCAATTCGCCAACGGCGTGGCCCTCGGCCCCGATGAAAATTACCTGCTGGTCAATGAAACCGGGGCGTATCGCATCAGCCGCTACTGGCTCAAGGGCGAACGTGCGGGCAACCACGACTTGTTTATCGACAACCTGCCCGGCCTGCCGGACAACCTCAGTTTCAACGGCCAGGACCGTTTCTGGGTGGCGCTGTACTCACCACGCAACCCGCTGCTGGACAGCTTTGCCGGCTACCCCTTGCTGCGCAAGGTGATGGTGCGTGCGCTGATGGTGGTGCCCAAGCCCATTGAGCGCAAAGCCTTCGTGCTGGGGCTGGACACCGACGGCAAGGTCATCGCCAACTTGCAGGATGGCAGCGCCGGCAATTACTCGCCCATCACCACGGCCCGGGAATATGGCGACTGGCTGTACCTGGGCTCATTGAAGAATACGAGCATGGCGCGCTTGCCGTTGAAGCTGGCGTTGGCGCAATAACGCAAAAAGGGCATACAGGCGCCTGGCCTGTATGCCCTGGGTACTACGGATCACTCATATTCAGCTCTTGGTGCTGCTCAGCAAGGTCTGCTTGCACAGGTGACCGAAGCTGACGAACTCGGTGTTGTCACCACCGACGCCGATGCCCGGGTACTCCAGTACTTCCATGCGCCACACGCCGTAATTGAAGTCGGTACGCCAGGTGTTGTTGTAGCCCTGGGCGTAGTCGACAAAGGTGGTCTGGAAATCACCGGAGCAGGTGCCTACGTTGATCGTGCCCGCCGCTTGGCCCGCACTGTCGGTCGCCGCCGAATACGCCTTGTAGACGATATCGCCGTTGGCCGGGTCGATCCGCTGGTCGAGATAGACGATCGGGTGCAGGCCCACCAGCGGTGCACCGGTGCTGTCCGACAGGCCCATGGTCCAGGTCAGGTCGCGATAGGCTTGGGTGGTCATGTAGCCGTAGCCCACGTCGGAAGCCGAATACGGAATGCGCAACACGTTCGCCTCGCCCTTCACATCCGGGCTGTTGACCCGCGGGTTGGAACCAAACGACAAGTTGTACTTGCCGGTCGCGCTCCACGGCTCGTTCGGGTGCTGGTTCGGCCGCACACGTACCTTGACCACGCCACCGACACCCGGGCTCGGGATCGAGGTCGACACGACGTTGGCCCCCACGGTGACCCACTGGGCGCCATCGAAACGCTCGAGGATCCACTTGTTGCGCGTGCTGCCACTGGTCGCATCGGCCGTCAGCGCAATACCCACACTTTGGCCACGGACGGCGGTGAAATCGAAGTAATCGACATCATCCAGGCTGTCGGCATTGCCGTTGATGTAGTTGAGGGTGTCCGGCAGTTGGAAGGCCGTGTCCGGGGTGTCATTGGGTTCGAACGCATCAAGGTTGGTATCGACCGCCACGCCGAACTGAAAGCTCGAGCCCTGGACCGCCGCGTTGGCCTCCATGAACCAGTAGTAATCGCCGGCCGGCACCACGCCGCCAAGGCTTTCATCGCCCGTGCCGGGGTTATTGGAGGTGCCCAGGGGCAGCGGATTGCCCTGGCCGTCGTCCTGGAACAGCGACAACGACATGTCGGTGCCTGCGGTCTGGTTGACCAGCAGAACATTGATCCGCGCCTTCTGCG
The DNA here is from genome assembly GCF_900100935.1 of Pseudomonas sp. NFACC25. NCBI lineage: Bacteria > Pseudomonadati > Pseudomonadota > Gammaproteobacteria > Pseudomonadales > Pseudomonadaceae > Pseudomonas > Pseudomonas sp. NFACC25. Next base: position 116,975 of record NZ_FMUC01000001.1, read on the forward strand.
GCAGGTTGAAGTGGTAGCACAGCAGGTCGCCGGTTTGCACGCCATCGATCGTATAGAGCGAGTTGATGTCCAGCGTCTGCTCACAGCCCTGGACCAGCGCAGCCTGTACGGCAGGCGCCGACTGGGCCGTGGTTTTCTGCAGCTTGGTCACCCTGGCCGGCGCAGTGTTGTCTTCCACCACCGAGTCAGCCTTCGCCTTGGGGGCAAACAGGGTTTTCTTCTGCTGGGCACCCGCCAGCAATTGCTGCTTGAGGGCAGCCGTCGCCTTGTTGGCCTTGACCTTCGCAGCGCTTTTCAAGCCTTGCTTGACCGCAGGAGGCGCCGCTTGCGCAGCCAGGTGAGGGTATTGTTCAGCGAGGGCAAAGGCCGAGACGAAGCAGGTGGCCGCCATGGCCGCACCGAGCATAAAGGCTTTTTTCGATTTCATTTTTTATCCATCCATAGTTAAAAACTGAAGGTCAGGTGACATCCGGTCACCTGGGATGGAATCTAGCCAACAACTGTATGTATGTCCAGTATTTTTGTAGGAAATTTCTTCATCTAATACCCGGTCATCTCCAGGTACCCCACCCCACCCTCAAACCGCACCGGCCCTTCCCAATACGGAATACTCAGGTTCATCCAGGCCTTGGGGTTGACGGCCTGGGTGGTGATATCCAGCTGCTTGCCGGGAACTTTCAGCGACCAGCGTGTGGGAATCTGGCGACCGTCGATCGCCGTGGTGTCCAGCGGTGCCAGTTGGATGTCGGCGTTGTGCAGGGTCTGGGTGTGGCCTTCGCGGTCGATCCAGGTGCCGGTCAGGTAGGACGCGCCGTCGGTTTGCCGCACCCGAAACAGCATCAACTGCTCGCCACGGTCCAGGTGCAGGGAGAACCAGTCCCAGCCGGTCTGGCTGGCGGTCAGCGGTTGGCTGCTCCATTCGCGGTCGAGCCACGCGGGGCCGCTGACCTGGTACGTCTTACCGTCGATGCTGACATCGCCCTCGGCGGTAAAAAACGGCTGGCTGTAGTAGTACGACGCCTGGCCCTGATCGGATTTGCGGCTGTAGCCGTTGTCGCCTTGCAACACCAATGGCCGGCTGGAGGTGAGGCGCAGGTCGTAGGCAAATTGCGCACCGCTGGCCTTGAGTTGCATGTCCGCCAAGGCGCTCGCGGCACCGGGCTGGCTGGCGAAATTCCAGTCGTCGATCCAGGCGTTGAACGGCGCAGCCTGCGCCCCGGCCTGGCCGACGCCGCCGCGGGCGAAGCGTTCGGCGGCGTAGTGGCGGGTGGCGGAGGTGACGGCGGCGTGGCCGAGCCATACGGTCGAGTCGTGCCAGCCCGCCTGCGTCGGCCCAGCCTTGAGGGCGTTGCGAAACAACGTCCATTGCACGCCGAACACATTGCCCTGGGCGTCCTTGAGGTTGGCGGTGACGTACCACCACTCGATCCGAAAGCCATCGTGGGAGCCGTGGTCTTCGGGAAAGCTGAAGACCTTGCCGGGCAGCACCTGGGCAAAGTCGGCGGCGTCACTGCCCAGGCCGGCGAAGCTTTCCTGGGGCGCGGGGACTTTGTCGCAGGCCGCCAGCAGTAATAACGCACACATCAACGCCCTAATCTTCATGGGCAAACGTCCTCAACAAATCCGCCGGACGGCTGCGGTACAGCTGCCATAGGGGCCAGGCCGACGCCAACAACGTGGCCAACATCGCCAGCCCCAGCAATTGTGCGAGCTGCCACGGGAACACTTGCAACGGCAGCCGCCAACCAAAGGCCTGCACGTTGATCACCGCGTCCAGGCACCACGCCAGCAACAGCCCCAGGGGCAATGCCAGCAGCAGCGTGAGCACCGCCAGCAGCCAGGTTTGCCCCAGGTTCAGCAGCATCAATTGCCTGCGCGTCACCCCCAATGCCCACAGCGGGGCGAGTTGACCGAGGCGGCTCTGGCTCTGGGTCAGCAGGCTGATGAACAGCGCTACGCCGGCCACGCCCAAGGTCAGGCTGTTGAGCGCGGCGGTGGCGGCGAAGGTGCGCTCGAACACCTGGCTCGACCAGCCCTTGAGTTGCTGTTGATCGACGATACGGCTGTCTTCCAGGGCAAAGGCGCGCTGCACTTCAGCCACCAGCGGCGCCACGTCCTGCGGCAGCACCCGCAGGTTGAAACGCGCCGGTGCCAGTGTCGGCCAGTGGGCCAGCAGGTGCCGGGAATTGACCAGCACGTGGCCCTTGGGGTTGCCGTAATCGGCGTACACCCCCACTACGGTGGGCGACCACACCCCCTGGGGCGTGGGAATGCTCACCGTATCACCCAGCGTCACCCCGAGCCGCCGCGCCAGTTGCTCGCTGAGCATCAGGGTCTCGCCTTGCTGCAACTGGTCCCACGGCGCCCTCGCCGCTTCCAGCAACGGCCAGTGCTGGCGATAGGTCGGGTCGTCGACCACGCCAAACAGATCCGCCGGCCAACCCTGCAATTGCACCGCGACCTGCCAGGTGGGCAACACGGTTTGCACCAACGGTTGCTGCGCCAGCCAGGCGCTGAGTTGCTCTGCCTGGGCCGGGTTTTGCGGGTTGAGGTACAGCTCGGCGGTGAGGCGTTGCTCCAGCCAGTTATTGAACGTGTGACGAAAGCCCGAGGTCATGGAGCCCGCGCCGATATTCGCGGCCAGGGCCAACAGCAGCGCCATCAATGCCAGGCTCAGGGCCGGCAATTGTTGGCGGCAGTCAGCCAGGAACCACTGGCCGAGTACCGAACGGCTGTGCCCCAGCAGCGCCTCCAACAGGCCATTGAGCAGCACCGGCAGGCCCAGGGCGCCGCCGAGCAGCAAGGCCGCCATCAACACAAAACCGGCGGCCAGGCTGTCGCCCAGCCATAACGCCAACAACGCGATCAGCAAGGCCGTAGCCGCGACCCAGCCCTGGCGCCGCAACCAGCGCCCATGGGCCTCGTGCCAGGCCTGGGCGTTGGCCAGCGCCAGCAACGGCAGACGCGCCGCCCGCCACAGGCTGCTGGCGCCGGCAAGCAAGGCGCCGAGCAGACTCAAGCCCAACCCTGCCGCCCACCACCAGGGACTCAAGCTCAATTGGCCCGGCACCTCGGCGCCATACAAGCCACGCAGGCTGGCGGCCACATCCGGCAGCAACAGGCTGGCCAGCAGGTAACCACTGGCGACGCCGAGCACGCCCCCCAACAGCGACAACGCCCCCAGCTCCACCCCCAGGCCGAGGATCAACATCCGCGCACTCACCCCACAGGCGCGCAAGGTGCGCAACAACCCGCGCCGTTGCTCCAGGGCCAGGCCGATGGCCGCATGCACGATAAACAGCCCCACCACAAACGACAGGAAACCCAGCGCATCAAGGTTCAGGTGAAAGCTCTCGGTCAGCCGCGCGAGGTTATTCTCCTCGCCCTGCTTGAGCTGCAGCCCGGCGGGCGGTGTGGGATGGCGAGCGGCGAAGGCCTTGTCCACCAGCAGGCGCGAGAGCTGGCCGGGCATCTCCAGCAGCACCTGGGCAAACCCGATATCGGTGAGCAACAGGCCGGGCGCCATATCCGCCTGGACTTGCAATGGCGGCAGGCGCTGCCCATTCAGCGTGAGCGGTTGCTGGCCCTCGCGCAGTCCCAGGGCCTGCAAGGTGTGCGGTGCAATCCAGGTACGCCCCGGCGGTTCAAAGAAGGCCAGCATCTGCGCCTGGCTCAGGCGCTGCCCCGACACCGCGCCGCTGCCGGGCAACGAAAGTGGTTCGATGCCCATCAACTGCAGGCGCACGTCCTCATGCCCCTTGAGTTGCAGCCGCCCCTGCACCACCGGCGACACCGGCCACCCGGCACGACGCAGTTGGGCAAACAGCGTTTGCGGGAAACTGGCGGCGTCCGGCGCACTGAGGCTGGCCTGGGGTTCGCCGCCGATCAATTGGCTGGCGCGCGCGTAACTGTCGCGGGCCTGGCTGTTGAGGGCCTGCACCCCGGTCAGCAGCGCGGTGGCCAGCCACAGGCCGGTGAGCACGCTGAAGAACTGCACCGGATGGCGTCGCCAATGGCTGAGCAAGGCACGCAAGGTCCAGTAAAACACCCTCACGTCGGCATGACCTGTCCATGATGCAGCACCACTTGCCGGTCCAGTCGGGCGGCGATGCGTGGGCTGTGAGTGACCATCAACAAGCTGGTGGGACTGTCGCGCAGCAGGTCCAGCAGCAGTTGCAGGACCTCGTCGCTGGTGGCTTCGTCGAGGTTGCCGGTGGGCTCGTCGGCCAACAGCAAACCCGGGCGCGAGGCCAACGCCCGCCCGACCGCCACCCGTTGCTGCTGGCCGCCCGAGAGTTGTTCCGGGTAACGCTTGAGCAAGTCCCCCAGGCCCAGGCGCTCGACCAATTGCGCCTGCCACTGCGGATCAAAACGCCCCGCCAGGCGGGCCTGGAACGCCAGGTTGTCGTCGACGCGCAAGCTGCCGATCAGGTTGAACTGCTGGAACACCAGGCCAATCTCAGTGCGCCGCCAGTGGGCCAGTTGCGCCTCGCTCATCTGGTCAAGGCGCTGCTCACCTACCTCGATGCTGCCGCCGTCCACCCGATCAAGCCCGGCAACCAGGTGCAGCAGGGTGCTCTTGCCGCTGCCGGACTCACCCATCAACGCCAGGCTGCTGCGCCCCCCCAGGTGCAGGTCGACCCCCGCCAGTACCGCCAACGGGCCCTGGGGGGTGGCGTAGCTTTTGAAGACACCTTGCACCTGCAACATGGGAACACTCATCGGATGGCTGGCAATCGAGAATAACGGCTGAGGATCAAGGCCACGCAAATTTTTCACATGGTTTTCACCGGCCGCCCACCCACCGCACTTTAAATTGCCGGCCAAGCGTCACTCGTCGACAACTTATTAGTTGCCACGCCTGGCAACTTTTAACCGCAGCATGTTCAGCGAAAAGACAGCCACCCTGTGACAGCCTCGCGCTTCACTTCGGGCACTTGCCGACAAGTTGCGCCTAATTAATACAACACAGCCGATAGTGACCATGGTGAATGTAGTGGTTGACCTTACCCTGATTAAACCACGCTCGCGCCGAGCCTTTTTCAAGCGCCTCAAACCGCTTTGGCTCGGGCTTACGGTGGTCGCCGTGCTGCTCACTTGCGCGCTGTTCTGGCCGACCTCCCCACGGGACCTCGGCGTGGGCAACCGCCTGCTGACGTCCCAGGTGCTGCCGCTGTGGCGCGACGGCGACCTGATCGTACTGGTGCGTCATGAAGAGCGCTGCGACCGTTCGAGCAACCCGTGCCTGGGCCCGGTGGAAGGCGTGACGATCAATGGCAGCCAACACGCCGAAAACCTGGGGAAAGCCTTTAAATCCCTGGGCATGGACGGCACCGACGTACTCTCAAGCCCCGCCATTCGCACGGCCCAGACCTCGCGTTTCATGTTCGGCAAAACCGACATGACCTCCAGCGAACAAGCCGTCTGCGGCAAGGCCATGGGTGAAGAACTGCTCGGCCACAAACAGGCTGGACGCAACCTCGTATTCGTCACCCACAGCGGTTGCATCGCCGACTTTGAAACCGCCCTGGGCTTCCCCCACGCCAAGTTTTCCGAGTACGGCAGCGCGCTGTTCGTGCAGGTGCTGGCCAACGGCAAGTTCAAGGCCCTGGGCATCATGAAAAACCAGGACTGGCCTGCCGCGCTTAAATAAATCCACGTCATTCCCTTCCCGCCACTACGGCTTATGTTCAGCAAAAAGACAGCCCTGTTCTGGCATGTTTAGTTGCGTCCTTAATTAAGGTCGTTATGACTATTTCCTGTTATTTAGTGAACGCCGTGACGACTTTCACCATTACTTCATTAATTGAAAAAAACACCATCAGACGTCAAGGAGCGACGTTTTCATGACTCGCCTGACCCCCCTGCCGGTACTCTTGCTGGCCTTCGTCGCGTTTTATCTGTTGCCACTGGGCCTGCACGGTTTGTGGATACCGGATGAAACCCGCTACGCCCAGATCAGCCAGGAAATGCTCCTGAGCGGCAACTGGGTGGCGCCGCACTTCATGGGCATCCGCTATTTCGAAAAACCGGCCGCCGGTTACTGGCTGATCGCCCTGGGCCAGTCCGTGTTTGGCCAGAACCTGTTCGGCGTGCGCATCGCCTCGGCCCTGACCACCGGCTTGAGCGTGCTGCTCGCTTACCTGATCGCCCGTCGCCTGTGGAACGACCCGCGAAAAAGCTTCGCCTGTGCCCTGCTCTACCTGAGCTTTGGCCTGGTGGCCGGGCAGGCGGGGTATTCCAACCTCGATCCGCAATTCACCCTGTGGGTCAACCTGAGCCTGGTGGCGCTGTGGTTTGCCCTCGACAGCAGCACCCTGCGCAGCCGCCTGGGCGCCTGGGCCGTGCTGGGATTTGCGTGTGCCATGGGGTTCATGACCAAGGGTTTCCTGGCGTGGGCGCTGCCGGTGCTGATTGCCGTGCCCTATATGCTCTGGCAGCGCCGCCTGGGCGAGTTGCTGCGGTATGGCCCGCTGGCCATCGGCGTGGCTGTGCTGGTGTGTTTGCCCTGGGTGCTGGCGATTCACACTCAGGAACCGGATTTCTGGCGCTTCTTTTTCTGGAATGAACACATCCGCCGCTTCAGCGCCGATAACGCGCAACACGTGCGGCCCTGGTGGTTCTTCCTGCCGATCATGGCGGTGGCTTGCCTGCCGTGGGCCGGGCTGCTGCCCGACACCCTGTACCAGGCCTGGAAAGAAAAGCGCCAACCGGCAATCGCCTTCCTGGCCCTGTGGTTGCTGCTGCCCCTGGGCTTGTTCAGCCTGAGCAACGGCAAGCTGCCGACCTACATCATGCCGTGCCTGCTGCCCCTCGCATTGCTGATGGGGCATACCCTGAGCGAGCTGGTCAGCCAGGGCAAAACCCGCACCCTGCGCCTCAATGGCCTGCTCAACTTCGTGATCGGCATGGCCGCCATGGTCGGGCTGATCTACCTGCAAATCGCCAGGCCGCTGTACAGCAACAGCCATGCGGAGATGTTCAGCCTGTCCCTGGCGTTTATCGTGCTGCTGGGCTGGATCCTTGCCAACCTGCTGCAAAGCGTGCGGCCGCTGACGCTGTGGGCGATGCCGGCCTTGGGCATCGGCCTGCTGGTAGTGCTGCTGCCGTCAAGCATGCCGGCCTACATCGCCGATAACGAAATGCCCGACCAATTTGTGCTGGAGCATCTGGATGAGTTGCAGCACACCCACGCGCTGCTGAGCAATGAACTGGAAAGCGCCAGCGCCTTGGCCTGGCGCCTGCAACGACCCGACGTGGCGCTGTATGACACCGAAGGCGAGTTGCGCTACGGCTTGCAGTACGCCGGTGCGGTCACACGCAAAGTGGAGTTGGAACAGGTTCAGGGCTGGCTCAAGGAGGCGCGCCAGCACGGCTCGGTCGGCGTGCTGCTGCGAGTCAACAGCACCAGTGAAATGCGCGAGGCCGGGCAATTGCCGCCCGGAGGCAAACGCTACTACAAGGGCTACCTGGAACTTATCCTCTACCCGCAGGCGCCATGATGCCGGGTTATTTCAAGACCGAACGCGGCGCCCTGCTGCTGTTGCTCGGCGTCTCGGCCCTGCTGCTGCTCACCGGCCTGGGCGCACGTGACCTGTGGGGCCCGGAAACCCGCTGGGCGAATATCGCCTTGCAGATGCTGCAGAGCGGTGACTATTTCGATCCCTATCTCAAGGGCGTGCCCTATTACGACAAACCCCTGCCCTCCTACTGGCTGATCACTGGCGCGGCCCACCTGGCGGGGGGCCTCGGGCCCTGGTCGTTGCGCCTGCCATCGGTGATCGGCGCGTGGTTGAGTGTGTGGCTGGTGTACTTGATCGGCGAACGTTTGTTCCGCAAGGGCACGGGGCTGATCGCCGGCTGGATGCTCGCCACCACGTTCTACTTCCTGTTCTGGGCCCGCGTGGCCACGGCGGATGTGCTCACCGTGTGCGGCGTGCTGGCGGCCGTCGCCTGGTATTGGCGCGGCCCCGACGACACGCGGCTGTGGCGCTACACGGTGTTTTTCCTGTTGCTGGCCCTGACGTCGCTCTTGAAAGGCCTGATCGGCTTTGTGCTGCCCGGCCTGGTGCTGCTGCCGCACCTGCTCGGCGAACAGCGCTACAAGCGCCACCTCAACCTGCGCCTGGTGCTGGCCGTGCTGATCGCCGCAGCGGTGTATGCCGTGCCGTTCGTGCTGTCGCACGTCTACGGCGCACCGACCTATGGCGCGAGCGGCCTGGCCTTGGTATTCCGGGAAAACGTGGTGCGTTTCTTCGACCCGTTCGACCATATGGGGCCGATCTACACCTACCTGATCTACCTGCCCGCCTACACCCTGCCCTGGACGCCGTGCTGGCTGCTGGGCCTGTGGCTGGCCGTGCGGCACTGGCGTCACACCCCGCCGAACGTGCGCTGGCTGGTGTGGGGCCTGGGCCTGCTGTTTGTGTTCTTTACCGCCAGCGGCAGCCGACGCAGCTACTACGTACTGCCGCTGGTGCCGTTTGCCCAGTTGCTGGCGGCGTGGTGGCTGAGTGAACGCGTGTTGAAAAAGCCCGCCAGCTGGCCGCGCTGGCAGAAGGGTCTGGGGATCGCTGCCGCACTCATGCTGTTGATCCTGGGCGTGGCCTATCCCTGGTCCAACAGCAATGGCGGCGTGACCCGCTTCGCCGAGGATGTGCAAGCCGAGGCCGTGAAAAGCGCGCCCTGGAACCAATGGCAGATGGTGCTGGTGGAAGTCGACAACAAGGTCCCGATGTACCTGCAAAATGGCGGCAAGCCGTTCTACTACATCGCCGAGACCCAGGACTTTCCCCGCCAGGGTCACACCGCCGCCTTCATGGCCTGGCTGGAAAAAACCAGCGGCCAGACCTTCGACCCGCACCGTACGATCATCGTCGCGCAGTTTTCCAAGGATGATCCGACGCCGCTGGCGTATCTGGGTGCGGATCATCAGGTGATCACGACCCAGCCGGACAATGGCGAGCGGTTGTTTCAGAAGCGTGACGAGGGCAGTGTGGCGTTTATCCCTGCGTCACGCTGATAGCTGTGTATCGAGTGTGCTTGTACCGCGCTGGGCGTGGCGTGGGGACAGTGAGCCGCTGGATCATGGCAAACAGGTTTTCGCGTGAACATGCTTGTTGTGGCCTTATTTCGGTGAAATCACCGCCTCCGCCTCGATTTCGATCAACCACTCCGGCAACGAAAGCCCACTGACAATAATCCAGGACGACGGCGGCGGGTTATGGGGGAAGCGCTCACGCAGCGCCTGGGCGATGAGCTCCTGCTGATCACGTGCGGATTCGACGATATACAGCCGCAGCATTACCACATGGGACAAGTCACCCTCGACCTCGGCCAGGATTTTTTCGATATTGTCCAACGCCGTATCGGTTTGCTCGGCAATGCCTGGACCGACCGTACGCTCCTGGGCATCCACACCTACCTGGCCGGAAAGCAGAATACGCCGGCCATCAGGCACTTCGATGGCTTGGCTGAAGCCGTATTGCAGGGAGTTGAATACGCTCTTGGGATTGATGACCTTGGGTTGCATGACGAGTCCTTGTTGTCGGTAGAAGTGCAAGGCTAACGTTAAAAGTCTTACGTCTCCAGGAGAGGACTTTGGGTGATGAAGATGAGCAGGTCCATCGGACCGCTCTTACGCAGCTTTCGGGTTGCGTCTGATCAACCTCGCCGCCGCCCTTCGCGGGTCGCTGCACATTCAGAGAAGGGGTGTGGAAGCCCGAACTCCCATCATGTGGAAGTGATTAGGGCCGCTGCGCAGCCCCACGCGGGACAAGCCCCCTCACCACAGAGGGAGTTCCCCCATTTGCTCTTCAACAGGCCGTGATAAATACGCTGACGCTACCAACCGCCCATCGCCAGGCTGAACGGCGAAAACTCCGCGAACTGCCAGCGCAAGGCCAACGCCGCCGGGCGGCGGACCACGTGGTGCACGGTCACCGTCCAGAGCCGCTGCGCGCCCTCGAAGCGGGCGACTTCAGGGCCGTCGAGGATCAGCGAGGTATGCCCGGCGATCTGCAGCACATCCCCCGTTTCAAAGTTGATAAACAGCAGCCCCGCCACCGGGTTGGCCGCCAGGTTGCCCAGGGTGTTGAAGAACAGGTTGCCGGCAAAGTCCGGGATGGTCAGCACGTCGCCATCCACGCGCACGAAGCCGGTATTACCGCCGCGATGGGAGACGTCCACCGAGCGTTCGCCGTCGACCTCCACGTAGCTGGCGACGAAGAAGGTGTCGGCGTTGCGGATCATGCTTTCGGCAGCGGCGTCCAGGCCGTCAAGACGCTCGACCCGGGTGCCGGGTTTACGCGCAATCCCATCGACCGGCCGCAGCTGGATGTATTTGGGGCAATTGCCGTAGGTCTGCACCACGTCGACCGACAGGCCCTCGTGATCGAGCGCGCCGATACGCCCATTCATGCGGTTGCGCCGCCGGGTGTTGAGGTCGATACCCAGCAGACCCACGGCAGCGCCCTTGTGCAAGGCGGCGCGGGCCGGGTCGCTGGCAGAGGGCAGGCTGTCAATCTGCAACGTATAAGGGTCGGGAGAGTGGACGAACCCCGGCGCGCCTTCAATCAGGGTCGCCCAGGGAATCCCCTGTTCATCCACCACGCCAAGCACCAGGTAGGGCAACAGCGGATAAAAATCCCGATGCTGCTCCGGCAGGTGATCGCGTATCACCTTGGGCCCGACCACCGCCATGCGCTCGGCCACGCCGACCGCTGCTTGTAACTGCCGTTCGCCGGCATGCCAGGGGGATTGTTCAATAGGGTTCATGGTGATCACCTCCAGTGGGTTGCCCCCATGCTGCGCCTCGCCAGCCAAACGCAGAATACCCAGCCCAGGCAATCCACTGTTACGCCAACTGAAATGCCGGATGCTCACGCAGCGCCGCCACGCAATGATCGACAAAACTGCGCACACGCATCGGCCCATGGCGCCCTTCGCCGTACACCACATGCACCGGCAGGGGCGCTGGCTCATAGCCCTGCAGGACGCGGCGTAACTGGCCGCTGAGCAGATGCTCATGCAGCGGATAGCTCAAGCAACGCACCAGCCCCGCGCCCTGCACCGCCGCATTGATCGTGCCTTGCACCGTGGCGCAACTCAGCCGCGCGCGGGCCTTGAGCTGGCACCCCTGGAACGCCCAATGCACCGGGTCGGCAGTGGCGATCAGGCGATGCCGCTTGAGGTCGTCCGGGTGTCGGGGTTCGCCGTGCGCCGCGAGGTAAGCGGGACTGGCGCAGAGGATCTGCCGCACGTGCCCGACCGGCCGCGCGATCAGTGAGGAACTGGGCAACTCGCCGACCAGGATCGCCACGTCCAGCCCCTCTTCGTGCAGGTTGGGGTAATAGTCGTGGTAGTGGGCGGTGAGCTGCACCGCCGGATAACGATCCATGTAGCTGGCCAACAGCGGCGCCATCACATAGCGGCTGAACAGCAACGGCATGAACACCCGCAGATTGCCCTGGACCTGTACATGCAAGCCGTTGGCCGAGGCTTCGGCGGCGTCCACGGCGGCCAGCAGCCGCACGCAGTCGGCCATGTAGACAGTGCCCGTGTCGGTAAGGCTGACACCCCGCGTGCTGCGTTGCAGCAGCGGTACGCGCAGGCGTGCTTCCAAGCGGGCAATCGCACGCATCAACGTCGGCGCCGAGACCTGGGCTGCCCGTGCGGCCGAGGCCAGGCTCGGTTGCTCGGCGAGCGCGGCAAACAGCTGCATATCGCGATAACGCTCCATCAACTGCGCCGCTTCATCGCCGGATTCAAGGCCGTGTCCTGGCCCAGGCGATGGCTGAGGAAATCCACAAAGGTGTGGATCTTGGCCGGCACGCGCGCGCTTTTCTGGAACACCACCTGGATCGGCAACGGGGCCGGCTCGAAGTCCTCGAGGACAATTTCCAGCTCACCGGCCGCCACCGCGGCCGCGACCTGATAGGACAGCACCCGCGTCATCCCCCAGCCCAGGCGCGCCAGGTTGATCGCTGCGTTATTCGCCGAGACCACCAGGCGCGGTTCGATCGGCACCGTCAACGGCTGGCCGGCGTCGACAAACGCCCATTCACTCACCAATCGGCTGGAGGACAGGCCGACGACCTGCGCCGCAGGCAATTGCCCGGGGTGCAGGGGGCGGCCGTGCTGGTCGAGATAGCCGGGCGAGGCGCAGACCACCCGACGCACCTCGCCCACCTTGATCGCCTGTTGCCCCGGCTCGTGCAGATGGCCGATGCGCACGGCCACATCGATGCCCTCGTCGCTCAGGTTGACCACCCGATCCACCAGCAAGGCATTGATATTCACCAGCGGAAAACGGTCGAGGTATTCGCCCAGCACCGGCGCCACATACAGCTCGCCAAACAGTACCGGTGCGGTCACCGTGAGGTGGCCGCAGGGGATCGAATAACTGCCCGCCGCCGCTTCTTCGGCTTCGTCCAGCTCGGCGAGGATGCGCCGGCAATCTTCGAGATAACGCTGGCCGGCCTCGGTCAGGTGCAGGCTGCGGGTAGTGCGCGCCAGCAGCTGGGTACCGATGCGCGCTTCCATGGCGGCGATGGCCCGGGTCACGCTGGGGGGCGAGGTGTTCAGGCGGCGCGCTGCGGCGGCAAAGCCCTCCTCCTCGGCCACCGCCAGGAACACCTGCATTTCGTGAAATCGGTCCATCGATGCGCCTCAGCAACGTTAATGTGATTGCAACCCTACCGCCGTACGCGGCATGCCCACAAATCCCGGCAAGGCCTCGATGCTGGCAAGCCAGGCGCGCACCTTAGGGTAGTCGGCCAGCGACACATTGCCTTCCGGCGCATGGGCCACGTAGGTGTAGAACGCAATATCGGCGATGCTCGCTTGCTCCCCCGCCAGGAAGCGGGTTTCGCTCAGTTGCTGCTCCACCAGTGCCAACAAGCCATGGGCACGGCTGATCGCCGCCGCCGCATCCACGTCGGCACCGAACACCACGGCCAGCCGTGCGGTGGCGGGCCCGGCGTGCAGCTCGCCGGCGGCCGCCGACAGCCAGCGCTGTACGCGCGCCTGCCCCACCGGGTCGCTTGGCAACCATTGGCCCTTGCCGTATTTCGTGGCGAGGTAGACCAGGATCGCGTTGGAATCCGCCAGTACGGTGCCGTTGTCGTCAATCGCCGGGACCTGGCCGAAACGGTTGATGGTCGCAGTGAAGTCAGCGCTTTTATGCGCGCCTTGCTTGAGGTCCACCAGGATGAACTCGCTGGGCAACCCCAGCAGGGACAGCATCAGCTCGGCCCGATGGGAATGGCCGGACAAGGGGAAACCATAGAGTTTGATCGCAGGCTGGGACATGTAAGGCTCCAAAGGGTGGGGTTTTGACACCGGCATGTTCCACCGCTGCGCCGACCACTGGAATCACCAGCTTTTACAATCCAGCATTTCAGCGGGTGAAACAATCACTCGCCAAACAGTTCGACGATCAACGCAAACAGCGTGGTCTTCACCGCACTGTCCAACGTGGTCCAGGCCAACCCCGTGCGCGCCTGGAACGCCCCCAACGCCAGTGGCCGCGACACGCAATTGGCCGGCAACGCCCGCGCGGCCTGCTGCGGCAGTACGCCGACGCCCAACCCGGCGCAGACCAGCGCGAGCATGGTGGTGAACTCGCCCAGTTCGGACGCGATCTGCAAAGGGATGCCCACGGCCTGGATAAATTCGTCGTAGAACCCGGGCGCATAGCGCCGCGCAAGGATGTACACCGGCACGTCGAGCAGGTCGCCGGGCTGGATCGACGCCTGGGCGGCCAGCGGATGATCCATCGGCAGGGCCACGCAGAACGGCTCGCGCAGCACCACGCGGGTTTGCACCCCGGGGTAGGCGGCGGGCAGGCGCATCAGGCCGAAATCCAGGCGATCATTCTTCAGCGCGGCGGCTTGATCGGGGCCGGGCATGTCCTTGAGTTCCAGCTCGATCCGCGGGTAGCGCTGATGCACCGTGCGGATCAACGCGGGTAACAGGTGCGGCAATACCGACGACACAAAGCCCAGGCGCACCCGGCCGATTTCCCCCCGGTTGGACGCCCGCGCCGCCTCCGCCGCCCGAGCGGCCTGGTGCAGGGTCGCCTGGGCTTCGGGCAGGAACACCCGACCGGCATCGGTCAAGGTCACCGAGTGGCGATTGCGGTCCAGCAGGCGTACGCCCAGGCCAGTTTCGAGCAGCTTGATCTGCATGCTCAGGGCCGGTTGCACAATCGACAACTGCGCCGCCGCCCGGCCGAAATGCAGCTCCTGGGCCAGTACCACAAAGGCGCGCAAGTGCTTGAGTTCCATCGAGCCTCCCCGGTTATCACCGATATTGATCAGCCGATCATAAATAAACATTGGACCTGCGCCCTATACCGGAGTGAAGTTAAGCCCATCAGCCAATGTTTTGATTATCACAAGCGCGTCCGGAGAAACCTGCCCATGCAAAGCGTTCTAGACACCTTTCGCCTCGATGGCCGGCTGGCGCTGGTCACCGGTTCCAGTGCCGGTATCGGCCTGGCCATCGCCCGAGGCCTGGCCCAGGCCGGTGCGCGAGTGGTGCTCAACGGGCGTAACCGCAGCACCCTGCGCGACGCCGCCGCGCTGCTGACCCTCGAGGGCCTGGAGGTGCACACCGAGGCCTTCGACGTCACTGACAGCGCGGCGATCCAGGCCAGCGTGGCCGCTATCGAGGAACGCCTCGGGCCCTTGGACATCCTGGTCAACAACGCCGGCATGCAGCGCCGTGGGCCGCTGGAAGACTACAGCGAGCAGCACTGGCGCGAACTGATCAGCACCAACCTCGACAGCGCCTTCCTGGTGGGCCAGGCCGTGGCGCGGGCAATGATCCCGCGCAAGCGGGGGCGCATCATCAATATCTGTTCGGTGCAAAGTGAATTGGGCCGCCCGGGCATCGCGCCGTATGCGGCGAGCAAAGGTGCGTTGAAGATGCTCACCAAGGGCATGGCCATCGACTGGGGCCCCCACGGGCTGACAGTCAACGGTATCGGCCCCGGCTACTTCAAGACCGAGTTGAACGCCAACCTGGTGGCCAACCCCGAATTCAGCGACTGGCTGGTGCAACGTACGCCGAGCCGACGCTGGGGCGACGTCGCTGAGTTGGCCGGTGCGGCAGTGTTCCTGGCCAGCGATGCCGCGAGTTTCGTCAACGGTCATATCCTCTATGTCGACGGTGGCATCACCGCGTCGCTGTAACCCTGGAGAACCTTATGCACGCCATTGTCTGCCACGCCTCAAAAGACCTGCGGGTCAGCCCCCAGGACGAACCCCACAGCCTGGGCCCCGAGCAACTGCGCGTGCGCATCGCCCGCGGCGGCATCTGCGGCTCGGACTTGCACTATTACCAGCACGGCGGCTTCGGCACTGTGCGCCTGCGCGAGCCGATGGTGCTCGGCCACGAAGTCTCGGCAGTGATCGACGCCGTGGGCTCCGACGCCGGCCGGTTCAAGGTCGGCCAACGCATTGCCGTATCGCCCTCGCGCCCGTGCGGTGCTTGCCGTTATTGCCATCAAGGCCTGCCCAACCACTGCCTGGACATGCGCTTCTACGGCAGCGCGATGCCCTTCCCGCATGTCCAGGGCGCGTTTCGCCAGAGCCTGGTGATCGAGACGCACCAGGCACATCTTTTGGCCGATCATGTCAGCCTCGCCGAAGGTGCACTGGCCGAACCGCTGTCGGTGGGGTTGCATGCGATCCAACGGGCCGGCGCGGTATTCGGCAAGCGCGTGCTGGTGACCGGTTGCGGCCCCATCGGCAACCTGCTGATCGCCGGCCTGCGCGCCGCCGGTGCGGCTGAAATCGTCGCGGTGGACCTGTCCGCCAGCGCCCTGG
Organism: Pseudomonas sp. NFACC25; assembly: GCF_900100935.1. NCBI lineage: Bacteria > Pseudomonadati > Pseudomonadota > Gammaproteobacteria > Pseudomonadales > Pseudomonadaceae > Pseudomonas > Pseudomonas sp. NFACC25. The sequence continues at coordinate 132,808 of NZ_FMUC01000001.1, forward strand.
CCTGCGCGGAAAAAATGGGCGCCACGCGCACCCACAACATTGCCGACGGCATCGACGCGCTCAAGCGCTACACCGCCGAGAAGGGTTACTTCGAGGTGATGTTCGAAGTCTCCGGCAGCGCCCAGGCCCTGCGTAACGGCCTGGACTGCATCGCCCCGCGCGGCGTGCTGGTCACGGTCGGCTTGGGCGGTGAGGTGTCGCTGCCGCTGAACCTGCTGGTCAGCCGCGAGATCGACCTGCGCGGCACCTTCCGCTTCCACAGCGAGTTTGCCCAGGCGGTGGACTTGCTCAATCGCCAGGTCATCGACGTACGCCCGGTGATCTCCCACACGCTGCCGTTTGAGCAGGCGGTGCAGGCGTTTGAATTGGCGGCTGACAAGACTCAGGCGATGAAGGTGGTGTTGGATTTTGGCGTGGCGGATCAGCCTTGAACCTGTGACGAGCCCTTCTGGTCAGCAAGATTCTTGTGGCGAGGGCGCTTGCTCCCGTTGGGACGCGAAGCGGCCCCAGCTCTTATCAAACTTAAAATAACTCACTGATTTTAAAGGGTTAAAGTTTCACACTGAAGTCTTGAGCCCTGCATAAATAATTTCAGGCGAGCGCATTCTTGTGGTGAGCGGGCTTGTCGAATCGTCGCACCGCCCGCGTTGGGCTGCGCAGCAGCCCCAAAACCAGGCGCAGAGGAGTGTCTGATACACCACATTTGTCTTCATCAGGGGCGCTTCGCACCCCAACGCGGGCGGTGCGACGATTCGACAAGCCCGCTCGCCACAGAGGTCCCAGTTTGCTGCGCGACAGCGCGGCGCCGAAGACGGGGTGGGGCCTCCATCACCACAGAAAACCCCTTCGCCAAATGAACGCTTAGCGCTCTTGCAAGCGCTCACGCAAAAACCGGTGGCTCCTGGAAAACAACCGCCGATACGTCAGCAACACCGCCCCCACCGTACCCAACGCCGACGACGCGGCAATCAGGAACATGATCACGATCTGATAGCGCACCGCGTCCACCGGGCTTTCCCCCGCCAGCACCTGGCCGGTCATCATGCCGGGCAGGCTGACAATGCCGACCACGGTCATCTGGTTCAGGGTCGGGATCATCCCCGCGCGTACCGCCTGGCGGATCGCTTCCTGCGCCGCCTCCCAGCGTGAGCCGCCGAGGGCCAGGATCATCTCGATGGTGTTGCGCCCCGAGGTCAGTTCCTGGGTCATGCGTTCGATCCCCAGGGACACGCCGGTCAGGGTATTACCGAGGATCATGCCGAGGATCGGGATCGCGTACTGCGGCTCGTACCACGGGTGGATGCGGATCACCGCAAACAAACCCACTGCCGTCACCAGCCACGAACTGCCCCACACCGACAGGATGCTGTCGACCCTTTGCCCACGGTACGTCCTGCGCCCGCGCCCCGCCGCCGACAGCCCGGCGATCAGGGTCATTGCGCCCATCAACGGCAGCACCACATACCAGTAGGCGAACGCGAACACCCAGCCCAGCAGGTAACCGATGGCCAACAGTTGCACCACGGTACGCACCGCCGCCCACAGCAACTGGCGGCCCAGGCCCAGGCGCAGCAGCAGGGAGAGCGCACCGTTGACCAGGATCAGCGAAGCGGCGATGCCCATGTCCAGGGCGGTGAGGTTTTGATAATTCATGGCTGGGTCGCCTCGCTCAACACGCCGGCACTCATGTGCAAGTGGATGTCGCTCATGCGCCGCGCCTGATCGAGGTCATGGGACACCCAGACATAGGCGCGGGCGTTATCACCGGCAAACCAGGCACTGATCAACGTTTCCACATCGCCGGATGAGGTGGGGTCGAGGGCGGCGGTGGGTTCGTCCAGCAGCAGCACCTCGGGGTTGAGTTGCAGGGTGCGGATCAGCGAGACCACCTGGGCCTCGCCGCCCGACAGGTCCAACGCGTTCCTGGTCAAAAAATCGGCTGCCTTGCCGGCATGCCCCAGCAACGCGGTCACCGCTTGCGGGTCGAAGCGGCGCTGGCGCAGGGTCTTGAGGCTGAAGGGAAAGCGCAGGTTGTCCTCCACCGTGCCTTCGAGCAGCGCGGGGCGTTGGGAGAGGTAGCTGATATGGCTGCGGTAATGGGGAATCTCGGCATTGGCAATCGGCTGGCCGTTCCACAGGACCTGCCCGCTGGTGGGCGCATCCAGCAGCGCCAATGCCCGCAGCAATACGCTTTTGCCGGAACCGGAAGCGCCGGTGATCGACACGCGGTCGGCGCGGTTCAAGGTGAAATCCGTGGGCTGCAGCAACGGCACCTGCCGGCGTTCGTCCATGCGCGTGAGGGCGCGGGTTTCGATCAGTGCACTCATGGACGCGGTGTTCCTCTTAAACCTGTTGGGCGCAATGGTGCGGCAGGCGCGGGAAGTTTTCATGAAAAAATTCAAACTATCGCCACCCACGTCGTTCAGAACTTCAGGTTCAACGTTAAGTAGGAGACGACATGCAATACCGACAACTGGGCCATTCGGGCCTGCTGGTATCCGAAATCATCCTCGGCACCGTGCCCTTTGGCGGTCGCGCCGAGTTTGAAAAATGCGGATCGGTAGACGTGCCCCAGGCCAGGCGCATGTTCGATATCGCGTTCGACGCCGGGGTGAATATGGTCGACACCGCCGACCTCTACTCCCACGGACTGGCCGAAGAAGTGGTCGGCAAAGCCTTGGGCGACAAGCGCAACGATATCCTGCTGGCCACCAAGGGCCGTAGCCCCGTGGACAACAACCCGAACAACTCAGGCTCGTCGCGCTATCACCTGATTCGCGCGTGCGAAGCGAGCTTGAAGCGCCTGGGCACCGACCATATCGACCTCTACCAATTGCACAATTGGGACGGCATGACCCCCATCGAGGAAACCCTCGAAGCCCTGCGGCTGTTGGTTGGCTCAGGCAAGATCCGCTACTTTGGCACCAGCAACTTCACCGCCTGGCAGATGATGAAAACCCTCGGCAAGGCCGAATTGCACGGCATGCTCAAGCCCATCACCCAGCAGATCTACTACACCCCGGAATCCCGCGAGGCCGAGTACGAGTTACTGCCCCTGGCCCTGGACCAGCACGTGGGGACGCTGGTGTGGGGGCCGATGGGCGAAGGCCTGCTGACCGGTTCCACCCGGCGCGGGCAGCAGCCACCGGCCAATACCCGTCAGGGCAGCGGCTGGCCCGAACCCTACGTGCATGACCAGGAACGTGCGCTGGACATCATCGAGACCCTCGCCGCCGTGGGCGATGAACAGGGCGTGTCAGTGGCGCGCACCTGCCTGGCCTGGCTCAAGGACCGTCCGGGAATTACCTCGCTGATCGTCGGCGCCCGCACGGAAGCGCATCTGCGTGACAACCTGGCGGCCACGGAATTGAAACTCACCGATGAACAGTTCTCGCGTATTGAAGCGGTGACACGGCGCCAACCGTTGTACCCGTACTGGCATCGTTTTACTGCCGGGATTGATCGCTTCGACCCGGCAGAACAGCCGTTCCTGGCCGAGCACCAGAAGACCATGGATGCACGCAAGGACAAATAATCCAGAACAGCGTACCTGTGGCGAGGGAGGTGCCACTACCTCTTCGACGTAGCGCTGTCGCGCAGCAAACTGGGACCTCTGTGGCGAGCGGGCTTGTCGAATCGTCGCACCGCCCGCGTTGGGGTGCGAAGCGCCCCTGATGGAGACAAATGTGGTGTATCAGACACTCCTCTGCGCCTGTTTTTGGGGCTGCTGCGCAGCCCAACGCGGGCGGTGCGACGATTCGACAAGCCCGCTCACCACAAGAATGCGCTCGCCTGAAATTATTTATGCAGGACTCAAGACTTCAGCGTGAAATTTTATCCCTTTAAAATCAGTGAGTTATTTTAATCTTGATAAGAGCTTGTTCCCTCACCACAGGTTACTTTTTCCCCTTTCTACGTCTTCACTGACTGGCATGAGGGCAAATCCCCCTCCCACATTTAATCCCGTCCCCCCCAAAAAAGGAGTACGGCTTCGATCCCAAGCCCGATTTGCAATCAAACGCCGCAGTGCCTATATTTCCCGCCTGGCGCTCTCTACGCCACCTTCCGCGGAAAGGGCTGCGCCCAGGACAATGAAGCTCTACCTCATTTCTACGACTCCCAACCTTAAAGCGGAAAAGGTTTGTGCAAGGAGATCGTATGTCGCAACGCCCCGTATCCTCCAACACCGATGGCCGTCTCAACCTTGAGCAGCAGCGCAAGCGCGCCAAGGAACTGTTGCGCCATCTGAAAGCCCAGGACCCCGGCGCCACCCTGTCCCAAGCCCAATGGCAGATCGCCAGGCAACTGGGCTTCAGCAGTTGGCCCAAGCTCAAGGCCCATGTCGACGCCATTGACTTCGCCGCCCGCCATCCCGACTTTGCCGCCAGCGACGAAGCACGCACCACCCACTGGCGCTGCGGCAATGACATTGCCCACAGCCTCCAGGTGGCCGGGTTCAAGGGCCGCTTCCAGATGCTCACCGACCCGCTGTGCATGGGCCCGGTGCGCGACGTCCCCGCCGCAGAATTCCGCGCCCTGCGCAGCGCGTTCATCAGCCAGGCCTTTGCTCTGCCCTTAGCGGACGTCACGCGCCGCGTCGACGATGAATACGATCAGCTGGAAACCTTGGCCAGTGCCGAGCACAGCGTGCTGTGGTGCGAGGCGGACGCCTATGACCAGTTGTTCCTGATGCGTGCCCTGGCCGGCCTGGAGCAGGCACCGTCCAGGCTGGAGCTGATCGAGGTGGATCGTATTCCCGGTGTCGAGCGTTTTATCGGTATCGGCCAACTGGCGCCCGATGTATTGGCGTGGCTCTGGCCACAGCGGCGCCTCATCGGTGACGATGCCGTGCACCTGGCCAAACAGGCCTGGTCGGCCTATTGCGACAGCTCACCGACCCGGCTGGCGGCGCTTGCCCATGGCCAACACCCCGCCCTGCCGTTGCTGGCGCCGGCGCTGTTGCGTCAGTTGCAGGAGTTACCGGGCACCCAGGACGGCCTGTCGCTGACCGAACGCCTGGCCCTGACCTACCTCGCCGAAGCCGGGCCGCTGCCGTTTGGCCGTGTGTTCGCCGAGCTGATGGCCAGGCGCGACCCGCTGCCGTTCCTCGGGGACATGATGTTTCATGCGCTGTTGCGGCCGTTGATCGATGGCGAGCAGCCGTTGCTGACGGAAACCGAGACGCATCTGGACTGGCCCCGCCGCACGTTGTCGCTGACCCCCTTGGGCTATAGCGTGCTCAACGGACAGGCGTACTGGCTCGACCATGCCAGCCACGAACGCTGGGTGGGCGGTACATGCATCAGGCCCGGCCAACCGCACTGGATGATTGATGAGGCCCTGCGCCCCCAGTACAGAACACCGTAAAAAACAGCCCGCCGTGCATCACCCACGGCGGGCTTTTTCACAACCGCCGGCGCTTACGGCAACGGCTCGAACTTCAATGCGCTCAAGCTCTGCACCTTGTCCTCGCGGAACATCTTGTATTCGGTGTTCGGGCCGATCCAGCGGTCCCAGATCGCATCGATCTCCCCGGCCTTCTCCATCGCCATCAACGACTCATTGACCTTGGCCAGAAACGCCGGCTCATCGCGGCGCATGCCGGCACCGATCGGTTCGAGGGCCATCGGCTCCTTGGCCAGGGCCAGTTCGACACCACTGGCCTTGGCCTGGTTGACCAGTTTCAGCGCGGTCATGGTGTTGGTCACCAGGCCCACCACCTTGTTCTGTTGCAACGCCATGTAGGCCGAGCCGGTGTCCTGGAAGGTCACCGGGGTGGCCCCGGCAAGGCGGATCGACTGCTCGGAGGTGGAGCCCTTGGTGGAGCTGATGCGCTTGTCCTTGAAGAAGCTTTTCGGCTGGTCGGCATTCGCCGCGCGCACCACCAGGGTTTCCTTGGCGATGTAGTACGGGTCGCTGAACTGGATCTGTTCGGCGCGGGTCTTGGTGTAGGCCAGGTTGGCGAAGATCACGTCGACGCGACCCATTTTCACTTCGGGAATCCGCGCTTCAACCGACAGCGGCTTGAGTTCCAGGGCCACGCCCATGGTCTTGGCCAGGGCCTTGCACAGGTCCACGTCCATGCCCACCAGCTCGCGGGTTTTCGGGTCCGGCGCGGAGAATGGCGGCACGTCGGCGTAGACGCCGCAGCTCAGGGACTGCTTGGCCAGGATGTCGCTCAACTGGTCGGCCTGTGCGACGGCGATCGCCAATGGCCCCAATGCCAGTGCGGTAAACAGATGCTTCATACCCATGGGAAATCTCCAGAAAGTTGGACCAGCAAAAATGGCAGAGGGAGCAAAGCCGCCGCAGCTCAATGGGCCCGCAGGTCGGCGATAAAACGTTGCGCTCGCGGGTGCGAAGGCTGGGTGAAGAACGCATCGGGGCTGCTCTTTTCCAGAATCTGCCCCGCGTCCATAAACCAGATGGTGTCGGCCACTTCGCGGGCGAAGTTCATCTCGTGGGTCACGCACATCATGGTCATGCCGTCCTTGGCCAGGCCCTTCATCACGCTCAGCACTTCACCGACCATTTCCGGGTCGAGGGCGCTGGTGGGCTCGTCGAACAGCATCACCGGCGGTTCCATCGCCAATGCCCGGGCAATCGCCACGCGCTGCTGTTGGCCGCCGGACAACTGCGCCGGGTAAGCACCGGCCTTATGGGCCAGGCCGACGCGGTCGAGCAATTCCATGGCCTTTTGTTTGGCAGCGGCGCCCTTGAGGTTGCGCAGCTTGTTCGGCGCCAGGGTGATGTTTTCCAGCACCGACAGGTGCGGGAACAGGTTGAAGCTCTGGAACACAAACCCCACGCGGCTGCGCAGGCGGTTGATCTGCGCGTCGGTGCCGTGCACGTCCTGGCCATCGAACAGGATCTGGCCGGCCTGGATGTCTTCCAGGCGGTTGACCGTGCGGATCAGCGTCGACTTGCCAGAACCCGAGGGGCCGCACAGCACCACCACTTCACCGGGTTGCACCTCGGCGGTGATGTCGGTAAGCGCCTGGTACTCGCCGTACCATTTATTGATTTTCGAAAACATGATCATTGGATGCATGAGCGCAGCCCTCTTCAATTATCGGTGGTCAGCAACGGACCGCCCGCCACGGTTTGCCCGCCATCGCCCAGGCGCTTGCGGGCAATGCGTTGCTCCACCCAACCGGCCAGGCGGGTCAGGCCGAAACACAGCAGGTAGTAGATGATCGCCAGGATGAAAAACACCTGGAACGGCTTGGTCAGCAGCTGGTTGTTGACCTGGTTGGCGGCGAAGGTCACTTCCTGCACGTTGATCACGTAGCCCAGGGAGGTTTCCTTGATGATCGAGATGAACTGGCTGATCAGGCTCGGCAGCGCGTTGTACAGCGCCTGGGGCAGGATCACCCAGACCGTGGTGCGCACATAGCCCAGGCCCAGGGCGCGGGACGCCTCGTACTGCCCGGCCGGCAGCGCCTGGATGCCGCCGCGAATGATTTCGCACAGGTAGGCGCTCTGGTAGATCACCAGGGTGCAGAGCATGGTCATGAAGCCGGTGATGTTATGGCCGATCAGCAACGGCACCAGGAAGTAGGTCCAGAAGATCACCATCAGCAACGGGATGCCACGCAGCACATAGACCCACACTGTCGCGACCCAGTACAAGCCCTTCCACGGCGACACCCGCGCCAAGGCCAGCAGCAGGCCGAACGGGAACGCCAGCAGCAACGCCAGCGCCGCCAGGATCAGGGTACTGACCAGGCCACCCAGCGGGCCGTGGGGGTATTGGCCGATCAGGAACAGCGTCCAGTTCTGCTGCACGATTGAAAACATATCGAACATCGCGGTCTACCTCGCCAGGGCTTTGCTGAAGTGACGGGCGAGCAATGCCCCGGCGCCCATCAGCAGCAGTGAAAACACCAGGTAGAAAACCGTGGCCACCAGGTACGACTCAAAGGTGCGGAACGTGTAGTTCTCCACTTCGCGGCTGGCGTAGGTCAGTTCCATCACGCCGATCGCCATCGCCAGGCTGGTGTTCTTGAACAGCAGCACGGTGTGGTTGATCAGCGACGGCAGGCAGTTGCGCACGCCCTGGGGCAGGATCACGTAGCGCATCGAACGCACGTAGCCCAGGCCCAGGGCCCTGGACGCTTCGGTCTGCCCGGCGGGAATGGCGCGCAGGCCGCTGCGCATGTCTTCACAGAAATACGCAGCCTGGCACAGGCCCAGGGCGATCACCGAGAACAGGTATTCAGTGTTGTGGTTGGCCAGCCACAGTTGCGTGGACTCGCCAAGCAGCGTCGGCACGCCGAAGTACCACAGCATCAGTTGCACCAGGGTCGGCACATTGCGGTGGTACGACACATACCCCGCCACCAGGCGGTCGGCCAGCTTGTTACCGGTCAGGCGCACCGTGACCAGTGTCAGCGCCAGCAGCATCGCCAGCAGCCAGGCGAACAGCGCCAGCTGCAAGGTCATTTCGATGCCCTTGACGATCAGCTCGGCATACTCGCCTTGCAGAATCGCGGCCAAATCGAAGTCTTGCTTCATGGTCAATCCCTATCGGCATTGGGCTAGGGCAGAAATCAAAATCACCCGGCGTGGCCGTGGCGGGATGCAGCGCTGACGGATCGATCCGTTCTTTTGCCGGGGCTCGGATTCAGCCCTGGTAGTCCTGGGGCCGGGCGGTGGAAAGCCCGCCCGGCACCTGCAAGGTCGGGGTGATTTCCATGTGCCCGATGTTGACCGCAATCGGCGCGGCAATCGCGAAGGCGATGGCATTGGCGATGTCCTCGGCCTGGGGCAATTCAAAGCCCTCGACGAAGCGCTTGTAGGTGGCTTCGGAATCGCCGTGCACGTGGGCAAAAATATCCGTGGCGACCCGACCCGGGCAGATCTCGGTGACCCGCACGCGCTTGCCGAACGCATCGATGCGCAACTGGCGCGAAAGCATGCTCACGGCGGCCTTGGTCGCGTGGTAGGTGGAGTTGCCGCCAAAGTTGTAGGCCGCCGCAATCGAACTGATGTTGATGATGTGCCCGCAGTCGCGCTCGACCATGCCCGGCAGCGCCAGGCGCGCCAGGTGCAGCACGGCGCGCAGGTTGACGTCGATCAGCAGGTCGATGCCGTCGGCGTCGGCCTTGAGCAGGGAGCCAGGCTTGTCGACGCCAGCGTTGTTGACCAGGATGTCGAAGGTGTTTTCGGCGAACAGTCTGGTCAGCCCGGCAAGGTCGGTGACATCGACGGCATGGGCGATGCAGCCGGTCCTGGCCGCCAGTTCCTGCAACTTGTCGGCGCTGCGGGCCAGGGCATGCACCTGCACGCCTTCCTGGCACAGGCGCTCGACAACGGCGGCGCCGATGCCGGAGGAAGCTCCGGTGACCAGCGCGGTTTTGTAGTCGGAAAATGGCATGGGGTGGTCCTTGTGCTACGGGTTATGGTTCGACTCTATCCAGCCTTCGGGCGCTGGACCAAGACGCAATGGTTGTGTGGCGATAAGGCCTGCTTATGACGCGGCCAGCAGCTGGGAAATCGGCGTGATGCGACCGCCCAGTTGCTCGATTTCGGCGCGAATGGTGCGCGCCAGTTCGACCGCGCCGGGGGTGTCGCCATGCAGCAGGATCGAATGGGCCGGCACCCGCAGCACCTTGCCGCTGAGGGCGGTCACGGTGCCCTCCTCCAGTAACTGCCGCACCCGGCGCAGCACCGCTGCCGGCTCCTTGATCACCGAACCGTCGACCTTGCGCGGCACCAGCAGGCAATCGTCGTCATAGGCGCGGTCCGCGAGAAACGTGGTGGCGACGCGCAGGCCGCACTTCTCGGCCGCGCCCTCGATGGCGCGGCTGCTGGAGGAGCTGATGATCAGCGTCGGGTCAAACGCCGCCACCGCCCGCACCAACGGCTCCGCCAGCGCCGCATCGGCGGCGGCCATATTGCCCAGGGCGCCGTGGAAGCTCATATGGGTCATGGGATGGCCGTTGACCGCCGCGATCCCGGCGAGCGCGCCGAGCTGGTAGATCACATGGGCGGCGAGTTCCTTGATCTCGATGTTCATCTGCCGACGGCCAAAGCCCATCAGGTCCGGGAAGCCCACATGCGCCCCCAGGTCGATGCCGCCGGCCTTGGCCAGGCGCACCGTGTTGTCCATGATCAACGGGTCGCCGGCATGGAAACCGCAGGCGACATTGGCCGATGAAATCAGGTGCATCAGCGCCTCATCCTCGCCCATGCGCCACGGGCCGAAGCCTTCGCCGAGGTCGGCGTTCAAATCAATCTTCATGCGGGGTACTCCACACCAAGGAAGGCTTCGCCGTAGCCGACGGTGGTGCCGCACGGCACGCGCACATCGACGACCCGTGCGGCGCGGGGCGCGCGCAAGGGCAACAGCAACTCACCCACTTGCAGCAGCGCGACCAGTTGCCCGGCGCTGAGCTGATCGCCCACCGCCACGAACGGTTGATCCAGTTGGGGGTGGGTCAGCAGCAAGCGGCCCAGGCCGGTGGTGCGCAGCACCTGGTCTTCAACCACGGCCACGGCAGGCGCCGCAACAGCGCCGGCCGAGGCGCCGCGCTTGAGCGTCAGGTGCACACCGGGGCGGCTCATTTCGGCACCGGCCAGGTGGTGCTCCTTGAGCCACAGCGCCAATTGGCGAATTTCCTCAAGGGTCATGCTTTCACTCCTTCACGGTGCAGTTCCAGCAGGCGGCTGACTTCCCGCAGATACGCGCGATTGGTTTCCAGGGCCTCGACGGCCTCCAGGTAGCTGCACTCGATAAAGCGCACCTTGCCGCCGATGGGCGCCTGGCCCAGGCGCCACAGGTCGGCCTCGATCACACTGCCGAACTTGGGGTAGCCGCCGCTGGGCTGGGCGTCACGCATCTGGATGATGGGCTGGCCGCCGTGGGGCACCTGGATCACCCCCGGCACGATGCCGTGGGAGCGAATTTCCATCGGTGCAATGGGCAGCAGCGGCTGGCCTTCCATTCGGTAGCCGTAGCGATTGCTCTGGGTGGTGATCTTCCATTCACCGGCCCAGAACGCCGCGCGGGAGGCCTCCTGGAAGCGCTCGTATTCGGCGGCGGGCAACACGCGCATGGCAGGCACCCCATCAACCTGCAACGGCAGCGCCAGGCCTGGCGCCAGCACCCCAACATCCAGCGGCAACGGGCTGATACCGGGGTGCAGTGCCCCCAGCCGATCACCCTGTTGCAGGGCGCGGCCGTCGAGGCCACCGAACTCGCCGCGCAATTGAGTGCTGCGCGAACCCAGCACCGACGGCACATCCACCCCGCCCGCCAAACACAGATAGGCACGGCTGCCAGACGTCGGATAGCCCAGGTTCAAGACCTGGCCTTCGCGGCCCTGGCACACCCAGTTCGGTGGCAAGGGCTGGCCGTCCAGGGTGGCGTCGCAAGCGGCGCCGGTCACCGCAAAGGCACAGTCCTGCAGCAGCCGTACCTCGAACGGGAACAGCGGTATTTCAATCGCGGCGGCGTCTTCGGGATTGCCCAGCAACAGGTTGCCCAAGGCCAGGGCCAGGTGGTCCATGGCGCCCGATGTGCCCACGCCATAACCCAGGCTGCCGAAGCGGCCGAAGTCCTGCACGGTGGCCAGGGCGGTGGCCGATAAAATCTCGATCATCGAATGATCCTCTCGATGCGCAAGCGCAGGAAATCACCCGGCCGCAAGATCGCGGGCGGGGTTTGGGCGGGGTCGAAAAACGCCATTTCAGTGCGGCCGATGGTGTTCCAGCCGCTGGGGCCGGCCGAGGCGGACACCCCGGTCTGCACCCCGCCAATGGACACCGAGCCCGCCCCGATAGTCAGCACCGGCACCTGGCGCCGTGGCGTGGCCAGGCGCGGGTCCATGCCGCCGAGGTAGCAATAACCGGGGTGGCTGCCCAGGGCGTACACCGGGTACAGCGGTTCGCAGTGCAGGTTGGCGATGGTCTCGATATCCAACCCGGTGTGGGCGATCACGTCCGCCATATGCGGGCCGAACTCGCCGCCGTACACCACCGGCAATTCGACAATGCGCCCCTCCAGAGGCAGCGGCTGGCTCTGTTCCCAGGCTTCCAGCAGGCGCTGGCACAGGCCGTTCAGTTCACGGGGCGGCGTGAGGAAGGTGAGCATCAGGTTGTTCATGCCGGGCACGGCTTCGTGGATCTCGGGCCATTCGCCGGCTTGCAGGGCCAGGCGCCAGATGCGCTGCTGCGGGGCCAGGTCCAGTTCGCCCGGCGCCTCGAAGAGCAAGGCGCTGGAGCCCAGCAGGCTGATGACAGGGGCGATGTTCATGTCGGACTCCTTTGCTGCAACCAGCGCTCCAGGTGATGAATATCGACGCCGCCGGCGCAGAACGCCGGGTCATCCAGAATCTCGCGGTGCAAAGAAATGTTGGTGGTGATGCCCTCCACGACCATCTCGCTCAGGGCCAGGCGCATGCGCGCCATGGCGTCTTCGCGCGTGGCGCCGTGGGTGATGACCTTGGCCACCATCGAGTCGTAGTACGGCGGCACGCGGTAGCCGGTGGTGACATGGGAATCGACCCGCACACCAAAGCCGCCGGGCACTTCCCAACGCTGGATCAGGCCGGGGGTCGGCATAAAGGTCAGCGGGTCCTCGGCGTTGATGCGGCACTCCAGGGAGTGGCCGTTCAGTTGAACGTCCTCCTGGCGCACGCTGAGCACTTCACCGCGGGCCATGCGCAGTTGCTGCTGGACGATGTCGATGCCGGTGGTCATCTCGGTGACCGGATGCTCCACTTGCAGGCGCGTGTTCATCTCGATGAAGAAGAACTCGCCGTCCTCATACAGAAACTCGAAAGTGCCCACGCCGCGATAGCCGATGCGGCGGCAGGCCTCGGCGCAGCGTTCGCCGACCGTGGCGATCAGCGCGGGATCGATGCCCGGCGCCGGCGCTTCTTCCAGGACTTTCTGGTGGCGGCGTTGCAGGGAACAGTCGCGGCAGCCGAGCCAGATCGCATGGCCATGGGCATCACACAGCACCTGGATTTCCACGTGCCGGGGGTGGCCGAGGAATTTCTCGATATACAGTTCAGGGTTGCCGAACGCCAACCGCGCTTCTTCGCGAGTGAGACCGATGGCCGCCAACAACTCGGCCTCTGCCTGCACCACGCGCATGCCGCGACCGCCGCCGCCACCGGCGGCCTTGACGATCACCGGGTAACCGATGTCGGCGGCGATGGCGAGGATGCTCGCATCGTCGCTCGGCATGCTCGAATCCGGCCCCGGCACGCACGGCACACCGGCTTCACGCATGGCGCGCTTGGCTGCCACCTTGTCGCCCATGGTGCGAATGCATGCGGCGCTCGGCCCGATAAAGGTCAACCCGGCCGCTTCGATGCGCTCGGCAAACCCGGCGTTTTCCGACAGGAACCCGTAACCGGGGTGGATCGCCTGGGCACCACTGACCCTGGCGGCAAACAGCAGCGCCGTCTGGTTCAAGTAGCTCAGGCCCGGTGCGGCCGGACCGATGCACAGCGACTCATCGGCGTTTTGCACATACTGCGCATGGCGGTCCGCTTCGGAGTGCACCGCCACGGTCTTGATACCCAGGCCGTGGCAGGCACGCGCAATGCGCAGGGCGATTTCGCCACGGTTGGCGATCAGCACTTTGTCGAACATTGAATTCACCTGAATAACGAATACGCGTGGGGGTCAACCGAGCCGGAAGAGGGCCTGGCCCGCTTCGACTTCGACGCCGGCCTGGGCAAGAATCTCAACCAACTTGCCGGCAACCTTGGCCTTGACCGGATGGAACATCTTCATCGCCTCGATCACCGCCACGGTCTGACCGGCTTCGATCGCTTGGCCCACGCTGACGAACGGCGCCTCACCCACGGCGGGCGTCAGGTGCAGGACGCCATAGAGGCTGGCCTTGATCTCCACGGCGGCGCTGGCCACGGGGGTTGCGGGTGTTGGCGCTGCGGTCACGGTCGGTGCGGCGCCGGTGATCACCTGACCTGCCTGCTTGAACAGCCGCAGCGTGTTGTCGCCTTCGGTCAGGCTCAGTTCCAGCAGATCGGATTCGGCCAGCAAATCCATCAACCCCTTGATACGTGCTGAATCCATGTATGGCCCCTGCCTGTCGAGCGTGTCTTGAGTGGATGGGCCCAATCTACCGAGCCCCTCGAAAAGCGGCCAAGACGCTTTGGCTTTGGGGTGATAAGCCGACCTTATGACCGCTCAAATCAGGCTGCCACGCATCTTCGCCACCAGCTCCAGCAGGATCGCCTTGACCGCCTGGGCCGGCACCGACAACGGCAAATGCCCCGACAGGCACAGCGCCAGCGGCGCCTCCACCTCGGGTTCGACGATGCGGCACATGTGCACCGAAGTGGCCGCCACCATCACCCGCGCCGACGACTCCGGCAGGATGGTCGAGCCGAAATGGTCAGCCACGGCGGCGGTCAGCGTGGTCGAGGATTCAATTTCGGCCACCACCCGCGCACTCAGGCCGATGCGCAGGAAGGCTTCGTCCACCAGCCGACGCATCACGTTGTAGGGACGCGGAAGCAGCATGTCCATGTCGGCCAGTTCGGCCAGGGGCACTTCTTCACGCGTGGCAATCGCCGGGTCGGCACTCACCAGGTACAGCGGCTCGCGCAACAGCGAGACAAAACTCAGGCCATGCACCTCGCGCCCGCCATACAGCACGGCCATGTCCATACGGCCGTTCATGATCAGCTCGCTCAAGGTGGTACCGAAATTTTCATTGAGGTACAGCAGGATGCCAGGGTGGCGCTCACGCACGGTGCGCAGCAACGGCAACGACAGCGCCGACGCCGCAGTACCCGGCGCCAGCCCCACCGACACCTGCCCGGACAACGCCTGGCCGGTGGCATTGATATCGCTCTGGGCCTGCTCGCACTGACGCAAAATAATCTGCGCATGCCCATACAACACCTTGCCCGCCTCGGTCGGCGTGACGCCGCGCTTGGTGCGAATCAACAGCTGCTGTTGCAGCTCGGCTTCCAGGGTTGCCAGTTGTTGGCTCAACGCCGGTTGCGCCACATGCAGTACATCGGCGGCCTGGGTCATGCTGCCGATGTCGACCAGTTTCACGAAATACTTCAGGCGGCGCAGGTTCAAAATGGCGATGCTCATGTAATGGACAAGTGATGCCTTAAATGTGGGAGGGGGCTTGCTCCCGATGAGGCAGTGTCAGTTGATGCATCTGTGACTGACATACTGCTATCGGGAGCAAGCCCCCTCCCACATTTGGTTTTGCGTACACCTGGCAGGTTTGCAAAAGACAGGCCATCCGTATAACCAGCCATAAGGCTTTGCTATGGCTGTCCCTGATCTCCGATCCAAGGCACCCGCCCGGAGCAGCCAGGACTGGACGCACCGCAACAGTGCAACCCCAGCCATAAGCACTGCCTATCAAACCAGAACGAACTCATCTTATGGCGCCCTTCCCCGCGCCTCGTACTGTGGCCCCTGTCAACGCCATCAACGAGGAACGCCCGTGACTGCCTCCCGCATCGCCGCCCGTGTGCAACGCATCAAACCATCGCCCAGCAGCGCCGCGTCCGACCGCGCCAACGAGCTGCGTCGCCAGGGCCAGTCCATCATCAACCTGGTGGTGGGCGAGCCGGATTTCGATACGCCACCCAACATTCGCCAGGCCGCCAGTGCCGCCATCGAGCGCGGTGAAACCCGCTACACCCAGAACGCCGGTACCCCGGAGCTGCGCCAGGCCATCGTCGACAAGCTGGCACGGGAAAACGCCCTGATCTACACCGCCCAGCAGGTGCTGGTGACCAGCGGCGCCAAAAGTGCGATCTTCAACGCCTTCGCCGCCACTCTCGGCGCCGGCGATGAGGTGCTGATCCCGGCGCCGTACTGGGTGTCGTACCCGGACATGGTGCTGGCCTGCGAAGGCGAGCCTGTGACCCTCGCCTGCCCGGAACACAACGGCTTCAAGCTGACCCCAGGCCAGCTGCGCGCGGCGATCACCCCGCGTACCCGCTGGCTGCTGCTCAACTCCCCCAGCAACCCCACCGGCGCCAGCTACAGCCACAGCGAATTGCGCGCCCTGGCCGATGTGCTGCTGGACTATCCCCATGTGCTGCTGATGACCGATGACATCTACGAGCACATCCGTTTCGACGGCCTGGACAACCCGCATATCCTCGCCATCGAGCCGGCCTTGAGCGAGCGCAGCCTGGTGGTCAACGGCGTGTCCAAGACCTACGCCATGACCGGCTGGCGCATCGGTTACGCCGCCGGCCCCGCCGACCTGATCGGCGCCATGGCCACCCTGCAATCGCAGTCCACCAGCAACGCCTGCTCGATCAGCCAGGCAGCGGCGGTGGAAGCGCTCAACGGCGACCAGAGCTTCGTCAAGCAAAGCGTGTTGGTCTACCAGCAACGCCGCGACCGCTGCCTGGAGCTGCTCAATGCCATTCCCGGCCTCAGTTGCCGCAAGCCCGATGGTGCGTTCTACCTGTATGTGAATTGCGCTGGCCTGCTGGGTAAAACCACGCCCGAGGGCAAGGTGCTGCACACCGACAGCGACGTCGTGATGTACCTGCTGGAAAGCCAGGGCGTGGCGGTGGTGGCCGGCACGGCGTATGGCCTGGCGCCGTTTTTCCGTATGTCGATCGCCACCGCGATCGCTACTCTCGACCAGGGCTGTGCACGCATCGCCACCGCCGTCACCGCGTTGCGCTGAGGGCCGACCATGACCGTGGCAGCCCACCCGCCCTTGAGTTTCCAGCAAGCCTTGCTGGCCATGCTCGGCATCTCCCTGGTGCTGATGCTCTCGGCACTCGACCAGACGGTGATCGGCAACGCCTTGCCGAGCATCGTCGCCGAACTCGATGGATTTGAACTCTACGCGTGGGTGGCCACCGGTTACCTGTTGGCGTCCATCGTCACCATTCCGATTTTCGGGCGGCTGGGGGATTACTACGGGCGCAAGCCGTTCGTGCTCGCCGCCACGTTGATTTTCACCCTGGCCTCCCTGGCCTGCGCCGTGGCCGATGACATGCGGGTGCTGGTGATCGGCCGCGCCTTGCAAGGCGTGGGCGGCGGCATGCTGATCGGCACCGCGTTCGCCTGCATTCCCGAACTGTTTCCCGATACCCGTCAACGCCTGCGCTGGCAAATGCTCTTGAGTGCGCTGTTCAGCGTGGTCAATGCCATCGGCCCGGGCCTGGGGGGTTACCTGACCGGCGCCTTTGGCTGGCGCTCGGTGTTCTACCTCAACCTGCCCCTGGGGTGCCTGGCGCTGTTGATCGCCTGGCGCTTTCTGCCCTGGTACCGCCCGCAGCAGCGCAGCGGCATTCGCCTGGACTGGCCCGGCGCGCTATTGATCGCTCTGGCCCTGGGCAGCCTGCAGCTATTTGTGGAGTGGCTGGGGCATTCGAGCCTGGCGTTGAGCGCCGCCCTGGGCCTGGGCTGCATGGCCGCGATCAGCGCGCTGTGGCATTGGGAGCGGCGTTGCCCCCATGCGCTGTTGCCGGCGGCGCTGTTCAGTTTGCCGAGCCTGCGATGGTTGTTCGCACTGTCGGTGGCGGCCGGCGCGATCATGTTTTCGCTGTTGTTCTACCTGCCGCTGTTGCTGCAAGGCGCCTACGGCTACTCGCCCCAGGACGCCGGCCTGTTGATCACGCCGCTGGCGTTGAGCATCACCTTGGGGGCCATCGTCAACAGCCGCATCGTGACCCGTTTGCGCAACCCCAACCATTTGCCTCTGGCAGGCTTTGTCGCACTGCTGCTGGCGTGCCTGGGCCTGGCGGTGGTCGGGCGCGGGGCCGCGTTCAACCTGCTGCTCGGTTTGATCCTGCTGGCCGGCCTGGGGCTGGGATTTATCCTGCTCAACCTCACGGTCTTCACCCAGACCCTGGCCGAACGGCAGTTCCTGGGGATTGCCACGGCGCTGACCCAGTCCCTGCGCCTGGTCGGCGGGCTGCTCGGCACTGCGGGCATGGGGGTGCTGGTCAACCTGCTGTACAGCGCCAATGTGCAGCGGGTGTTTCTCGCCGCGAATCACGCCGAGGGCATTGCCGCGTACGCCGATCCGCAAACGCTGTTGCATGCCAACCTCGACGCCTCGCCGTGGCTGAACCTGGCCCGGGATGCCCTGGCGCAGTCCGTTGGCGTAGGCCTGTTGCTGTGCGCCGGGATCGGCGTGCTGGCGCTGTTCATCCTGTACCGCTTGCCGCCGGTGCGACTGCATGTCGTGCCGGCCACCGTTGCTCCTGAAACACCTGCTCCTGAAAACAAATAGAAAACCTTCACTGCCGCTTTTGACTGCCCTCAAAAAAACCAAACACACATGGGGATGACACCGATG
The DNA here is from genome assembly GCF_900100935.1 of Pseudomonas sp. NFACC25. Lineage (NCBI taxonomy): Bacteria > Pseudomonadati > Pseudomonadota > Gammaproteobacteria > Pseudomonadales > Pseudomonadaceae > Pseudomonas > Pseudomonas sp. NFACC25. The sequence continues at coordinate 151,097 of NZ_FMUC01000001.1, forward strand.
GAGCTTTTCAATCGCGCACCAACAGTACTCGCCGGTCTTTGTGGCCTGCTGATCGCCCAACAGGGCTACGCCGCCGGCCTGGTGGAAGACAGCAAGCTCAACGTGCTGGCCCGCAACTTCTTCAGTAACGCCGACAACCGCAGCGGCGCGGCCGACCCCAACTACACCCAGGAATGGGGCCAGGGCTTTATCGCCAACTTCGAGTCGGGTTTCACCCAGGGCACGGTGGGCTTCGGCATCGACGCCATCGGCATGTTCGGTGTGCGCCTGGACTCCGGCAAGGGCCGTCACTACAACCCGCAAAGCACTGCGTTCAACGGCAACGTGTTCCCCACCGATCACGATGGCCGCGCGGTGGACCAGTTCGGCAGCCTGGGCCTGACCGCCAAGGCGCGCTTTGCCCGGACCGAGCTGAAATACGGGACCCTGGTGCCGATGCTGCCGGTGGTGATGTCCACCGACCGCATGCTGCAACAGACCTTCAACGGCGGACAGGTGCAGTCCAAGGACCTGGACCATTTCACCTTCACCCTCGGCCAGCTGGAACACGTGAAAGGCCGTGGTTCGAGCAACCAGATGGGCATGTCGATCCCGGGCGCCAACAACGCGGTCAGCGGTGAGTTCGTCAACAAGTTCTACTACGGCGGCGTCGACTACAAACCCACCAAAGACCTGACGTTGCAGTACTACTATGGCAACCTGCAGGACTTCTACAAGCAGAACTTCCTGGGCCTCAAGTACGACTGGCAGATCGGCCCGGGCACCCTGCGCACCGACCTGCGCCACTTCGATAACCGCTCCGACGGTGCCAACGGCAACGACCCGGCGTTCTACACCTTCGGCTACTACGGCGACGGCGTGACCAAGGGCAAGGTCGACAGCCGCCTGAGCAGCGCCCTGTTCACTTACCTGGTCGACGGCCATACGATTGCCGCCGGCCTGCAACAGGTCAGCGGCGACAGCGATGCGGTGTGGCTGAACCAGGGGGACGGTTCCACGGCCTACTTCATGACCGAGTCGATGATCGGCAAATTCCAGCGCGCCGGGGAAACCACCTGGCAGGTGCGTTACGGCTATGACTTCGCCACGGTCGGCGTGCCAGGCCTGAGCTTTATGGGCATGTACGAAAGTGGCTCGAACATCCGCACGCCAACGGGTGACAAGAGCGAGTGGGAACGCAACCTGACCGTGAGCTATGTGTTCCAGCAAGGCCCGCTGAAGAACCTGAGCATCGCCTTGCGCCATGCCTCATTGCGCACCGAAGTGACCACCCAGCGTGACAGCGATGAGCATCGGGTGATCATCAGTTACCCGTTGAGCATTTTGTAACGCCAGCCCCCTAGCGCTTGGGCGACAACCCGATCGCACACGCGACCACCGCCGGGTCGCCGGGGCAAAACCCACGCGTGCCTATTGAACCCTTACTGCCCCGGGGCGCCATGCGCTCCGTGTCTACTGCGCGCAGCGTCGGGCGCTCCAGTGACTGTGGCGTGTGCAAGGGATCGAGCATCTCCATGCAACGGCGCAGCGAGTTGAAGTCCGGCGATTGCGACAGCGACAAATGCAAGGTCTGGCTTACCGACACCGACACCCTTGAACTCTGCGCACATTGGCCGTCATACGCCAGTGTGTGGCGGATCAGCGGGTTGTCATGGCAGTACTTCAACAGGTTCACCTCCCGTGTATGCACCAGCGCCATGTTGATGATCAACAGGTCGAATGCCACGCCGGGGGAACGCGTCAACGCCAGCAGTTCGTCGAACGAACCAATCGGGGCGATACGGTGATAGCCCATCTGGTTGAGCATTTTCTCGATCTTGATCCGTTGCAGAAGGTCTGCATCGGCAATCAGAAGGCGTAACGCTTTATTGGACATAGGTAAACCTGACAGTTGGGCATCAGCGTCGATCATTCAACGCCGCTACGTTAACCGTCGGGCGGCAAACCTGACTTTAAGGCGATTCTGAAACGCTAAGCCGGTACACCGGCACACTTTTAAGAATCGCCTGAAAGCCCCCGCGCGCACCTCTCCCTACCATGGGCTGCGTCCCCACACGCTCCCATGGATTTCAATTGTGCTCATGTTTCTACTCAGAATGGCGATGCTGGCCTGTGCGCTGCTGGCTCTCGCACCGCCACCCGCCCGTGCTGCGTTGAAGATCGAAGGCACGCGCCTGATCTACTTCGGCCAGGACAAGGCCGCCAGTATCAGCGTGGTCAATCAGGCACCGCGTGACGTCGTGGTGCAAACCTGGGTCACCGGCGAGGACGATTCAGCCGCAGGCCCCGTGCCGTTTGCCACCCCCGAACCGCTGGTGCGACTGGGCGCCGGGGAACATCACCGGCTGCGCATCCTGTATGCCGGGGAAGGCTTGCCCGCCGATCGCGAGTCGTTGTTCTGGCTCAACGTCATGGAAATTCCGCTCAAGGCGCAAGACGCCAACAGCGTGCAGTTCGCAATACGCCAACGGCTCAAGCTGTTCTATCGGCCGCCCGCGCTCAAGGGTGGCTCGGCCGAGGCGGTGCGGCAATTATCATGGCGCAGCGACGACGGGCCGACTATCACCGTCAGTAACCCCAGCGCGTTTCACCTGTCGCTGGTCAATGTGCAGACCGACAGCCTGGCGCTCAGCGATTACCTGCTGCTCAAACCCCATGAGAGCAAAACCCTCACCGCACCGAGACGTCTGGCCAAAGGCACCCCCCTTCACTTCACCGAAATCACCGATATCGGCTTGCAGGCCCGCCATAGTGCGGCGCTCAAGTGATAGATCGCGGAGTATCTGCCCCCATGTCACTCACCAAACACTGCTTACCGATGCTGCTGTGGGCCTGTGCGGTCCTGCCGGCTACCAGCCACGCCCTGGCCTGCCGTGAGGACGGCACCAACTCGATCATCACCCAGGAGGCACTGGGTACTGCGCTGGCGGTGGCCGCCGATGCGCCCAACGGCACCATCATCTGGGAGTCGGGCCCGCGCTCGACCGATGTGATCTGCAAGGACGACTACGGCCATGGCCGCGAAGAAGTGTATTTCTACGTCAATCCGGCCGGCGTGAGTATCGGCACGGGTATTCGCGTGGGCATTCGCTACAACAACCAGCCGATTACCCAAAGCACCGGCAAGGTCGGTACCGGCTTCTATTCCGATCGAGGCTGCAACTTGGCCAATTGCGTCGGCTGGGACAAGGCGCGCTTTACCCTCAACTTCAGCGTGTTCATCGAGAAATACGACCCCACGCCACCCAGCGGGCAAGCCAGTACGTTGACCTCCTACCGGGTATTCCAGCTCGACGGCGTGCGCGGGCTCAACTCGCGGCCCAACAGCAATTTCAACTACGTGGTCACCGGCATGAACGATATCCGCTTCGTGCCCTGTACCCCCGAGTTGACCATCACCCCCAGCGTGGTCAACTTCCCAACACCGTCGCGCAAGGCTGCCATCGGTGAAGTGGCCAGCAGCGCCAACTTCAGCCTGAACCTGCGCAAGGGCTGCGACACGCCCTACACCATCAGCGCACGCTTCGCCAGCACGGCGGGGGGCGGCAGTGTGATCAATGGCTTGCTGGTGCCGGATAACAACAGCTCGGTGGGCATCGCGCTGTCCCGCGCCGAGAGCCAACAGCAATTGCCGTTCAATAACTGGTTCACGCTGCAAGAGTTGATGGGGCTGGGCCAGAGCCACGATGAATTCCGCGCCGACCTGAAATGGCGCACCTTGCCGATCCCGGGTGCCTTCGACGCCGCCGTGGTGGTGGATATGCACTACAAGTAGGCCCGTTTTAAGGATCGTCTTATACCCCCGGTGCACCGTGCTGTTTAAAGTGCGCCGATGCGATTGAAAAGTTATCTGCTCCAGATCAACCCCGTCCTCTCCCGACCCGAAGCAGCCAGAAGGCTGCTTCGTATTTTTGCGACCGTACTGCTGATCGGCATCCTGAGCGGGGTCTATACCTTTCTACTGTCGACGTTCAACAACGACATCTCCCAGCGCCGCGGCTACATGAGCAGCGCCATCGCCGAAGCCCACACTTTTTTCACCAACCGCGAGGCCCTGCTCGAAAGCCTCAGCCTGTCCGCAGTGCGCAAGCAGGCAAGGATCTATCCACCCTCGGAGGAGGAACAACACCTGCAACTGGGTGACACGCCAGGCAACCAGTGGAGCATCTGGCTGACCACGCGCATGCGCGATTACCTCAAGGCCAAGCAGGTCAACCTGCTCTACGTGAACACCGGCCCGACCCCACAGGTGACGCGGCTGTACGACTCCACTGCGCAGGTGCTGCCGATTTCCAAATGCATGCTCAACCGCCTCAAGGCCCTGCAAAACAGCGACCCGGGCACACTCAAGGAGCTGTGGCTCAGCGACAAGACCGAGCAGCACTCGCACCTCTACATCTTCATTCGCCTGGATGAGCGCGACCCTCGCTCCGGCTGGCTGGGCCTGGAAATGGAAAGCCGCGAAGTGTCCCAGACCCTCAGCGACCAGAGCGCCGGCGAATTCATGATGCTCAACTCCCAGGGCATGCTGGTCTTCACCAACAGTCACGACTCACAGCTGAGCCAGCAACGCCTCAAGCCCAGGGAAGACAATTTTTTCGGGTTTGTCGGCAGTGGTTTCCTGCCCGACCACCTGGTGATCCGCAAGCATCTGAAGTCCTCGGACTGGCAACTGATGTACTCCATCGACCTGCGCGCGGTGGTCACCGGCCTGTGGAAACAGTTGCTCGGCTCGCTGCTGTTCTGCCTGTTCAGCCTGACGTTGATCTGGCTGGTGATGCGCCGCGTCGACCAGCGCTTCATCATCCCTTCGATCCATCGCATCCAGGCCTTGATCGAAAGCGAGGCGTTCGGCCGCGACGTGATCCAGACCGCGCCCGTTGCCCTCTGCGTGCTGCGCCGCACCGACGGCCAGGTGGTGCTGGAAAACACCCTGGCCCAACAGTGGCTGGGCCACGGCCCGGAGCGTGAGGCGTTGCGCGCCGGCTGGATCGAGCAGGCCTTTGCCTGCGAGCCGAGCGAACACAGTGACTACTTCGAAACCATCGACGGCCGCCACCTGTACCTGAGCAGCGCCCCCACCCGCTATCGCGGCGAGGACGTGCTGTTTTGCGCGTTCAGCGATATCAGTGCACGCAAGCAAGTCGAGGCGGCGCTGGAAGAAGCACGCCAATCGGCGGATGCCGCCAACGCCGCCAAAACCCTGTTCCTGGCAACCATGAGCCATGAAATCCGCACACCGTTGTATGGCGTGCTCGGCACCCTGGAATTGCTGGCGCGCACGCAACTGGACGCCCAGCAGAAGGACTACCTGCATGCCATCGAAGGCTCCTCCTCGACGCTGCTGCAGTTGATCTGCGACGTGCTGGATGTGTCGAAGATCGAGGCCGGGCAACTGGCCCTGGAGTTGAGCGAATTCTCGCCCCTGGACCTGGTCCACGAAATCATCCAGGGCTACGCCGCAGCCGCCCAGGGCAAGGGCCTGCAACTGTACGCCTGCTTTGATCCCACGCTGCCGGAACGCTTGATCGGCGACGTGACGCGCATCCGTCAGATACTCAACAACCTGCTCAACAACGCGGTGAAGTTCACCGACTACGGGCGCGTGGTGCTGCGGGTCAAAGTACTGGGCCGCGACGGCGAGCGTTCCAGCCTGTTGTGGCAAGTCTCGGACACCGGCAAAGGCATCGCTCAGGAAGACCAGGCGATGATTTTCGAACCGTTCTACCAGAGTGAAGGCAACACCAATGTGGTCGCCGGCACCGGCTTGGGCCTGCCGATATGCCAACGCCTGACGGAGTTGATGAACGGCAATATCCGCATGGTCAGCGAACTCGGCCTGGGCAGCAGTTTCAGTCTGATCCTGCCGCTGGAAGAGGCCCCCACCCCGCCCATGCCCCCCCTATTGGCCGAGACTATCTACGTGGCCTCGCCGATTCCGGAGTTGGCCAACTCGGTCAGTGGCTGGCTGCGTCGCTGGGGCGCCAGGGCCCAGACCGGCCTGCCGACCCTGGCGGACAATCATCTACTGCTGCAAGTGCACCCCGGCAGCATCGACCCGTTGCTGGTGCCCGAGTGGCCGGGCCCGGTGATTCACGTCAGCAGCAACGCCTGCACGGCCCTGGAGGCCGACGCCGGTGCCTGGCACGTCAACCTCAACCACCTGGGCGCTATTCATCAGGCCGTCAGCCAGGCGCAAGGGCTGTGGGTGGCCCGCGCCGATGAGCACACGCGCCAGCGTGACCTGAATAAACTCAACCTGCACCTGCTGGTGGCCGAGGACAACATCATCAACCAGCTGATACTGCGTGACCAACTCGAAGAGCTCGGCTGTACCGTGGAGCTGGCGGCCGATGGCCGGGAAGCGTTGCAGCTGTACACCGCCGGCAACTTCGACGTGGTGTTGACGGACGTGAACATGCCCCATATCAACGGCTATGAATTGGCGCGCGAACTGCGCCGCCAGGGCTGCCCGTTGCCGATTATCGGGGCCACCGCCAACGCCATGCGCGGCGAGGCCGACCTGTGCCTGGCCGCCGGCATGAACCACTGCCTGGTCAAACCCTTTGCGTTGCGGGCTCTATTCAACTCCCTGGCGCCTTATGCACGGATCACCCATGAAGCCCCTTAGTATTTTGATTGTTGAGGATCATCCCCTGCAGCACATCTACCTGCAGCACCTGCTCAGTGAGTTGGGGGAGTTCATGCTCGAAACCGCCGCGGATGGCAAAGAAGCGCTGGAGCAGCTGCGCCAGCGGGATTTCGACCTGGTACTGACCGACCTGCTGATGCCCGGCATGGACGGCATGCAGTTTATCCAGTGCCTGGCCAGCCTGCGCTGCAAGCCGGCGCTGGCGATCATGAGCGCTGCGTCGCGACGCATGTTGATGGCGGCCAGCCTGGTGGCAAAAAACCTCGATGTGGAGGTGATCGGGCTGATCTCGAAACCGGTTGCCGCCGATGCGTTGCGCAGCCTGGTGGAACAACTCAGGAACAGGGTGTGCAAGCCCTCCCCCGCAATGCCCGAGCACGTGGACATCGACCGTCACAGCCTGATCCAGGCCATGAGCGCCGGCCAGTTCCAGGCCTGGTTCCAACCGAAAAAATCCCTAGCCAACGGCCGTATCGTCGCCGCCGAAGCGTTGGTGCGCTGGATGCACCCCGAGCAAGGCGTGATGCTGCCGGGTGCCTTCCTGCCGGCGATCAAGGCCTTCGAACTGGAGGAACGACTACTGTGGCTGGTGCTCAAGCAGGCGATCCACGCCCAGGAACACTGGCGCCAGCGTGGCTATGAAATCCCGGTGTCGATCAACCTGCCCACCCACCTGCTCAACAGCCACGACCTGGCGGACCGTTTGCTGGAGTTCGTGCTGCACCACGATGGCATCCCGGGGATGATCTGCTTCGAGTTGATGGAGTGCTCGGTACCGCAGGACATCAGTAACTTCTATGCCGGTGCCTGCCGCCTGCGCATCAAGGGGTTCGGGCTGTCCCAGGATGATTTCGGCAAGGGCTACAGCTCGTACCTGAACCTGGTGTCCACGCCGTTTACCGAACTCAAGATCGACCAGGCGCTGGTCCAGGGCAGCCATGACAACGAAGGCATTGCCCAGGCGTTGGCGAGCATCATCGCGCTGGGCCGCAAACTCGGCCTGACCGTGGTCGCCGAAGGGGTGGAGACGCCCCAGCAACTGGCGCTCCTGCGCAAGATCGACTGCAACCAGGTGCAAGGTTTTCTGATCTCCCACGCGGTGTCGCCGGATCAATTTCAACAACTACTGAACAATGATGGCCCTGCGACATCTCACTAGCAGCCGGCCCCGGATTATTTACCCCGTATTAAGGAGTAAGCTCCATCCAGTGCCGATTTATCCTGCGCCCGCGGAAACCCTTGATGAAGCACAACAACGCGATCCTCGAAGCTTTCACCCGCAGCTCATTGCGCCTGAACAAAGGCCTGATGGTGCTGATTGGCATCGCGTTGCTGCTGGTCCTGACCAACTACTGGTCACTGCAACGCGGGATCGAAACCCGCTACGGCGCCACGCGCTTTCACTTCGCGCGGCTGATGGAAAACCTGCAGGAGCAGGAGTCCTATCTCAAGAGCCTGACCCACCCGGGCATCCAGGCCGAACTGTTGCGTGCCACCCATGTGCAGGTCAGCCTGAAAAGCCGCATGGTCGACAACCACCGCACGCTGTACGAAGGCCAGAAGTATTCGTTTTCGGTGCCCTTCAGCGCCAAGTTCGATGAGCAACAGGTCAATGTCGCTGCCCGGCCGCAGATTTTCGCGCTGGGCGCCCACCTGACCAGCTACTACAGCGCCTTCTGGTCCTCGTCGCCCTACGAGGCACCACAAACCTTCCTGTTCAATCGTCAGGCGAACTACACCATTACCGTGCCGTCCGTGGGCTACCAACGTCGCGAAAGCACAGAGGACACGGGCAACCTGGTGGCGCTGGTCAACGCAGTGCAACAACGCCTGGAGCAGACGCCCCAGCCCCTGGAACAAAACCGTGTGTATTGGCAAGCCGGTCCCGCCGCCGAACATTTGCTGGCGTATATCGGCCTGCCACTTGGCGGTCAGGAGCAGGCGGTAGTCGGCACCTTGCTCGACCTGTCGCGGGTCGACGATGTACAGCGCGCCCTGGATCACTCGGCATTCGATCGCCTCACGTTGATGGGGCCCGACGGCCAGCGGCTGGCCGGGCCCGACGTCGACGCATCGCTCAGCGATGGCGTGCACTTCAACGCCGATGGCTTCGAATTCAAGATGACCCAGGCCGGTGACCGGCCCTGGAGCGCGGTCTACGGCCTGAACTACGCGCACTTCTTCCACTCTGCGCTGTGGCCGCTGAGCAGCCTGGCGTTGTTTCTCGGCGGCCTGATCACCCTCGGCTGGGGCGGCAGCCGCTGGTATCGGCGCCAGGTAATCAACCCGGCGCGCCTGGCCCACGAGCGCATTGCCGAAAGCGTGGCGTTCAGCCGCGTGATCATCGACACCGCACCCACCGGCCTATGCGTGGTGCGCCGCAGCGACGGCAAGGTGCTTATCGAAAACCAGCGCGCCCAGCAATGGCCGGGCACCGCATGCCTGGTAGCGGCCATGGCCGGTACACCTGAGGGCGCTGAGAGCGGCGAGACGCACCTGGAGATCGAAGGCCGGCACCTGCAGATCGGCTTCGTGTCGACCCGCTACCAGGCCGAAGACGTGCGCCTGTATGCGTTCAACGACATCACCCGTCATATCGATGACGCCCAGGCCCTGGAAGACGCCCGCCGCGCCGCCGATGCGGCCAACGAGGCCAAGACCCTGTTCCTGGCAACCATGAGCCATGAAATCCGCACACCGCTGTATGGCGTGCTCGGTACCCTTGAACTGCTCGGGCTGACAGATCTGGACCCGCACCAGAAAACCTACCTGCAGACCATCCAGCGCTCATCCGGCACGCTGTTCCAACTGATCAGCGATGTGCTCGATGTGTCGAAAATCGAATCCGGGCAAATGGCGATAGAAGCCGTGGATTTCTGCCCGCTGGACATGCTCGAAGACACCCTGCACACCTACGCCGCCTTCGCCCAGCGCAAGGGTTTGCAGCTCTACAGCTGCATAGACCCGCAACTGCCGGACTGCGTCATGGGCGATCCGATGCGGATTCGCCAGATTCTCAATAACCTGGTGAGCAACGCCATCAAGTTCACCGACATCGGCCGCGTGGTGATCCGCGCCCGGGTCACGGCACAGGACGCCAACCACGTTGAGCTGGAATGGCAAGTCACCGACTCCGGCGTGGGCATCCCCGAGGCGCAGCAGGCCAAGCTGTTCGATCTGTTTTACCAGGCACCGGACACCGCCAGCGAAGGCGGCGCCGGGCTGGGATTACCGATCTGCCGGTGGCTGGCGCAGATGATGGACGGCGAGATCAGAGTGGTCAGCGAGCCGGGCCTGGGCAGCAGCTTCACATTGAAAATGCGCCTGCCGCTGTGTGGCGGTGCCTTGACCAACCTGCCGCTGATCGAGCCCAGCCCGACGCCGGTGTATGTGCAGGCACCGGTGCGCGAGCTGGCACAGTCAATGAGTGACTGGCTCAACCGCCTGGGCATTGCGGCGGCGCTGGCGGCGCCCACCCAGGAACAGGACAATCGCCACGCGGTGCTGGTGGACCTGTTCGCCAGCGACCCCGCGCGGCCCTGGGTCGGCCAGCGCGTGCTGTGCCTGCCAGGTGCGCACAGCCCGCCGCTGCACACGGCCCAGGGTTGGAGGGTGGATATGTACGATGTACGTGCCATCGCCGCCACGGTCTCGCTGGCACAACACGGCAAGCATGAGCAACCGCCTGCGACGCGCCTGCAAAGTGCCGGGCAGTTGGGGTTGCATATCCTGGTGGCCGAGGACAACCCGGTCAACCAGGCGATTATCAAGGAACAGCTGGAAGCACTCGGTTGCTCGGTGTCCTTGGCCGCCAATGGCGAGCAGGCCCTGCACTTGTGGCAACCGCACGCCTTTGACCTGGTGCTGACCGACGTGAATATGCCGTTGATGAATGGCTATGACCTGGCCAGGGCCCTGCGCGAGCACGACCCGCAGTTGCCGATCGTCGGCGTGACCGCCAATGCGATGCGCGAGGAAGGCGTGCGCTGCCTGGCGGTGGGCATGAACGCCTGGATCGTCAAGCCCTTGAGCCTGCAAACCTTGCGTGGCCAGTTGATCAAGCTGTGCAAGGTCAAGCCGCCGGTTGCGCCAGCCACCGCGTCATTCAACGACAGCGTGCAGTTATCGGAGAAAATGCGCCCGCTGTTCATCAGCAGCGTGGAGCAGGACTTGCAAGGTATCGACGCCGCCCTGGCCCAGCGCGACGCCCACGGTCTTGGCCAACGCCTGCATTCGCTGGCCGGCGCCCTGGGTGCCGTCCAGGCGCTCGACCTGGCCCACGCCTGCATCGAACTGGAAAGCGCACTTAACCGTGGCAGCCTCGACACTGACCTTACGCTCAAGGTGAAAGCGGTCATGCAGCGACTGTCGGCCGTCCTGGAGACTCTCCAGCCCGGGCACTCTTCACTCACTTGAACCGGCACTACGGACGGCCCCTTATGAAAAAATTCAACGTGGTAATCGCCGACGATCACCCGATCGTGTTGCTGGGCGTTCGCGAGCTGGTGGAACGCGACACGCGCTTTCGAGTGGTCGGCGAGGCCGTGTGTTCGGCCGGGCTGATCGATTTGCTGCAGCGCCAGGGCGCCGACATCGTGATCACCGACTACAACATGCCGGGCGACTCGCCCTACGGCGATGGCCTGAAGTTGGTGGAATACCTGAAACGGCATTTCCCACAAGTGCAGGTCCTGATCCTCACGATGATTTCCAACCACCTGATTCTCACCCGCCTGCAAGAGCTGGGTGTGGTCGGCATCATCCAGAAAAGCCAGTTGCACACCGAGATTCAACTGGCACTCCAGGCCATTGCCCAGCAGAGCGCCTATCGCAGCCTGGAACCGCCCAAGACATCAGTGATCGAAACCCTCACCGACTTCGACGAGCGCTTTACCAGCTTGTCGCCCAAAGAGTTCGAGATCCTGCGCTTGTTTATCTCCGGCATGAGTGTCAGTGATATTGCACGCAGCCAGAATCGAAGTTCAAAAACCATCAGCGCACAAAAGATATCGGCCATGCGCAAACTTGAAGTCAACAGCGACCAAGACCTGCTCGCTTATTGCCTGGCGCGTAACATTTTCAACTAAAGAACCACTCGCAAGCCATTCGCCGACAATGGCTTCGCCCTTTATTTTCAGACTCCCCGCCTGTTCTTGACGCGTAACCAGTGCGCCTGAGTTTCGACTTATAAGAATCGTCTTATTCTGGTCAACGACCTCGCCTTTTACTCTTTCCTGGCAGTTCAGTAGTTACATTCTCCAACTAACACTAACGGACATCATCATGAAGAAGTTTTCCCTGGCTGTTATCGCCTCGGCCATTATCGCCGCATCCGGCAGTGCGTTCGCCGACGATACGGCAGCGCCTACTCCTACCCTGGGCGGCAGCGGCAAAATCACCTTCACCGGCGTGATCAACAACGACGCCTGCTCGGTGGACGGCGCCAACTCCGATCGCACCATCTCGGTCGACATGGGCAACGTCTCGATCAAGGACATGGGCACCGCGGAAAACCCAACCGCAGGTCGCGTTACCGCCAAAGACTTCAACCTGAACGTCAACTGCAACCAGGGCACCAAGGTGGCGATGATCTTTGACGCCAACAACGGCGGTTCGGGCCTGGTGACCGGCAAGAACGTACTGGCCCTGAACCCGGGTTCGGCCACCGCGCAAAACGTCGGTATCGCCCTCCTGGACAGCAAAGGCACGCTGATCGATCTGAGCTCGCCAGCCACCGCACGTATCGAAAGCACCATGCACGGTCAAGGCACTGAAGGCGGCGACGCTACCCTGAGCTTCGCGGCGGCCTACGTCACCACCGGTGCCGCCGGTGCGTCCACCGCCGGTCGCGGTGATGCAACCCTGCCGTTCATCCTGCAATACGAATAACCCCGGCGCCCCGTGCACCGAACGCGCGAGGCCATGCGGCCTCGCCATTCCCTTTTTGATGACACCGGATACCCCTCATGCCGCCTCGTTCTATCGCCATGAGCCTGGTGCTGCTGGGCATGCTTATGGCTACCCAGGCCGCCGCCAGCATTTCACTGAATGCCACCCGTATCGTGTTCGATGGCGCCCACAGGGAAGCCAATATCACCGTGCGCAACGGTAACCAGGACGTGTTGGTGCAATCCTGGGTCGACATGAACGATGCCAGCGGCAGCCGCGCACCGTTTGCCGTCACCCCACCATTGGCGCGGGTGTTCGCCAAGGAACAGCAACTGCTGCGCATCCTGTATGAGGGCGCCGGCATGCCCACGGACCGCGAGTCGGTGGTGTGGCTCAACGTGCAGGAGATCCCCAAGGCCAGCGAGGCCGAGAACACCCTGCAACTGGCGATCCGCCAACGCATCAAGATTTTCTACCGCCCTGCCGGCCTCGCAGGCAGTGCGTTGCAGGCCCCAGCGCAGCTCGAGTGGCGCCTGGCCAGACATGGCGCACAGACCCTGCTGCGGGTGAAAAACCCGACGCTCTACCACGTGTCCATGGCCGACATCAAAGTGCAGGCGCAACTGGCCAGCGACTCCACCATGATCGCGCCCGGCGAGGAGAAACAGTTCCCGCTCGGCGCCACGCCTGCCAGCGGGCCGGTGCAGTTGTCGTTTTCCAGCATCAATGACTACGGTGCACAGAACGCGTACACCGCGCCCCTGGCCGTCGGTGCTGCCGCCCCCGCGCACGCCACGGAATCACGCCGCAAACCCTAAGCCCCTTTTCTAATCCACAGGCTCACCTCGCGTGCGTGTTTGCGTGCCCGCCTGTTCGCCAACCCGGGATGTCACAGGTCTTCGCATGTCTTTTTTTTCCAGCAACAGGCCCGCGCACGGCGCACTGACGTTGAAGACACTGTCGCTCGCGATGGCCGCCAGCCTGCCGGCCTGGGCAATGGCCGATGAGCCTGCGGAGCGCTTCAACACCACGTTCCTGCAAGGTGCACAGTCCACCGTCGACCTGCAGCAGTTGCTCTCCGCGAACAGCGTGTTGCCGGGCAATTACCGCGTCGACCTGTACAGCAACGAGGTGCTGGTGGGCCGGCGCGATATCGACTTCAAGCGCAACCCCCACAACGGTCGCGTCGAAGCCTGCCTGAACCTCGACCTGCTCAAGCAATTGGGCATCGACCTGGCCCGCTTGCAGGCCGAGGGCAAACTCGACCCGCATCACCCGCAGGACTGCTACGCCCTGGCCGAGATAATCGAAGAGGCCAACGTGCGCTATGACAGCAGCCGCCTGCGCCTGCTGGCGAGCATTCCGCAAGTGGCCATGCAACGTGGCTTGCGCGGCTATGTCGACCCGCAGCTGTGGGACGAAGGCGTCCCCGCCGCCTTCATCAACTACCAGCTCAACAGCAGTCGTACTGCGGGCGACTACGACACCCGCATCGCCAATAACCTCGGCCTGCGCAACGGCATCAACCTCGGCGCCTGGCGTCTGCGCAACGAATCGAACCTGAGTGGCGGTACCGGGCGCTCGAACACCTACACCAGCAACCGCACCTACCTGCAGCATGATGTGACGGCGATCAAGGGTCAGTTCAGCGCCGGTGAAATTTTCTCCGACACCGACCTGTTTGACAGCGTGCGCTATCGCGGCCTGAAACTGGCCTCCGATGAAGGCATGCGCGCCGACAGCGAACGCGGCTATGCGCCCGTGATCCGGGGTGTGGCGCAAACTAACGCGACCGTGGAAATTCGCCAGAACGACTACATCCTCTACACCGCCAACGTCGCGCCAGGGCCGTTCGAGATCAACGACATCTACCCCAGCGGCTCCAACGGCGACCTGCAAATCACCGTGACCGAAGCCGACGGCAGCCGCCGCGTGACGATGCAGGCGTTCTCCAGCCTGCCGATCATGGTGCGTGAAGGCCAGGTCAAATACAGCGTTTCGGCGGGTACCTTCAAGAGCAACGCCGACGGCCTGGCGACCCCGCATTTTCTCAGTGGCACGCTGGCGTACGGCTTGACCAGCAACCTCAGCGGCATCGTCGGTTTGCAGGCCAGCGAGGACTACAACGCCGTGTCGGTCGGCGCCGGCAAGAACACCTCGCTGGGCGCGTTCTCCCTGGACGCCACCCACTCGTCCAGCAAGGCACGCGGGCAAACCACCCAGGGCAGCAGCGTGCGTGCGCTATATGCCAAGACCTTCGCCGGCACCGACACCAACTTCACCCTGGCCGCCTACCGTTACTCCACCGAGGGCTACCGCACCCTCACCGACCACGTGGAGGACCTCAGCGAAGACGTGCGCGTTCGCACCGGGCATTCAAAAACCCGAACCGACCTGACCATCAACCAGAGCCTGGGACGCAACAGTGCGTTCGGCAGCCTGTACGTGAATGCCAGCGACCAGCGCTACTGGAATCGCGGCGGCTCGCAGAGTTTTTCCGCCGGCTACACCAGCCACTGGGGCGACCTGAGCTACAACCTGGGCGTGACACGCACCAAGCAGATCGTCACCTGGGGCGAACCCAGCAGCGACACGCAGTTGAACCTGTCCGTCTCATTCCCGCTGGGCAGCCAAGCGCGCGCGCCACGCGCCTTTGTCACCACCAGCCGGCAACACGGCGACACCACCACCCAGGCGGGGATCAACGGCTATGTCGCCGACACCAGCGACACGTTCTATTCGGTGCAGGCGGGCCACAGCGATACCAGCGGCGATTCCGGCTCGGTGAATATCAACAGCCGTACCGCCGTGGCCGACGTCAGCCTCGGCTACAGCCAGGGCCAGGGCTACACCTCGCAGAACGTCAACCTCGCAGGTTCGGTGGTGGCCCATGCCGGCGGTATCAACCTGGGGCAAACGGTCAGCGAGACCTTCGCGCTGGCTCAAGTGCCGGGCATCTCCGGGGCGAAGATCAGCAGTTACAGCGGTGTGGAAACCGGATCCAACGGCTATGCGGTGATCCCGACGGCGCAACCTTATCGGGTGAACTGGATCAGCCTCGACACCCGCGACCTGGGGGGCAACGTGGAGATCACCAACGCCACCCAGCAACTGGTACCGCGCCGGGGGGCCGTGGTCGTCGCGCATTACAGTGGCACCACCGGACGGCGAGTGTTGTTCGAGTTGTTTGATGCGCAACGAAAGCCGCTGTCGTTTGGTGCCTCATTGGAAGATGCCAACGGCAAGCAACTGGCAATTGCCGACCCGAACGGCAATGCCCTGGCGCTGGTTGAGCAGGACCGGGGCACCCTGACCATCAAGTGGGGCGAACAGCGTTGCCGTGCGAGCTATGTGCTGGCGCCACAGAACAAGGCGTTGAACTACGAGCGACAGCCGTTGGTGTGCCAACCCGATTGATGACGCCTACAGGTGTTCGAGGGTATAGCGCAACGACGCGGGTAACATCGGGCCATGGCCAAGGCCGGGAAAGGTCTGGTAGCGGGTAGTCAGCCCCTCGACACTTTGCAGCCTGACCAGCAATCGCTTGGCCGCGGCATCATCCTGCGGCGTGGCCGACCTCGTCGGACCGGCGGGTTCTGCGTCGCCACGCATCAGCAACAGCCTCGGCCGCCGGCCCTGCAGCCGTTGTTGCAAGCCCAGCCCTTCGGCCTCGATCACCCCACTGTTCCACCACAGCGAGGGGCTGGCGGCGGCATACTCATCAAAGGCCTGCGGGCGTGTCAGCAGGGTGTGCAGCACCAGCAGCCCACCATAGGAATGCCCCCACAGCACTTGGCGCGCAGGCTGCACGGCGAGGCGCTGGTTGATCAAGGGCCGGATCTGCCGGGTGAGCAGGTCGAGGAACTGATCGGCCCCACCGCTGGGCACATTCGTCAGTGGGTCGCGTTGCATGCCTTCGCCCACCTGCGGTGTGTAATCGAAGGTGCGGGCATTGCGTTCGATGCGCAGTGGCGTGGCGTACCCCACCGCCACCAGCACCGGTGGCGTCGGGTGGTGGGACAGGCGATTCAACAGCTCGGTATCCAGTGCCGCCATCGCCGCGTTGCCATCCAACAGGTACGCCACAGGGTTGGCGGCACTGACCTTGGGCGGTTGCCCCAGCCAGATGCGGTAGTGCCGCGCACCATCGGCGGAGTCCAGTTCCAGGGTGCTGAAACGGTAGGCGCTGGCTTCGCGCAATACCGGCGCGTCCATCAACTGGTCCGGTGCCGGCCTGGCATGGGCGCCCTGGGTGACAAGCAAGGCGAGGAAGATCGCGCGCCCCATCAGAACGACGCCGTCAGGCTGGTGTACAGGGTGCGGCCGGACTGGTTATAGGTCGCCGCCCCCGCGCCTTCGATGTTGTTCACCCCCTGGGCGTTGCCCTCGCGCCACAGGCGTTTGTCGAAAACGTTATCGACGCCAGCGGTAACGCTCAGATGCTGGCTGATGGCGTAGGTGCCGCTCACACCGGCAATGGCATAGGGCGACAGTTGATTGTTGCCGGTGCCGGTGACACGGTTGCCGTGGTAATCGTACTTTTTCGGGGTCTGCTTGCCGTACCAGGCCACGCTGGCCTGCAGGGACAGAGCCTCGGTGGCTTGCCAATCGAGCATGGAGTTGAGGGTGTACTTGGGCGTGACCGAGAGCACATCGCCGGTCTGTTTGTTTTTCGATTGCAGCATGTAGGTGAAGTTGTTGGTCCAGGTCAGCGACTCGGCCAACGGCAACGTGAGGTTGCCTTCGAGCCCTTCAACCAGTGCCTTGGGGACGTTTTCCCATTGGAAGATATTGGCGTTGGCCGTGGTGCCCGAACCGCCCGAAGCGGTGCCCACCGGCGTCAGGCCGGACTCGATCTTGTTCTTGTAGTCGTTGCGAAAATACGTCAGGCCGGCGACCACCCCGGCAGTATTGCGGTACTCGATCCCCAGCTCCTTGTTGACGCTGGTTTCGGCCTCGAGATCGGCATTGCCTTGCAGGTAGCAGCTCTTGGTCGAGCCATAGCAACCCTGGCCATTGCTGTACAGCAGGTAGTTGGGGTTGAGCTGGTAGAGGTTCGGCGCCTTGTACGAACGGGCAATGCCGGCCTTCAAGGTCAGCGTGTCGGTGAGCACCTGGGACAGGTTCAGCGAGGGGCTCCAGTTGTCGCCGACAATGTCGTGGTGGTCCAGGCGCAGGCCCGGCGTCAGGCGCGTGCCGGGGCGCAGCTCGATATTGTCTTCGGCGAACACCGAGAAGATGCGTGACGACGAGGTACTGCTGCGGTTGGTGCTGGTCAGCCCTGCGACACTGCCGCCGGCAGTGGTGGTCTGGGTGTTGGCGCTCGGGTCGTCGAGCCGCGACTCGACCCACTCGGTGCCCAGGGTCAGCACCTGTTCGAAACCGGCGTGCAGCGGCAGGTTGACCTCGCCGTGGGCGGTCAGGTCGCGCAGCACAGTGGTGTAGAAATCGGTGTTGGCGAAGATGCCTTCGGTGCCGCCCGCCAGGCCTTCGTTGATGCGGCTGTTGCGGGTCTTTTCGTATTGCAGGTAGGCCAGGCTGCTGCCGAAATCCCACTCGCCACGGTGGGTGGCCGAATAGGTTTCACGGTAGAGGATGTTGGTCTCATGGCCCAGCATGCTCTTCACATTCGCATTGCTGTTGGTGTTCTGGGTATCGCCGGTATAGATATTGCCCTGGCGGCTGAACCCCGCTTCCAGGTCGAGCGTCTGCTCGGGGGTGAACTGCCAGCTCAGCAGCCCGTTGACGTCCTTGTTGCGTACACCTTCGCGCCCCGCCGGCAAGGTGCCGACCTGGTTACCGGTGCGCACGGACTCATGGCCGCTGTTGATATCGGCATCGTCGGCATTGGTCTTGGCGATGTTGCCATACACGCGGTAGCTGAGGGTGTCGGTCAGCGGGCCGTTGAGGCCGAAGTTCATGCGCTCGGTCTCACCCTCGGCCGTGTGCCGGGCGAAGTTGTGGTAGATCGTCGCCGAGCCGTGGGTTTCGCTGCCCGGTTGCCGGGTGATGATATTCACCACGCCGCCTGCCGCGCCGTTGCCGTAACGCGCCGCCGCCGGACCACGGATGACTTCGATGCGCTCGATCTGGTCAGCCGGCACCCAGTTGCTGTCACCACGGCTGTCGCGCTCGCCACGCCAGCCGTAACGCACCGAGTTACGGCTGCTGACCGGCTTGCCGTCCACCAGGATCAGGGTGTTTTCCGGGCCCATGCCGCGGATGTCGATCTGGCGGTTGTTGCCGCGCTGGCCGCTGCTGGAGTTACCGGTGAGGTTGACGCCAGGCATGGTGCGGATGATCTCCGAGAGGTCATTGGCCGGGGGGCGTTTCTTGATGTCTTCGGCGGTGATGATCGACACGCCGGGCATCTGCTTGATCTCTTCCTGTGCGGTGCCCAGTACCGTCTGGGTCGGCAGCTCCATCTGCGCGGGGGCTTCGGTTTCAACCGCGAAACTGCTGGCGGGCAACAGGCTGCAAATACTCACGGCAAGCAGGGACAAGCGGAACATGCGCGGATCTCCAAACGTCAGCCCGACCGATAGCGGTGGGCCATCAAAGATCGCCGATGATAATCAGATGCAATTGCGAGTAAAGAACATTAACTTTCTAAACATTCGCCGCGGGCAGGCGCAGGTTCATGCGCAGACCTTGAGTGCCCTGGCTGGCCCACAGCCGGCCGTGCTGCAGTTCGATGGCGCGCCGGGCGATGCTCAGGCCCAGGCCGAAACCGCTGCCCACCGTGCCATCCAGGCGCAGGTAGGCTTCGAAGATGCGCTCAAGATCGCCTTCGGCCACGCCCGGCCCCTGGTCTTCGATCACCAGCCACCAGCTGTCGCCGTCACGCTCGCCGCTCAAGCGCACCACGGCGTGTTGCGGTGAGTGGCGGATGGCATTGCGCAGGATATTTTCCAGGGCCTGGGCAAAGCTGTTGAGGTGCACGTGCACCTGGCAGGCGCTGTCCAGCTCGCAGACCAGCGCATCCAGGGGCCAGCCGGTTTCGAAATGCGCGTCCTGCACCAGCGCTTCCCACACCGAGGCCACCACCACCCTTTCAGCTTCCAGGCGCGGTTTTTCGGTGTCGAGCCAGGCCAGGTTGAGGGAGTCGTCCACCAGCCGGCGCATCTCCTCCACTTCCCGTCCCAGGCGCTGCTCCAGCTGGGCCGGCGACAGGCCGCTTTCACTGGCGATCTTCAAGCGTGCCAACGGTGTGCGGATTTCATGGGACAGGGTGCGCAGCAATTGCCGTTGCTGGTGCAGGCTCTGGCGCAGGCGCCCCGCCATGTGTTCATAGGCGCGTGCCAGCTCGCCCAATTCGTCCGGGCGCTGGGTCACGCGGCTGCTGGCCAGGGGCTCGAGGTCGCCGGCACTCAAGGCGTTGGCGCGCTCACGCAGTTCGTTCAACGGCTGTACCAAATGGCGATACAGCAGCAACCCCAGGCCCAGCGCCAACAGCACCGGTACCACGCCGTGGCTCAACACATGGGTCCAGGGCGTCAGGCCCGGTGGCAACAGGCGCTCCGGCAATTGCATCACCAGTCGACCGCGCTCGGGGTGCTGGGGGAAGGCGATGCTGACGTAGGGCAATTCATCGTCCAGGCGCTTGCTCATCGGCCAACTGAGCTTGCGCATGAAAGTCAGGTGGCCGACCTGTTCGGCCGTCAGCGGCGTGGTGCCCAGACTGTGCAAGTAGTCATCCAGCACCGCGACCCAGGTGTGCTCGCGCTGCTGCAACGCCAGTCGCCAGCGCTCCAGCGCCTGGGCATCGCCGCGGGCCGCCAGCTGTTCCGCCTCGGCGGCATACGCAGCCAGCGCGATGCGATCCGGCTGTTCCAGAAAGTAGGTGTTGCGCTCCACCTGCAAGCCCCAGCTCCAGACCAGCCACACCAGCAGCAGGCAGAAGCACACTTGCAGCGCCGCCATTTTCCACAGCAGCGGATGACGGCGCGGCATCAGGCGCTGTCGCACAGCAGCACGTAGCCCTGATGGCGCACCGCGTCGATGCGAATACCCTGCACATCGATGGCCGCCAGCTTGCGGCGCAGGTTGCACACATGCACATCGAGGCCACGGTCCAGGCGGGTGTAGGGGCGATGCAGCACCTGTTGGTAGAGGAAAGCCTTGCTCAGCGTCTCGCCCCGGTGTGCGTGCAGCGTGCACAACAGACGGAATTCCGAAGCCGTCAGCCCGGCGGCGCGGCCGTTACAGGTGAAATCGCGTGCGTCGCTGTCCAGTCCCGATGTGGAATGCCGGGCGAGCGGTTTCGCGACCCCGCAATCAATCGCCACGCGACGCAGCAAGGCGTCGATGCGCACATCGAGTTCCGCCAGGCTGAACGGCTTGGGCAAGTAGTCATCGGCGCCCTGGCTGAAGCCGGTGATGCGATCCTGCTCGGCGCCCAGCGCCGACATCAGGATCACCGGGGTGCCGCGCGCATGCCGCAGGCGTGCAAGGATATTCAGGCCGCTTTCATTGGGCAGCATGATGTCCAGCAGGATCAGCTCCACCGGCGAATGCAGCGCCAGGTCCAAACCCTGGTCGCCGCAATGGGTGCTGTTCAAGGCAAAGCCGCGACGGCTCAAATGGTTGCTCAGGTGCGTGCACAGCTCCACGTCATCCTCGATGATCAGGATGCGCGGGGCCGGCGATAAGGTTGGTGCTAGATGATAAGTATTCACAATTACGTCAGTTTCGCATCCGGCGAAACATTTCGCAATGTGGTGAATCCACGCGGGATTAGGCTAAGGTGCGGCCCACGCGCCCTTTCCCTGCGAGACCTCTGCATGCGACCCCTGATCTTCGCCAGCCTGTGCCTGCTGGCAGGCTGCCAACAAACGCCGCCGGCCAACGACCAGCTCGACGCCGTACTCTGGACCCAGACCTCCATCGAACACGAGTTGATCTATCGCCAGGTGTTCGCCAACGCCACCCGCCAGCTCGACGTGGCCCTGGCCGATCCCAGCTGGGACGCGTTGCCCTTCCCGCCCCGCAACCTGAGCGGCCTGCCACCGGCAGTGGTGGTGGATATTGACGAAACCCTGCTGGACAACGTGCCGCTCAATGCCCGCGACGTCATCCATAACCAGGTGTATGGCTACGACCGCTGGAACACCTGGGTCGACCAGGCCAAGGCCCAGGCCCTCCCCGGTGCCGTGGCGTTCCTGCAAGCGGCAAAGCAAAAAGGCATCCAGGTTTACTACCTGACCAACCGCGAACACAGCCAGGTCGGGGCCACTGTGACCAACCTGCGCCTGCGCGGTTTTCCGGTGGAGAGCAATCAACAGGTGCTCGCCGCCAGCACCCCCACCGGGCACTGCGAAAGCGCCGGCTACGGCAAGAACTGCCGCCGCCAATGGGTCGCCAGCCAGGCTCGCGTGCTGTTGATGGCCGGTGATTCCCTGGGGGATTTCGTCCAGGCCGAACGCAACACCCTCGAGGCCCAGCGCAAGGCGGTCGAACCCTATGTGAACTGGCTCGGGCAGCGCTGGTTTTTGCTGCCCAACCCGACTTACGGCAACTGGTACAGCGCGCCCTATGGGGACGATGAAAAGCTGCCGTTCGCGCAGAAACGCCAGCTCAAGCAGCAGGCGTTGCAGTTGCAGGAGTAACGCCGACCTAGTGCAAGCGCCCGCCCAACGGGTACTCGACCGCCAGGCGGATCTGGTTGGCATCCAGCTCCGCCTGGGCCGCATTGCCCCGGTGCACGGCATGGCGCAGGGTAAAGGCGAGGTTTTTCGCGGCCCCGGACTGCACCACGTAGCGTGCCTGCAGGTCACGTTCCCAATGCCTGCCCCCATCACCGTAGCCGAGCCATTGGTAGCCGCCGCGAGGATCCATGTGGCGGCCGTCGATGCCACTGCCGCGTACATACAACGCCGCCAGGCTCAGGCCGGGCATGCCATGGGCCGCCAGGTCCAGGTCATAACGGACCTGCCACGAGGCCTCCCGTGGGGCGTTGAAGTCGGACAGCGCCACGGCGTTGCTCAGGTAAATCGCCCCGCGCGTCACGTAGTCGAACGGCGTGTCGCCACTGACTTTCTGATAGCCCACGCCCACACTGTGGGCACCGAACCGATAGGTCGAGAGCAGGCTCCATGTGGTGTTATCGATGCGCCCGGACAACGCCTTGCCGGTGTCCTGGGTGCGATACAGGTTCAGGTCAACGGTCAGTGCCTGGCCGGGAAACAGCGGCCGGGTGTAGACCGCCCCCAGGTAATGCTGGCGCCAGGTGTCTTCATAGACAGCGCTGAACACGCTGGCGCTCAGCCCCTTGATTGCCGTATTGCGCACGCCCACCAGGTCAAAGCGATCGCCTTGCCTGCCATTGGAATAGTTGACGACAAACCCTCGGTCATGGCTGCTGGCGTTGCGGTCGGTGCTCTCATTGAAGTGCCCCGCGAACAGGGTGGTGGCCGGCAACTCGCGGCTGGTCAGCCACCATCCCGTCGCGGTTTCGGGCAGCAAGCGGCTGTCGGACGAGGCAAACACCGGGGTTTTCACCCGCTGCTCGCCGTAGCGCAATTCGGTTGAGGAAACGCGCAGTTTGGCAACTGCGCCACCGCGGCTGAACTGCTCCTTGGGGTGGCCGTCATTGTCCACCGCCAATAGCCGTGCCTTCCCGGCGCGCCCACCGCCACTGTCCAATTGCCAGGCGGAATAAACGTGGGCATCCAGGCCAAAACCCAGGGTGCCGGTGGTGAAACCCGAGGCGTAGTCAGCCATCAGGCCATAGGCCCATTCCTCCGCCAGGTCGCTGCGCTGGGATCGAGGTTTGTAGGCGTTGCGTGCGCCGTTGCTGAGGGCGCCATGCTGGTAGTCGCGGCGGTCGTAGACACTGCGGTTGAGCAGGTTCCACTGGCTGTCCTCGATAAAGCCGTTGGCGGTGTCTTGTTCGGCGGCGAAGGCGAGCAGGCTCTGCCCTCCCAATGCCAATAGCAGGGTGCGGGTCGATAGCATCTTCACGATTTGACTCCAGAACGTGTCAGGCAAAGGTGTTCCGCAGGGCGCAGAACACCGTTGGTTCCGTCAGAGGTATTTGAGCATCGCGATGTCGCGACGACGCTGCTTGAGGTCGGCGAACCAGCGTGTCGGGAAGAACAGCAACACCCCGAGTATCACGCTCCACAACCACACCATGGGCAGGTCGTCAAACCCGTAGTAGGTGCCCTGGTTGGCGCCCCAGATCGCCAGCGCGACCAGGTACATGGCCTTGAGCACGTAGAGGTGCAGCAAGTAGAAAAACATCGGCGCCCCACCGTAGATCGCCAGGGTCGCAGTGGCCCAGCGGGCCTGCCACTTCTCGAACAGCGCCAACAGCAGCAGCGACAGGCCCAGGGTCGGCATCAGGAACATCAGCGACGGCGGGTATTTCTTCGCGCTCATGAAGCTCATGAAGGTGCGCAGCGCATCACCGGTCTGCACCCAGGGTTTCTCGCCATACACATTGAGGTAGCGGATAAACACGAACGCGACCAGCAGGCCTGCACCCAGCTTGACCAGGCGCGAGATACGCTCGGCCGACGGCATTGCCTTGCCAAACCACGGGCCGATGCCCCAGCCCAGCAGGATCACACCGATCCACGGCAATATCGGGTACGTCGTGCGGGCGCGGGTGAATTCGGTAATGTCGATAAACACCCGCTGATGCAGGATCGACCAGGGCACGAAGAACGGCGACTCCGGCCCGACGGTCACGCCGTCGAGCAGGTTATGCCCGGCGACAATCGCCACCCCCAGCACGATCAGCCAGGCGCGCTTGAAGTGCAGCAAACCGGCGAGCACGATCATGCACAGGCCGATACACCAGATCACTTGCAGCCACAACGTCTTGGGTGGGAATTCGGCATTCCAGGCAAAGCACACGAAGGTGATTTCCAGGAACACCAGGAACAGCCCGCGCTTGAGCAAAAACACCGAGGTTTCGCGGGGGCTGTGTTTCTGGCTGTAGAGCCAGGCCGACAAGCCCGTCAGGAAGATAAACGCCGGGGCGCAGATCTCGCTGAGCATACGGGTGAAATACAGGTCCGGGGTGACACTCAAGGCGTCGATCGGGTCGGTGACCTGCCGGTGCAGCAAGAAGGTTTCGCGCACATGGTCGATGAGCATCAACAGCATCACAAAACCACGCAGCGCATCGATAGCCAGCATGCGTGTGGCCGTCGTGACGTTCGTGCGGGCAAGCGTCGGCGCAACAGTGCCCGCCTGACCGGCCAATCCTGAAGAAAGGGTCATATCAATCACTCATGAAGGAGGCAATGAATCAGGCTGACTTTTTCAGCCTGGCGACTTCCGATGCCGGCAGTTGCGACGGCGCGCGAGGTAACGGCGCCTGGCCTTGCCGGCGGTGGAACGACAACGTCGAACTGAAGCGTTTGACGTCAAACCGCTCGGGTTTACCCGCCGGATCAAGACGCTCCCCAGGGCTGTTGTCCTGGTACTCGACGGCCACCACGTAAGTGCCCTGCCAGGGCAGCGCGAAGCTGACGTTGCCGGCGGCATCGCTGCGCTGCTTGAAGACTTCACCGGAGGCGGTTTCCAGCAGAACCTCCTGGCCCGTCAGCGGCTTGCCCGCGTAGAACACCCGGAACTGCGCACCGCCCGCATCGGCAACGCCGGTGGGGACGATATCCAGGGTCAGCTCCGGGCTACGGGCCCGCAGGTCACCGACCCAACGCGTGGCCGGGGTCCAGGCGGCTTTCACGGTCTTGGCGCCTTCCTGCACATCGAACATCGGATAGTGCAGGTCTTGCGCCAGCAGCGAATCCTCTTGCCCGGGCTGCTCCGCCAGCAGGAACGCCTGGCGCTGCTGGATCAGCTGCAGCGGTGCCGACCGGTCGGCCATCGACCACGCCCGCAGTTGCCTGAACCGGTCCATTCCCCCCGGCGTGACCTCCAGCACGTTCTTGTCATATTCCCCGTAGTACAAGGCCAAGGGCTGACCGGGAAGTTGTTCGTACCAAATCTGATGCGCCTCGCTGGCGGTTGCCAACATGAACGCGCCATAACCCAACAGTGCTTTTGCGTTGCTCATTCGCATTTTTTCGCTCCGATTGGTGGTGTTCAACCCAAGGCTGTCGCGGCTGGAAAACACCGCACAACCCTGCGCTCCCTCACTCTGCGAGCATTACAGCGCAGGCCCTTTTGCGTTTTTCGCCGAATTGCACCCACGGATCGGCGCAGACCACTGTTTAAGGGCCCGAAAAAGTGTTTTATGCGGGTTGCGTCGAGATGAGGCGTTTAGCCGAGACTACGGGGGGGCGTGTCCAATTGAGGTGCAAAAGCAGTGAGCTTTGATCGTTCCCACGCCCTGCGCAAAGCTGTGTACCTGATGCACCGAGGTGCCTGCATCGCAGGCAAGCTCCCACATTTGAACCGGTTCCCCCCATAAAGCGGGGTCAGCTGAAAGACCGCCATCAGGGGCATAGCTATCTACAACGTTGTAGCCACCAACAGTAACCACGATGCGAAGCGAGCCGCCCTTGATCTTGCTTTAGATCTTGATCTCAGGCGCCCCGTTAAACCACGCTGGCCGGAATTCGACAGTGATTTGGGGGGTAAACCGGCAGGGATGCCGGTTTAGCCGCCCCGCGCCATGGATGGCGCGTGGCGGCGGCCCCCCAAATCACTGTCGGATTACGGGCACACCGAGCCTGGGCGAGGTGCCGAGTGGTGGGGCGAAGGCCTTTTGCTTACTTTTGGGCCTCTCCAAAAGTGAGTCGCTGTAAGAGCGAAACCATAAGTGGCCGTTACAGCAGCAACGGATATGTACTCATTCCACGCCAACATCCTGGTCGGCTGTCAGGCCGCCATCAGGTTCAAGCCCCCTCCCACAGGAAAGCGCGCGGATTTCAGTGCCGCAGCAACTTGCGCAACGGCACGCCATCCTTGAGCACCGGCGACTTGATCACGATGTAGCTGAAGTACTTGGAGATGCCAATGTTCTTGTCCAACAGGCTCTCGACCACTTCCTGGTAGTGCTGGATGCTGCGGGTCATGAAACGCACCAGATAGTCGTAGCCACCGCTGATCAGGTGGCACTCGAGTACCTCGTCCACCAGGCGGATATTCGATTCGAACTTGGCGAAGTCTTCACGTTTATGGTCGCTGAGGGTGATCTCGGTAAACACCGTCACCGAGTCGGTGATCTTGGCCAGGTTCAAGTGCGCCTTGTAGCTGGAAATATACCCGGCCGATTCCAGCCGCTTGACCCGTTGCAGGCAGGGGCTGGCGGACAGGCCCACGGCGTCGGCAAGGCTGACATTGGTCATCCGCCCGTCTTTTTGCAGTTCAACCAGAATACTGATGTCGATCCGGTCCAGCTTGACTTGCCCTTCCATCACGTACCTCTTGACTGCCGTTTGTAAGACAATCTTCTAGCAAAATCAGCGCCGTAAAGACAGCTGATGCTGCGCCACCAGATCCGCCATGCTGTTGATGCAGTACTCCGCCGCACAAGGCGAAGGCTGCCGCGCCCGGTGGCGGCCGATCAAACAGCGGTCCAGCGCCCCGTGTGTGCCGACCGACGGTCGCGTCACATGCAGCACCGGTTGCAGCTGCGCGCCTCGGTCCGTGAGCCATTGCGGGTCTTCGGCGAGGGAAATGAAATCTTCCGGTGCAATCCCCAATCGCTCGCACAACACCCCGCGGTCCTCGGCATCACGGTCGCCACGCACCAGCAAGCGGTAGAACTTGCGCAGGTACAGCATCGCCCCCGGCGCATCCTCGAACAACGACCAATTGCCCGCCGAACGAGCAAAGCTCATGCCCTCCTCCCAACTGGCGTGCAGCCCCCAACTTTCGGCCAGTTGGCGATGGGCAAAACACAACACGCCACTGAAGCCCAGCTCGGCGAAACGCGGGTAGAGCCTGGCAACCTGCGTGTTGAATTCGGCCAGCACCTGATCCTTGGCCGGCTGCCCGCCACGGCTGTCGAGCAGCGGCTGCAACGCCGCCCACACCCCTGAATCGCGATCCACCAGCACTTCATCGCAATCGATCAGCAACGCTCGATAATCTGTCAGTCCCATGTGGGGTCAAGCCTCCAATGCCGCAGTTGGCCCGTAGCGGGCACAGCCTCAGTTCAAGACCCGTGCCAAGGCGCCGTCGAGGATTTCCAGCGCTTCGTCGACCTGGGCTTCGCTGGTCACCAACGGCGCGAGGAAGCGCAGCACATTGCGATGTACCCCGCACTTGATCACCAGCAAACCACCGGCCCGGGCTGCATCGATCAAGCGTTGATTGAGATCGGCATCCGGGGTGCGGGCCGGGTCATCCTTGATCAACTCCATCGCCAGCATAAAGCCGGTGCCGCGCACATCGCCGATGCGCGAGCAGCGCGCCTGCAAACCGAGCAACCCCTGGCGCAGGCGCTCGCCCAGTACTTGGCTGCGCGCCAGCAACTGCTCCTGCTCGAACGCATCGATCACCGCCAGCGCCGCCGCACAGGCCAGCGCATTACCACCGTAGGTGCCGCCCAGCCCGCCGGGCAGCGGTGCATCCATGATGTGCGCCTTGCCGACCACGCCGGACAACGGCAAGCCGCCGGCCAGGCTCTTGGCCACGGTGACCAGGTCGGGCTGGATACCCGCGTGCTGGAAACCGAACCAGGTGCCGGTGCGACCGAAGCCGGTCTGGATCTCGTCGAGGATCAACACGATGCCATGCTTGTCGGCCAACGCCCGCAACGCCTGGAGAAACTCAGGGGGCGCAGTGAGGAAACCGCCATCGCCCTGCACCGGTTCGATGATGATCGCGGCCACCCGTTCCGGCGCTACCTGGGTCGCCAGCAACTCATCCAGGGCCTTGAGCGCGATGTCGCTGGTCACGCCGCGATAAGCATTCGGGTACGGGGTGTGGAACACCTCCGGCGCAAACGGCCCGAAGTTCTGCTTGTAGGGCTGGCTCATGCCGGTGAGCGTGGTGCCCAGCAATGTGCGCCCGTGGAAACCGCCACGGAAGGCGATGACCGCCGAGCGATTGGTATGGGCGCGGGCGATCTTCACCGCATTTTCCACCGCCTCGGCGCCGGAGGTGAAAAACGCCGCTTTATAGGCTTCCTGGCCGCCGATCATTTCACACAGGCGCTGGGCCAGGTCGAGGTAAGGCTGGTAGGCCACCACCTGGAAGCAGGCATGGGAAACCTTCTGCAACTGGGCCTGCACGGCGGCGACCACCTTGGGGTGGTTATGGCCGATGTTGAGCACACCGATACCGCCGACGAAGTCCAGGTAACGCTTGCCATCCACGTCCCACAATTCGGCGCCCTGGGCGCGGTCGATCACCAGCGGGTGCGCGGTCACCAGGCCACGGGGCACGAACTGCTCGCGCTGACGGAGCAAATGAGGGGTTTCGTCGACTTTGCTATTCATGGCATTTCCCATCGTGAGTCCGGCAACCGGAAGGTGGTTGCGATGCAGTCCAGAGTACGGCCTGCGGGCAACCAACTACGCCGAACTTGCCCCGTGAGAAATTCGGATCAACTGTTTTCGCCCCGCGTTTCAACAGATCCTGCGCCGGGCTTTGGGCGATGATGATGCTTCCGTTTATCCAGCAGGAAATGCCCATGGCCTTGCTCTACAAAGCTGACCCGGTGCGCGGCCGACACTGGCAGGCACTGTTCGCCCAACACGCGCCGGAAATCGAGTGGCGCACCTGGCCCGACCTCGGCAACCCCGACGAGGTCGACTACCTGGCCGCCTGGCAGGCACCGGAAGATCTGGCCCGCGTGCTGCCCAACCTGAAGGTGTTGTTCGCCTTGTCGGCCGGTGTCGATCAGTTGGACCTTGATCGCCTGCCTGCGGGCCTGCCGGTGGTGCGCCTGTTGGATCCGGGCATCACCCGCGGCATGTGCGAATACGCCAGTTGGGCGGTGCTCAGCCTGCACCGGGATATGTTGCGCTACCGCCAGCAGCAGGTTGCGCGCTGTTGGCAGGCGCACCTGTTGCAACCGGCTGCGAACCGGCGCGTGGGGGTGATGGGGTTGGGTGCCCAGGCCCAGCAGATCCTGGCGACCTTGGCCCCCCTGGGCTTTGCCCTGTCCGGCTGGGCGCGCAGTGCGCACCAGGTGTCGGGGGTGGAGTGTTATGCGGGGGAAGCGCAACTGCCGGCGTTTCTCAGCCAGTGCGATATTTTGCTGTGCGTGTTGCCGTTGACGGAGCAGACCCAGGGGATCCTGGACCGGCGCTTGTTTGCGCAACTGCCACGGGGGGCGGGGTTGGTGAATATGGGCCGTGGGGGGCACCTGGTGGAAGAGGATTTGCTCGAGGCGTTGGAGAGTGGGCAGTTGAGTGGGGCGGTGCTGGATGTGCTGCGGGAAGAGCCGGCGGCGCCGGAGCATCCGTTCTGGGGGCATCCGCAGGTGTTGTTGACGCCACATATTGCGGCCATGACCCAACCGGAGAGTGCGTTTGCGGTGTTGCTGGAGAATATTCGGCGGTTTGAGCGGGGGGAGGAGATGGTGGGTGAGGTGGATCGGTTGCGGGGGTATTGAGTACCTATTCGGTTCCAAGGCAGTCGGTTCCAAGGCCGTGGGTTCCAAGCCGCAAGAGCAGGCCAAGGTTTACCTGATGTATGCAGATCAAACGGTGGAAGGGGGCTTGCCCCCTCCCACATTTTTTACCCAGTACATCAGGCACAACGCCGATCGGCTATAAGGCCGCCGCGCTTTGATCAATTCGTCTCAGTCAACCGCGTCGCAATTGCCAATCCCACATCCTGAGTCGATCCCCGGCCCCCCAGATCCGGCGTGACCACCCCTTCTGCAATCACCGCCTCAATCGCCCGCAATATCCCATCATGGGCCGCCCGATACCGCCCATCCCCATTGCCCAAGAAGTCCAACATCAACGCCCCCGACCAGATCATCGCAATCGGATTGGCTATGTTCTGCCCGTAAATATCCGGCGCCGACCCATGCACCGGCTCGAACAATGACGGAAACCGCCGCTCCGGATCCAGGTTCGCCGACGGCGCTATCCCGATGGTCCCCGCACACGCCGGCCCCAGGTCCGACAGGATGTCGCCAAACAGATTCGAGGCCACCACCACATCAAACCGGTCCGGCTGCAACACAAACCGCGCACACAAAATATCGATGTGCTGCTTGTCCCACGTCACCTCGGGATAGTTCGCCGCCATCAACGCCGTGCGCTCATCCCAGTAAGGCATGCTGATGGAAATCCCATTGGACTTGGTCGCCGCCGTCAGCTTCTTGCGCGGACGGGTCTGGGCCAGGTCGAAGGCGAACTTGAGGATGCGGTCAACCCCGCGTCGAGTGAACACCGACTCCTGCAGCACGAATTCATGCTCGGTGCCTTCGAACATCTTGCCGCCCACCGAGGAGTATTCGCCCTCGGTGTTTTCGCGGATCACCACAAAGTCGATGTCCCCCGGCGCGCGCCCGGCCAAGGGGCATGGCACGCCGGGGAACAGCCGCACCGGGCGGATGTTCACGTACTGGTCGAAGTCGCGGCGGAACTTGAGCAGCGAGCCCCACAGCGAGATGTGGTCCGGGACTTTGTCGGGCCAGCCCACGGCGCCGAAGTAGATCGCGTCAAAGCCCTTGAGCTGCTCGAACCAGTCCTCGGGCATCATCTGCCCGTGTTCCAGGTAGTAATCGCAGTGGGCCCAGTCGAGCACTTCGATGCTCAGGTCCAGGTCCCAGATCCTGGCGGCCTGTTTCAGTACCCGCAGCCCTTCGGGCAGGACTTCCTTGCCGATGCCATCGCCGGCAATCGCGGCGATTCTGAATGCCTTGCTCATGGTGCATGCCTCGCAAAAATTCAGTTCAAGCCGCCGATATGGAAGGCTTTGACTTCAAGGTATTCGTCCAGGCCGTACTTGCTGCCCTCGCGCCCCAGGCCCGATTGCTTGATGCCGCCGAACGGCGCGACCTCCATCGAGATGATCCCGGTGTTGAGGCCGACCATGCCGAACTCCAGGGCCTCGCCAAAACGCCACGAACGCTGCAGGTCCTGGGTGAAATAGTAGGCGCCCAGGCCATACGGGGTGGCGTTGGCCAGGGCGAGGGCCTGGGCTTCGTCGGTAAAGCGCATCAGCGGTGCCACCGGGCCGAAGGTTTCTTCATTGGCCAGCAACATCCCGGCGTGGGTATCGCCGAGTACCGTGGGCTGCACGAACTGGCTGTCGCCGCTGGGGACGGCGCCGCACAGCAGCCGGGCGCCCTGGCTCAGGGCGTCGTCGATATGCCGCGCGACTTTACTCACCGCTGCGGGGTTGATCAGCGGGCCGATAGTCACGCCGTCGTCCAGGCCGTTGCCGACCTTGAGCTTGCCCACCTCTTCCACCAGCCGCGCCGCGAAACGCGCGTAGATACCGTCCTGCACCAGGATGCGGTTGGCGCACACGCAGGTTTGCCCGGCGTTGCGGAACTTGCTGAGCATCACCCCGGCCACCGCCTGTTCGAGGTCGGCGTCGTCGAACACGATAAACGGTGCATTGCCGCCCAGTTCCAGGCTCAAGCGCTTGATGTGCTCGGCGCTCTGGCGCATCAACAGGCGGCCGACGGCGGTGGAGCCGGTAAAGGAAATCTTGCGCACCGCCGGGTTGCCGGTCAGCTCTTCGCCAATGCCGGCGGGCAAGCCGGTGATCACATTGAACACCCCGACCGGAATACCGACGCGCTCGGCCAGCACCGCCAGGGCCAGGGCCGACAGCGGCGTGAGGTCCGAGGGTTTGACGATGATCGGGCAACCGGCGGCCAGGGCCGGCGCGCATTTGCGCGTGATCATCGCGTTGGGGAAATTCCATGGGGTGATGGCGGCGCATACGCCCACCGGTTGCTTGAGGGTCAGCAAACGCCGATCACCACTGGGCGCGGGCATGGTTTCGCCGTAGACCCGGCGCGCTTCCTCGGCGAACCATTTGACGAAACCGGCACCGTAGCGCACTTCGCCACGGGCTTCGTTCAGGGGTTTGCCCTGCTCGCAGGTCATGATCAGCGCCAGGTCATCGAGGTTGTCGATCATCGCCTGGTACCAGCGCTCCAGCAGCGCCGCGCGTTCGGCAGCCGGGCGTGCGCGCCAGGCGGGCCAGGCACGCTCGGCGGCTTCGATGGCGCGGCGGGTGTCCACCGCGTCCATGGCCGGCACCTGGGCAATCACGTGGCCGGTGGCCGGGTCGCGGATGGCCAGGGTGGCGCCGCTGTCGGCAGCGATCCACTGGCCATCTACGTAGGCGAGTTCAGCCAGCAGGCTGGGGTCTTGCAAGCGATTCTTGAGCATGGTCGAGTCCTGATCCGAGACACGCTCCAGTCTAGGGAGGCGCCGCAAACGAGGATGCCGAAAGCGCGGTTAAAGCAGCGTGCCGTGCTGAAATTGCGCCCAGGACGGCAGGCTCTGCTAGGCCGTCAGCGAACCGAGCAAGCCTTGCAAAAAGCGCTCGCCGGCGTCCATCTGGCTGATCTCGATAAACTCGTCGGGCTTGTGCGCCTGCTCGATGCAACCCGGCCCGCACACCACCACCGGTACGTCCAGGCGCTGCTTGAACAGGCCGCCTTCGGTGCCGAACGAAACCTTGGAGGTGCCGGTGCCCGGCGCGGCGAATTGCTTGAGAAAGCGCACCGCCTCGACACTGGGATGGGTGTCGAGGCCAGGATAGACGTTGATCGTTTCGATCTCGATGGCCGCCACGCTGGACAGCTTCTGCGCCTCACGCACGATCACCTCGGCGCGCTCGCGCATCTGCTCCAGGAACGCGTCCAGGTCGTCCGCCGGCAGGTTGCGCACTTCGAAGTCCAGGGTGCACAGGTTGGGCACGATATTCAGCGCCTTGCCGCCGATAATCTGGCCGACATGCACGGTGCTGTAGGGCACGTCATAGTCGTTGTCCTGGGCGCCGTGGCGTTGCAACTGCTGCTGGCTGTCACGCAGGGCGGCGATAAAGTCGCAGGCCACGTGGATGGCGTTGACCGAGCGCGGCGCCAGGGATGAATGCGCCTCCTGGCCTCGGCAGTACGTGCGGTAGGAGCCCTTGCCCTTGTGGCCGAGGACAAACTGCATGTTGGTCGGCTCGCCGATCACACACAGAAACGGCCGCATCGGCGCCAGGTGCAGCACGTCGAGCAAGCGCCGTACGCCGACGCAGCCGATTTCTTCGTCATGGGACAGGGCCAGTTGCAATGGGCGGTTCAACGTGTGGTCGGCGGCATCCAGCATGGCGTCGATGGCCAGGGCGATAAAGCCCTTCATGTCGCAGCTGCCGCGCCCATAAATGCGCCCGTCCTGCACGGTGGCGGCAAAGGCGGGAAAGGTCCAGGCCTGCCCCGCCGCCGGCACCACGTCGGTGTGCCCGGACAGCAGCACGCCGGGCTGTTCCTTGGGCCCGGTGCTGGCGAACAGGTTGGCTTTCTTGCCGCTGGGGTCCTTGACGATCAGCGAGTCGATGCCCTTGCTCAGCAGCAGGTCGCGCACATACTCGATCAAGGCCATGTTCGACGCCGATGACACGGTGTCGAAGGCCATCAGCTGTTTCAGAATCGCCAATACGCGGGGTTTCATGAGGCCTGGCTCCGTTGCTCGGCAGGTGGGGCGAACCGGGTGATGGAGAATGGCTCGATCGGGGTGCTGGTGCTGCCGGTGGCGAGCAGCTCGGCCATCACATCGCCGACGCCCGGGCCCAGCTGGAAACCGTGGCCGCAGAACCCGAAGGCATAGAACAGCCCGTCGACAGTACCGCTGGGGCCCATCACCGGCAGCGAGTCCGGCAGGTAGCCTTCGATGCCGCTCCACACGCGGATGATGTTCAGGTTGCCGACGCCCGGCAGCAGGCGGCGCATCTGGCTGACCTGGTTGAGGATGCTGCGCGGTTCCACGTAGGCGCGGCGGTTGAGCATATCCGGCTTGCTGCGGTAGCCGCCGCCGATGACGATATTGCCCCGGGGAATCTGGCGGAAGTAGATCACCTCTTCGGGCACCTTGGTGTACACGCCGATCACCGTGGGCAAGGCATAAGGCACCGGCTCGGTCACGGCCATTTGCGGGCCGTGGGTGTCCAGCGGCACCGGTTCGCCGAACTGCGCCGAGAGCTTCTGGCCCCAGGCGCCGGCGGTGATCAACAGTTGCGCGGCGTGGAACTGGCGGCCGTCGGTGGTGGTGACCTGGAAGTCGGCGCCGACTTTCTGCACCTCGGCCACTTCGGTGCGCTCTTCGATCTGCGCACCCAGGCGCCGGGCGGCGCGGGCAAACGCCGGCGCGGCCAGGCGCGGGTTGGCATGGCCATCGTGGGGCGCGTAGGAGCCACCCTTGACGTCCGGGCCGAGGAAGCCGAAGCGTTGATGCAGTTCGGCGCCACGATAAATCTTCAGGTCCAGTTGTTGCGCTTCCGGTGCGGCGGCGTAGGCCTCCAGCTCGGCAATTTCATCCTCGCGGTAACACACGCGCATATGCCCGCTGGGGATGAATTCCAGGTCGTCGTCGATCAGTTCCGGCAGGCGTTTCCACAGCGCCCAGGAGCGATTAGCCAAGGCCAACTGGCCGAGGAAACGCCCTTGCCGGCGTACATTGCCGAAGTTGACGCCACTGGCGTACTGGCCGATCTGGTCGCGCTCCAGCAGGATCACCGACTGCCCGCGACGGCGCAGAAAAAACGCGGTCGCCGAGCCCATCAGCCCCCCGCCGACAATCACCACATCGGTTTTTTGCATGCTCATGACGAGACCTCCTCGGTGATCAGCATCGACAACGGTTTGACCGGCGCCTGGCCGCGCTGGCGTCCGACCGCCTGCACCGGCACGCCGGCAGCGGCGGCGATCACTTCGGCCCCGGCCTGGGAGCAATAACGCCCCTGGCAACGGCCCATGCCTACACGACTGAACGCCTTGGCGCGATTGACTTCGCAGGCGCCCTTCTCTTTCACCGTGCGCCGTAACTCGCCGGCGCTGATCATCTCGCAGCGGCACACGATGGCGCTGTCCGGCAACGCCTTGGCCTGTTCGCTCGGCCACGGGAACGCCTGGGCCAGGCCCAGGCGGAATTGATCCATCACCGCCAGGGCCTGCTGTTGTTCATCCCGCAGGCCGGTGTCCACCGGTTGTTGCAGGTCTTCCAGCAGCGCCAGCGCCACCAGGCGCCCGGCGTGCTCGGCGGCATCGGCGCCGCGAATTTTCGCACCGTCGCCGGCCGCGTACACGCCCTTGACCGAGGTGCGCCCGGCGTCATCCGTGGCCAGCCACCATTGGCTCGATGCCTCATCGAACGCCATGCGACAGCCGGCCAGGTCACCCAGCTGGGTTTCCGGGCGCAGGTGGTAACCCAGCGCAACGGCATCGGCCTGCACCGTGACGGCCTGCCCGTTGCCGGTGGTAAAGCGCACACCGCTCAAGCCGTTGGCCGCGTCGCCCATCACTTGCAGCGGCTTGACTCCCAGGTGCACCGCCACCTTGGCGCGGTACAGTTGCGCCAACAGGGTGATCCCGGTGAACAGCACGCCAGGCCGCGCCAGCAGTTTGGGCAAGGCTTTCAGGCGCAGGCTCAAGGCTGAGGTGTCGAGCACCGCCGCCACCTCGGCGCCGGCCTTCACGTACTGGCTGGCGACCAGGTACAGCAACGGCCCGCTGCCCATGAACACCACGCGATGGCCGATGGACACGGCCTGGTTTTTCAACGCGATCTGCGCCCCGCCCAGGCTGTAGGTGCCCGCCAGTTGCCAGCCCTCGATGGGCATCAGGCGGTCGGTGGCGCCGGTGCAGAGGATCAGTGCGTCGTAATCCACCGTGGTGTGGCGGCCCTGGCTCACGCAGCACAGTTGCCCCGGCGTGAGGTTCCACACCAGGGTGTCGGGGCGGTAGTCGATGGCGTCGCGCAGGCGGTCGAAACTCTGGTGCAGGGCCTGGGCCTTGGCGGCCTCGCTGCCGTACAGGGTCGCGTAGTCGCGGGTGAAGCCTTCTGGCTGACGCCGATAGATCTGGCCACCGTCGCGGCGGTTTTCATCGATCAGGATCGGTTTGATCCCGGCCGCCAGCAGGGTTTCGGCGCAGCGCACCCCGGCCGGTCCGGCGCCCACAATAACTACCCGTGCAGTGGCCATGTCGCCTCCGGTTGTGTGGTAACGATATCCAGCCCGTCACGGACTTCATTGGAGCAGGCGCGCAGGCGTTCACCGCTGCGGGTCCACACCCAGCAATCCTGGCACGCGCCCATCAGGCAGAAACCGGCGCGGCGGCCGCTGTCGAATTCCGACTGGCGCAGCGCGTTGCCCTGGGTCAGCAGCGCGACCATCAGGGTGTCGCCCTGCAGGGCTTGGACGGCAGCGCCATCCACGGTCAGGCTGACCGTCGGCCGGCCCTGTTCGGCCAGCCTCACAAAACGCGCGCTCATGCATAGGCTCCCACAGTGAGGGTGTTGACGCCCTGCTGGGTATCCAGCAAATGGGCGCTGTCGTGGTGGCAAAGGATTTCACCACCGTCGTCAAGGCGGCGGCGCGGCGGCGCGGTGCGGTTGCACAGACCGTCGACGCGCACCGGGCAGCGATTGAGGAAGGTGCACAGCTGCGGCCCATTGGCCCGCTCGCCGAGCGCCGGCAGCGTGTCGCCTGCAGTACCGCAGGTTTCCAGCCAGCCCTGGCGCAACTCGGGCACCGAGTGAATCAACAGGTCGGTGTAAGGATGGAACGGCGGCTCGGCAAACGCCTGGCGACTGCCGGCCTGGACCTTGCGGCCGCTGTACATCACCACAATGTCATCGCACAGCGCGCGCACGGTGGAAATATCGTGGCTGATAAACAGGTACGACACCCCCAGTTGCTGGCGCAGGTCGCGCAACAGTTCGAGAATCGCCGCACCCACCACGGTGTCGAGAGCCGAGGTCACTTCATCGCAGAGGATCAGGTCGGGCTTGGCCGCCAGCGCGCGGGCCAGGTTGACCCGCTGCTTTTGCCCGCCGGACAGCTCATTCGGGCGCCGTTCGGCGAGGTCCCGGGGCAGGCGCACCAGGTCGAGCAGTTCGCCGATGCGGGTTTGCAGCGCCGCGCCCTTGAGGCCGAAATACATTTTCAACGGCCGACCGATGATGGCCGCCACACTGTGCATGGGGTTGAGCGCGGTGTCGGCGTTCTGGAACACCATCTGGATCCGCCGGAACTGTTCCGGGGTGCGCTCGGCGAGGCTGCCGCCCAAGGGTTGCCCGTCGAAGGCCAGGCCGCCGAGGGCCGGGGTCAGCAACCCCGCCACCACCCGGGCCAGGGTGGACTTGCCCGAGCCCGACTCGCCGATCACGCCGATGGCCTGGCCACGGCGCACGGTGAGGTCGATGTCTTCCAATACCCGAATCGACGGCATGCCGTGCAGGTTCTTGTTGCCGTAGCCGGCGGTGAGGCCGGTGATGGTCAGCAGCGGTACCTCCCCGGCGACGCCGCAGGGCGGGCGAATAGTGGTGTCGGGCCGTGCGGCGGCCAGCAGGCTGCGGGTGTAGGCGTGGGTCGGGGCGTTAAGCAACGGTGCGGTGGCGCTCTGTTCGAGGATCTGCCCGCCGTTGAGCACCACGATCTGGTCGGCCATTTGCGCCACCACCGCGAGGTCGTGGGACACGTACACCGCCGTGGCACCGCGCTCGCGCACCACGCGCTTGAAGGCGCGCAGCACGTCGATCTGGGTGGTCACGTCCAGGGCGGTGGTCGGCTCGTCGAGCACCACCAGCAGCGGATCGCTGATCAACGCCATCGCCGCCATCACCCGTTGCAGCTGCCCGCCGGAGACCTGGTGCGGGTAGCGCTGGCCGATGCGTTCCGGGCCTGGCAGCGCCAGGTCGCGGAACAGGCCGATAGCCTTGGCGTACAGCTCGGCGCGCGTGCCCAGGCCGTGGATCAGTGCGCCTTCGATGACCTGGTCGATGAGTCTTTTCGCCGGGTTGAATGCGGCGGCGGCGCTTTGCGCGATATAGGACACACGGTTGCCGCGCAGGCCTTGCAGTTGGTGTTCGCCCAGGGCGAGCATGTCGTGCTCGCCGACCTGCACCACGCCGCCGGACAAGCGACACCCGCGCCGTGCATACCCCAGCAAGGCCAGGGCGATGGTGGTCTTGCCGGAGCCGGACTCGCCGATCAACGCCAGCACTTCACCTTGTTTCAGGGCAAAGCTCACGCCCTTGACGATTTCCACCTCGCCACGCTCGCCACAGGCGACCACGCGCAGGTCTTCGACGCGAATCAATTCAGTCATTTCAATGGCCTCCCGTGCGTCGACTGCGTCGCGAGGACAGATAGTCGATCAGTAGATTCACGCCGATGGTCAGCGTGCCGATGGCCAGCGCCGGAAGGATGATGGCCAGCGCGCCCTGGTTGAGGCCGCCGATGTTTTCCCGCACCAGCGAGCCGAGGTCGGCATCCGGCGGTTGCACGCCCAGGCCAAGAAAACTCATGCCGCTGAGCAACAGCACGATGTAGCCGAAACGCAGGCCCAGGTCGGTCAGGACCGGGTTGAGCATGTTCGGCAGGATCTCCACGCACGCCACGTAAAGCCGGCGCTCGCCACGGGTACGCGCGACCTGCACGTACTCCAGGGCTTCGATATTGACCGCCATGCTGCGGGCGACGCGAAACGAGCCGGGGATATAGCTGATCACGGCCGTACAGATCAGCAGCGTCACCGATGAGCCAAACGCCGAGACCATGATCAACGCGAGCATTTTGCTCGGGATCGAAATAAAGGCGTCCATGATGCGGCTGATGATCTCGTCCAGCCACTTGGGCGAGACCACCGACAACAGCGCACAGCCGGTGCCGAAGGTGCTGGCCAGTAACGCCGCCACCAGCGCCAGCCCGACGGTAAAGCGCGCGCCCACCAGTATCCGGCTGAGCATGTCGCGGCCCAGGTAATCGGTGCCGAATGGATGCGCGAGGCTGAAGCCTTCGAAGATGTTATCGGACACCACCTCCCCCACCGGGTGAGGCGCCAGCCACGGGCCGAGCAGCGCCACCAGCAGCCAGGCGACACACACCACGCCGCCCAGCAGCCCCAGCCACGACGGGCCGCTGGACACCTTGGCGAGTGCCAGGGCGGAGGAGACAGGCTTGGATTTCGCAATGAGGTTGTTCATTGGTTTCTCAGCCTCGGATTGGACAGGATCGCGCACAGGTCGGCGAGCAGCACCAGGCCCAGGTACGCCGCGCAGAACAACATGGTGCACGCCTGCACCAGCGCCATGTCGCGGTTGGTCACGGCATCGACCATCAAGCTGGCAATGCCGGGGTAGTTGAAAATGGTTTCGACGATCACCACCCCGCCCAACAGGTACGACAGGCTCAGGGCGATGGCGTTGGCAATCGGCCCGATCGCATTGGGCAAGGCATGGCGCAGCACGATGCGGATCGGGCTGACGCCCTTGAGGCGCGCCATTTCCACGTAGGGGCTGTCGAGCTGGTCGATCACGGCGGCGCGGGTCATGCGCGCCATTTGCGCGACGATCACGCAGCACAGCGTCATCACCGGCAAGGCATAGGTGCGCATGAATTGCAGCGGTGAACTGATGTCGCTGGCATAGGAGAGTGCCGACAACCAACCGAGGTTGACCGCAAAGATCAGCACCGCCAGGGTCGCCACCAGGAATTCCGGCACCGCGACCATCGCCAGGGTGATAAAGCTCAGGCAACTGTCGATGCGCCCGCCCCGGCCCATCGCCGAGCCGATGCCGAGCACCAGTGCCACCGGCACCGAGACCAGCGCCGTGGCGCCCGCCAGCATCAGGGTGTTAGGCACCCGGCCCGCCATCAGCTCACCGACCGGCATGGCGTTGGAGACCGATACGCCCATGTCGCCGCTGAGCAGGCTCATCAACCAGTGCAGGTACCGCAACACACCGGGCTGGTCCAACCCCAGTTTCAGGCGCAGGGCCGCCACCTGTTCAGGGGTCGCGAACTGGCCCAGGGATTGTTGCGCCGCGTCCCCCGGCAGTACCGCCGTGATCGCGAACACGACCATGGACACGATCAACAAGGTCAAGGCCCCGGCGCCGAAGCGCCGGCCGATCAACCACAGTGTATTGCTATTCATCCCACCACCCTCCTCAAGCGTCCAACCACACCTGCTCGGCAAACATGTAGCCCATGAAACCGCCCAGTGGGTTGCTGTCGTAGCCTTTGATGCGCTGGTCGACGCCGTCGATATTGCTGATGAACACCGGCACGCCGATGCCGCAGTGGTCGTGCACCAGGACCTGCATGTCGCCATACATCTTGGCGCGCTTGGCGTCGTCGGTTTCGCCACGGGCCAGCATCAGCAACTGGTCGAACTGATCGTTCTGCCAGCCGGACTCGTTCCACGGCGCCTTGGACTGGAAGAACTGCGAGAACATCACGTCGGCATTTGGCCGGGGGTTGATGTTGCCGAAGCTCAGCGGATGCTTCATCCAGTGGTTGGACCAGTAGCCGTCGCTCGGCAGGCGGTTCACGTCGAGCTTGAGCCCGGCCTGTTTGGCCGATTGCTGCAACAGCACGGCGATGTCCACCGAGCCGGTGGCGGCAGGCGAGGCCATCACGGGCATGGTGATGCTTTCCATGCCGGCTTTCTTCAGCAGGAACCTGGCTTTTTCCGGGTCGTAGACCGTCTGCGGCAAGTCGGTGTTGAAGTAGCGCGAACCCGGCGCAATCGGGTGGTCGTTGCCCACCACCGCAAAGCCACGGAATACGGCGGACTTGACCTGTTCACGGTCGAGCAGCAGCTTCATGGCCTGGGTGAATTCCGGGCTTTTGCCGGGCAGTTGGTCCTGGCGAATGATCAGGTCAGTGTAGTTGCCCGACGGCGCGTCGACCACGCGATGCTTGGCGCTGGCCTTGATGCGCGTGGTGGAGCGCGGGTTGACCTCGTTGATCATGTGCACATCGCCCGACAGCAGTGCATTGACCCGCGATGGCTCGTCGGCAATCGCGATGAACTCGATCTCGTCGAGGTACGGCAGGCCCGGTTTCCAGTAGTTCTTGTTGCGTACCGCAATCGAACGCACGCCTGGCTTGAACTCGCCCACGGTGAACGGCCCGGTGCCGATGCCTTTACTGAAGTCGCTGGTGCCCTCGGGGACGATCAACAGGTGTGACACCGCGAGGATCGACGGTAACTCGGCGTTGGCCGCGCTGAGGCGAATCTGCACTTCGTTCGGCCCGCTGGCCTTGATCTCGGCGAACTGCTCCATCAGCGGCATGACCTTGGAACCGGTCAGCGGGTCTTTGTGGCGGTTCAGGGAGAACACCACGTCGGCGGCGGTCAGGGCCTTGCCGTTGTGGAAGGTCACGTCCTTGCGCAGGGTGATGGTCCAGACGGTGGCGTCGGTGTTGTCGATGCGCTCGGCCAGTTCCAGTTGCGGCACCAGGTGCTTATCGAAGCGGGTCAGGCCGTTGTAGAACATGTAGTGGCGCACATAGTCGGTGGACAGCGCGCCCTTGGCCGGGTCGAGGGTGTCGGCGGTGGAGCTGGACATGCCGGCCACGCGGATCCTGCCGCCTGGCTTGCCTTTGCCGGCCACGGCGGCCTCGTCGGCGAACAGCTTGCCGGCGGTGCCGAACAGGCTGCCGGCACCGGCGGCGGCGACACCGGCCACACCGAGCATTTGCAGGGCGTTGCGGCGCGACATGCCACGGTTGAGACGTTCGAACACCCGCAGGCTGTCCTGGCCGGAGATGAGTTCGGGGGTGTTTTTGTTGTCAGTCATAGCAAGGCTACCTGTCGATAATCGGAAGAATCGAGTGCTCACGGATGTCCGGAGCGTCCTGGAAACACAAACGACGGTGACGCAACAACGGCAACTCAGTGCAAATAGTCCTGGAAGCGGTAGTAAGCCCCCACGAACGGCAGGAACCACGGCTTGCCGAAATGCCCGGGAATCGCCGGCCATTCCAGTTCGCGCCAGGGGTTGGCCGCGGTATTGCCGGCCATGACCTCGGCCATTACCTGGCCCATGTGCACCGACATCTGCACGCCATGGCCGCTGTAGCCCATGGAGTGGAACACGCCGCCATGCTGGCCGGCGCGGGGCAGGCGGTCGGACGTCATGTCCACCAGGCCACCCCAGCAGTAGTCGATCTTCACGTGCGCCAACTGCGGGAACATGTTCAGCATCGCCGCTTGCAGGACCTTGCCGCTCTTGGCGTCGGAGACGCTGTCGGACATGGCAAACCGCGCACGCCCGCCAAACAGCAGGCGGTTGTCCGGGGTCAGGCGAAAGTAGTTGCCGATCATGCGGCTGGTCACATAGGCGCGATGTTGCG
Source organism: Pseudomonas sp. NFACC25 (assembly GCF_900100935.1). Taxonomy (NCBI): domain Bacteria; kingdom Pseudomonadati; phylum Pseudomonadota; class Gammaproteobacteria; order Pseudomonadales; family Pseudomonadaceae; genus Pseudomonas; species Pseudomonas sp. NFACC25. The sequence continues at coordinate 193,845 of NZ_FMUC01000001.1, forward strand.
GCAGCAACTGGTCGATCAGCGTCTGGGGCAAGACTTCGGTGGCGATGACAAAACTGCCCACCGGCACAATCCTGCGGCGGTACCAACCCAGGTCGCCATGCTGGCAGGCACCGGTGGCCAGCAGCACTTGCCCGGCGTGCAGTGAACCCTTGGCGGTGTTGACCTGGTAGCCGCCGGCCTGGGCCTGCCAATCCTTGACCTGGGTGTGCTCGTAGATCATCGCGCCGTGCCGCGCCGCCGCTTCGGCCAGGCCGACGCCGAAGCGGCCGACATGCATCTGCACGCCGTTGCGCTGCAGCAGGCCGCCATGAAACTGCGCCGAATTGACTTCCGCGCGGGTCTGCTCGGCGCTGAGCAGCTCGACCTCGGCATCCACCTCCTGGCGGATCAGCTCGCAGGTGCGGGCCAGGCCTTCGTAGTGCATCGGCTTGGCCGCCAGCTTGAGCTTGCCGTTGCGCACCAGGTCGCAGGCAATGCCTTCCTGCTCGACCAGTGACACCACGGTGTGCACGGCACTTTCATAGGCCTGGTAATAGGCGCGTGCCTTGGCGGCGCCGAGGCTGGCGTGCAGCCCGGCGTAATCCTGGGCCACCCCGGTGTTGCACTGCCCACCGTTGCGTCCCGAGGCCTCGCCGATCACCCGCCCGGCGTCGAGCACCACCACACTGGCGCCCTTGAGCGCCAACGCCCGCGCTGCCGCCAGGCCGGTGAACCCGCCGCCGACCACAGCCACATCGACCTGGCTGGGCAAACCACCCAGCCGGGCACCGGTAAACGCCGGTGCGGTGTCGAGCCAATAGGATTCACTGCCCATGTCTTGCCCTCAGAGGTGTGCGATTACAGACCGACCAGCGCCGGCAGCCCACCGATATCGGTGATCTGCTGGTAACCGTAGAACGCGTTCCCCGGCACTTCGTGGCCACGGGCAACGAAGGCTTTGTTTTTGATCTTCATGTCATGGGCCGGCATCAGGTCGTAACGGAAGCTGGACGACACATGCAAGATGTCTTCCGGGCCGCAGCCGAGGTTGTCGAGCATGAACTCAAACGCGGCCAGGCGCGGCTTGTAGGCCTGGGCCTGCTCGGCGGTGAACACCTTGTGGAACGGCGCGCCGAGCTTGTCGACGTTGGACATGATCTGGCTGTCGCTGGCATTGGAGAAGATCACCAGGGGAATCTTGTCGGCAATTTTCGACAGCCCGGCCGGCACGTCCGCATGGGGGCCCCAGGTCGGCACGGCGTCGTAATACAGCTGGCCTTCCTCGCGATAGTCGATACCCCAGCGCTTGCAGATACGAGCCAGGGCGGTCTTGAGGATTTCATCGTACGGGCGCCAGTCGCCCATGACCTGGTCGAGGCGGTAGGCCGAGAAATCCTTGACGAACTGGTCCATCTGCTCGGGCGTGATGCGATCGGCGAACAGCTCGCGGGTCATGGTGCCCATATGGAAGTTGGTCAGCGTACCGTAGCAGTCGAACGTAATGAATTTGGGACGAAGAAAGCTCATTGAGTGCGGTCCTGGAGTTCGTTGAGTGTGACAAGCGTTCGCTGCCCTGGCGGCGCGTCGGCCTCGTTGCAGCACAGGTTCATTACACCACTGTGAAATCAGCATATGCCGTCTAAAAAGACCTGCGCTCAATACAAACCACCGTTTTGGTGGCCGGGCTCAGCAGACTTTGCGGTGCGCGCCAGGCTTGGGCAGGGCCAGTGTTTGTGCGCTTTTAGGGGGCTTTTCGGGGTGCAGAGGCTTAAGCACGGGGGTGGGGGCGGCAGAAAGTGTGGCGGGTTGAACGGTGGGAGGGCGCTCGGTTCCAGGGCATGATCAGTTACCTCCTGATCATGCGTATTAGCCTGTAAACCATGTCCCCGGTTAGAAATGTAAACGATGTCCCCGGTTTGTACCGGGGCAAGCCCCCTCCCACATTTTTAACCCAGTACACCAGACCCAACTCCGGTCGGCTCTAAGGCCGCCGCGCTTTGGCTTTTGATCTCAAATCGCCCCGTCAAACACGCTGGCCGAACGCAGGCTTTGGAGCGTGGGTAACCCGGCAGGACGCCGGGTTAGCCGCGCTGGGCCATGGATGGCCCATCGCGGCGGCCCACGCTCCAAAGCCGGAGTGAGGGCACACCGAGCCTAGGCGAGGTGCCGAGTGTTGGGGCGAAGACCTTTTGGTTACTTTTGGGTCTTTCCAAAAGTGACCCGCTGTAAGAGCGGAACCATAGGCAGCCGTTACCGCAGGAACGGATATGTACTCACCCCAAAAAAAAGCGGTCGGCCCGAAGGCCGCCACGGAAGCAAGTGCCCTCGCCACAGACCGCTGAAAAAAATGTGTAGATACTTATGCCCCGATGGCAGTGGGTCAGCTACAGATGTATCCACTGACACGGCCTCATCGGGAGCAAGCCCCCTCCCACATTTGTACCGTGTACACCCTTCCTACTCCAGTTGGCTCCAACGCCAACCCCATGGCATTTGCTGCTGCCCCCCAACCCCAATTAAGTAGTAACTGTGGTCTCGCCCCGCACACCGCGAGGAATCTACCGAATATTCCCGGCCCCCTTGCCAGCCTCCAACCCAGGTGGGATACAAGCAACCTGACACCGCCAAAACAACGCTCTACGGAGGCTCGCCATGTCCGCCCTGCCACACCCCACTTATCTCTACCGCCCAATGACCGCAGCCGATCTGCCGGCCGCCCACGATTTGTCGGTGCAACTCAAATGGCCTCACCGCCTGGAAGACTGGGCAATGTTGCAACGGGTCAGCGACGGCTTCGTGGTCATGGATGGCGAGCGGCTGATCGGCAGCGCGTTCACCTGCCCCCAGGGCGACTACGCCACCATCGGCCTGGTGATCGTCAGCAATGACTACCAGGGCCAGGGCATCGGCCGGCGCTTGATGGAGAAGGCCATTGCCGCTTGCGATACGCGCACGCCGGTCCTCAACGCCACCCTCGCCGGCGCGCCGTTGTATGCCAGCCAGGGGTTCGTCGAGTTCGGCCGGGTGCAGCAGCATCAGGGCCAGGCGGTGGTGCCCGCGCTGCCGACGCTGGCCGACGGCGAAACCTGCCGGGCGCTTAACGCCGATGATCACGCCAGCCTGCTCGCGCTGGCCAAGGCCGCCAGCGGTATGGACCGCCGTGAAGTGCTGCGTGACCTGCAGGTGGAGCACGCCGTGGGTATCGAACGCGACGGCCGGCTACGCGGCTTCGCCCTGCTGCGGCCGTTTGGGCGTGGGCGTTGCATCGGCCCGGTGGTGGCGGAAAATATCGAGCAGGCCAAGTACCTGATCGCCACCTTGCTGGCCCAGGTGCCGGACACCTTTGTGCGCATCGACATTCCCGTTGCCTGCGGCCTCAGCGACTGGCTCGAACAGGCCGGCCTGAAGAACATCGACACCGTCGCGCAAATGGCCCTGGGTACGCCACCCCAGGCCAGCCAAGGCGTCCACCCCTTTGCCCTGATCACCCAGGCGATCGGCTGACTTTTCTCCCGGAGCACTCCCCATGTCATCTCCCCGTATCCTGCTGTTGGCACGCGCCGACGGCAGCCGCGTTGCCACGTCTTTCAACAAGGCCGCCTTGAGCGCGCTGGACCCGTTCGGCGACAGCCGCCAACTCGCCTGGATGGGCGACGATGGCGTGTCAGCCGGCGTGGTGTCCTTCAGCGGCGAAGCGGTGATCGAAGAGTTCCCCCACAGCGAAACGCTGGTGGTACATGCAGGCCATGTCGTGCTCAGTGACGCGGAACAGACCTTGGAATTGGACGTCGGCGCCAGCGCCGTCATCGGCTTCGGCACACGCCTCACGGTGCAGGCCAGTGCAGGCAGCGAATGGGCGTTCTGCGCAGTCGAGCAGGCCGATGCCCCGGTGTGCCCCGGCCTGACCCTGCTCGAGCCGCACACTCTGCTCAACTCCTCCGCCGCGCCGGAACCGCAGATACTGATCGGCCCTACCCCGCAGTGCCGCGCCCTCAACCTGTTCGACGATGCCGTGACCGAGCTGCGCGTCGGCATCTGGGACTCGACGCCCTACGCCCGCCACGGCCGCCCGCACAAACTGCACGAACTGATGCACCTGCTCGAAGGCCGCGTCACCCTGCAGGGCAACGAAGGTGGCGAAGTCACGGTGCATACCGGCGACACCGTGTTCGTGGCCAAGGGCGCGCCCTGCGCCTGGACCAGTACGGTGTACGTGCGCAAGGTCTACGCGGTGAAGTGACTCAGGCCTTCAACGCCTCTTCCAGAAACGTCACCAACGCCTGTACGCGCGGGCTGCGCAGTTTGCGCGACGGCACCAGCAGCAGCACCGGTGCGCTGTCAAAGCTCCAGTCCGCCAACACACGTACCAGGCTGCCGCTGGCCACGGCATCACTCACGTCCCACTGCGAACGCAGCACCAGCCCCAAGCCTTGCTCGGCCCAACGCCGGGCAACGCTGCCATCGTTGCTCAACAACGCAGGTTCCACGCGCAGGGTCTTGCGGCACTGGCCTTTGCGCAGGTGCCACAGGGTCACGTCCTCATCATTTTCCCGAATGCAGATGCAGCGATGAGACGCCAGCTCATCCGGCGCAGACGGCACGCCGTGGGCGTGCAGGTAGGCCGGGCTGGCGCACAACCAGCGCTCGTTTGGTGTCAGTGGCCGCGCGGTCCACAAGCTGTCATTCAGATGGCCGATGTGAACCACCGCATCGCTGTCATGGCGATCGGGCCAGGGCGTCTCGCGCAAATCCAGATGCATACACAGCTGCGGGTGCAGTTTGGCAAACCGCGCCAACAGCGGTGCGATGCGCTGGCGGCCATAGCCAAACGGCGCCGCCACCCTCAAGGTGCCCACCAGGGTTTCATCCTTGTGCCGGAACGACTCCGGCAGCGCTTCAAGCTGTTCCAGCAACAGCGCGCTCTCCCGCGAAAAACGCTCGCCATCCGCCGTCAGGCTGAGGCGCCGCGCATCGCGATTGGCCAGGCTCAGCCCGAGCAGCGTCTCCAACTTGCGCAGGCGCATGGACAACGCCGGCGGCGACACATTCAGGGTGCGGGCGGCGGCGCTCAGCGACTCCGAGCGGGCCAGGGTCACGGCAAGGCGCAGGTCTTCGATGGAAATCATTCAATTTTACTTAATGATTGATGAGTACCGATTGAACCACAGGTTAACAACAGCTGAGTAGAGTGCAGCCTGTCCCCCGCCACACGAGGTCCGCCATGTCCACGCCGATTGCTTCCCTCGACACGCCCGCCGCGCTCGTCGACATCCCGCAGATGCAGCGCAATATCCAGCGCATGCAAGAGCGCATGAACAGCCTGGGCGTGCGTTTGCGCCCGCATATCAAGACCAGCAAGTGCCTGCCGGTGATCCACGCCCAGATCGCCGCCGGGGCCAGCGGTGTCACAGTGTCCACCCTCAAGGAAGCCGAGCATTGTTTCGCCGCCGGCATCCGCGATGTGTTCTACGCCGTGGCCATCGTCCCGGGCAAACTGCCCCAGGCCCTGGCCCTGTGGCGCAAAGGCTGCAACCTCAGCCTGCTCACCGACAGCGTCCCGGGCGCCGAGGCCATCGTCGCTTTCGCACAGCAGCATGACGCACGCTTCGACGTGTGGATCGAAATCGATTGCGACGGCCATCGCTCCGGCCTGGCCGCGCAGGACCCGGTACTGATCGACGTCGCCCGCATCCTCAGCGAGGGCGGCCTGCACCTGCGTGGCGTGATGACCCACGCCGGCTCGAGCTACGAGCTGGACAGCCTTGAACCCCTGCAAGCGCTGGCCGAACAGGAACGCGCACTTTGCGTACACGCCGCAGACACCCTCCGCGCAGCCGGGCTGGCGTGCCCCGAGGTCAGCATCGGCTCCACTCCCACGGCCCTCTCGGCGCTGAACCTGGACGGCGTCACCGAAGTGCGCGCGGGGGTGTATGTGTTCTTCGACCTGGTCATGCGCAACATCGGCGTGTGCCAGGCCGATGAGTTGGCGCTGAGCGTACTGACCACCGTGATCGGCCATCAGCCGGACAAAGGCTGGATCATCACCGACGCCGGTTGGATGGCCATGAGCCGTGACCGTGGCACCCAGCGCCAGCACCAGGACTTCGGTTACGGCCAAGTGTGCAGCGAAGCGGGCGACTGGATCGACGGCGCGCGGGTCAGCGCTGCCAACCAGGAACACGGCATCGTCAGCCTGGGCGCTGCCCACAGTGACGCGCTTGTCACGCGCTTTCCCATCGGCAGTCGGCTGCGCATCCTGCCCAACCATGCCTGTGCCACCGGCGCGCAGTTCCCGGATTATCACGCGGTGGAGGCCGATGGCAGCGTGCACACCTGGAGTCGCCTGCATGGCTGGTAATCGCATCCACTCGATTCATAGCCCCCACGCGGCACCGCCGGGCGGGCACTATTCCCAGGCGGTGGCACACGGCGGCGTGCTGTATGTGTCGGGGCAACTGCCGGTACGCGCCAATGGCGAGCACAGCGCCGGGCAACCGTTCGCGGTGCAAGCCTCGCTTGCCCTGGATAACCTGGTGGCGATCCTCGGTGAAGCGGGCCTGAGCCTCGGTGACCTGCTCAAAGTGACGGTCTACGTGGTCGGCATCGAACACTGGCCCGCCTTTGATCAAATTTATGCGCGCTGCCTGGGTGAACATAAACCGGCCCGCGCCGTGGTGCCCGTGCCGGTGCTGCACCATGGCTACCTGATCGAAATCGAAGCGGTGGCCCGTGCCACACAGGAGCAGCCTGCATGAACCCGCAAAAAAGCGCTGTGCTGATCATCGGCGGCGGCATCATGGGCGCCTCGTCGGCGTTTTTCCTGCGCCGCCGCGGCTGCTCGGTCACGCTGCTGGAACGCGACCAGATCGGTCAGTACGCCAGCGGTGTGAACTTCGGCAATGTGCGCCGCCAGGGCCGCTACCTGGGGCAACTGGAACTGGCCAACCGTTCATGGGCACTGTGGAAGCGCCTGCCGGAGCTGATCGACGACGACCTGGAATTCATCCCCAGCGGCCACATGCGCGTGTGCTATCGCGAAGATGAAATCGCTGAACTGGAGGCCTACGCCGCTGCGCCGGAAGCCGCGCAACTGGACCTGAAAATCTATCGCGGCGCCGAGTTGCACCAGCGTTTCGGTTTCCTCGGCCCCGAGGTGAAAGGCGGCTCCTACGCGCCCCACGACGGCCACGCCAACCCACGCCTGGCCGCGCCGGCGTTTGCCCGCGCCGCACAGCGACTCGGTGCACGCATCGAGGAAAGCACCGAAGTGGCCGACGTGGAAAAGGTCAACGGCCTGTTCCACGTCACCACCACCGACGGTCAGTTGTTTGTTGCCGAGCAATTGTTGATTACCGCCGGCGCCTGGGCCGCGCGCCTGTCCGAGCGCTTCGGCGAGCCGGTGCCGCTGGAGCCCAACGGCCCGCAGATGTCGGTGACGGAACCGGTGCCCTATGCGCTGAAAACCGTGATCGGTGTGTTCACCAAGCTCAAGGAAGAGGTGATCTACTTCCGCCAGATCCCGCGCGGCAACATCATCATCGGTGGCGGCGCCCGCTGCACGCCGGACATGCTCAACCGCCGCGCGTTTTTCAAGCCCGAGAGCCTGCTCAACCAGATGCGCCAGATGAAACGGCTGTTACCGGGCGCCGAGAAACTGAACATCATCCGCGTGTGGAGCGGCATCGAAAGCTATACACCCGACTCCCTGCCGGTGATGGGCCCCAGCGGCAGCGTGGACGGGCTGTTTTATGCCTTCGGCTTCTGCGGCCACGGCTTCCAGCTCGGCCCGGGCGTGGGTGATGTGATGGCCGAACTGATCAGCACCGGCAGCACCAGCACCTTGATCAGCCCGTTCGATATCCGGCGCTTTACCCAACCTTCGACGGTGCCGGCAAACGCCCCCACCACAGGAAAACTCATATGAGCCTCACCCGCCTGCCGGATTCAGCAGATTATCCCTTGCAGCATTGAATAACGGCATCTTTGCGCGGGAGCCTTTTGCTAGCTTATCCGGACACCGGGCCGTGCTGTTTGCAGCGCCTATTACCGCTCCAGGGAGCCAGTTGGATGACAACTCAATCTTCAAACAGCTACAGCGTTGATGCGCAAACGGCTCACCAGTTTTACATCAACGGGCGTTGGACGTCCCCCGCGATCCCGGCGACGCTGCCGGTGGTCAACCCGGCCACTGAAGCCGTGGTTGCCGAGGTGGCACGCGGGTCTGCCGAGGATGTCGACCGGGCCGTTGCGGCGGCACGCGGGGCGTTCGCCGGTTGGTCTGCAACCCCGGCGGCTGCGAGAGCCCAGGTGCTGGGGAAAATCCACGCCCTGATCCTTGAACGCAAAGAGCAGCTGGCACAGGCGCTGTCCCTGGAAATGGGCGCGGCCATCGGTTTTGCGCGGGGCATGCAAGTGCCGCTGGCGGCCGAACACGTGCGGGTCGCCCGTGACCTGCTGTCCAGCTATCGCTTCCAGACCGTGGAAGGCGGCACCGCAATCGAGCGCGAGCCTATCGGCGTGTGCGGCCTGATCACGCCGTGGAACTGGCCGCTGTATCAAATCACCGCAAAAGTCGCCCCGGCCATCGCCGCCGGCTGCACCGTGGTGTTGAAACCCAGCGAACTGTCGCCATTGAGCGCCCTGCTGTTTGCCCAACTGGTGCATGACGCCGGCCTGCCGCCTGGGGTATTCAACCTGGTGAACGGCAGCGGTGCCGAAGTCGGCGCGGCCATGGCCGCCCATGGGGATATCGACATGATTTCCATCACCGGCTCCAACCGCGCAGGCGCGTTGGTTGCCCAGGCGGCCGCGCCGACGGTCAAGCGGGTCACCCAGGAACTGGGGGGCAAGTCGCCGAATGTGCTGCTGCCCGACGCCGACTTCGCCAAGGCTGTGCCGCTGGGGGTGATGTCGGCGTTTCGCAACGTCGGCCAGTCGTGCAGCGCGCCGACCCGCATGATCGTGCCAAGAAGCCGCCTGGCCGAAGTCGAAGCCCTGGCGGCGGCTACCGCGAATGCACTGATCGTCGGCGACCCGCAATCGGAACAGACGCAGTTGGGTCCGATCGCCAACGAAGCCCAGTTCCATCGCGTCCAAAGCATGATCCAGGCCGGCCTCGATGAGGGGGCCAGACTGGTGTGCGGTGGGCCGGGACGGGCGGCGGGTTTTGACAAGGGCTTCTATACGCGGCCGACGGTGTTTTCCGAAGTGGACAACGCCATGCGCATTGCCCAGGAGGAAATATTCGGGCCGGTGCTGTGCATCATTGCCTATGAGACGGTGGATGAAGCCGTCGCCATCGCCAACGATACGGTCTATGGGCTGGGCGCCCACGTTCAGGGGCAGGACCTTGATCTTGCGCGGGCGGTGGCGTCGCGTATACGCGCGGGCCAGGTGCACCTGAACCATCCGGCGTGGAATCCGATGGCGCCGTTTGGGGGCTACAAGCGCTCGGGGAATGGGCGGGAGTATGGGGTGCAGGGGTTTGAGGAGTATCTGGAAACCAAGGCGATTGTCGGGTTTGGCGAATGAGTGATGGGCCTTTATCAAGCTTAAAATAACTTATTGATTTTAAAGGGTTAAATTTTCACTCTAAAATCTTGAGTCTTGCATAAACAATTTCAGGCGACCGCATTCTTGTGGTGAGCGGGCTTGTCCCACGCTGGGCTGCGAAGCAGCCCCAGTCAAGAAGAACGCGGTGTATCAGACACTCTGTAGAGGCTGGTTTTGGGGCTGCTTCGCAGCCCAGCGCGGGACAAGCCCGCTCACCACAGGGAGATGTGTCAGGGTTTGAAAGGTTGTGTAGATACCTATGCCCTCTCAGCGCATCACACCTTGACGTTCTGCCGGATATTCCAGCCAAACTTCACCGGCCCACCATCCTTGGCGCCATCAGCCCTTTTCCTCAATCGGGAGCGGGCCTACAAGACGTCAACGTCGCGTCAGGAAGTGCCCGACTGCAAATGGCGATGCTTCCGACACTCATCCCAGTCGCGGCGTCTTTACTCTCTCAACTCCCAAAAAAGGAGTTCAGGAATGACCGTCGCCCTGTTCAAGGATGGCTTCCCATCAACCCACCGCACTACACGCCAACGCATTGAAAGCAGCCTCGACCTGCGGCGGTTGTTTTTCGCCATAGACGCCGACCCGACGTTGATCGGCGCGGGGGTGGTGTATATCGATGGGGATTTCAACGTGGTGGTACTGCGTGAGTTCCAGGCGATTTGCAGTGTGCGGCCGATCAAGGTGGTGCTGCGGGAAGCGCCGAGGTATGTGGGGCCGGTGGAGTTCAAGCGGATGTTGGAGCATGAGCCTCGGGAGTCGGAATGGGTAGCGGAGTCCAAGACCCGCGCCTGACACCCAAGCTCCTCAAGCTCAAGCAAGCCGCACGTAACGCACCAAAACGCATTCCAGCAACAAAGATAAAACCCATCATCGCGACCCATCGCAATGATGCCATTGCAGCAGCACTGGGCCTCGCCAGCAGCGGTATGTCCGGAAACACCAAGACGCTGGCCATCGGTATCTACGAAGAGTTCAGCGAATGAAAAACCGCCAGGAGCCCCTTTACCTTATAGATCCTCGCCCTCTTTGGGCGCGTCACAGACTGGCGTTGTTTGGCGGCCTTATAGCCTTGTGCCTTTCGATTGCCACCACCGGCACCCTGATGAATCTCACCTACTTCGCCCACGCATCCGATGAACTGACCAGTAATGCGTTCTTCATCGCAGGCGGGATTGCGTGTGCGGTATTCGGCGTCGCGCAGAGCTTGGTCCTTCACGGTTACCCACGATGGGTGTGGCTTCAGGTTGGGGTGTTCATCATCTACTTACTGCTCGTATTACCGACAATCCTTTACAGCCCCGATCACCTCCTATTTACCCTTGCCTTACTAAGCCCGCTGATCGGACTTCTCTGCCTGAACAGCAAACGCCAACGACAAATGCGCCGAGAGATGTTGGAAATCAGGCATAAACGCAACAGCGTTATCGCGACCCTGAAACAACAGGGCCGCTGGAAATGGTGGTGACTCTCAGGCCGCCTCGCTCCTTGCCGCCGTATGCCGATTCACCGGCACCGGCAAGCCCAGATGCCCACGCAACGTGCTGTGGCTGTACTCACTGCGAAACAACCCACGCTCACGCAACAACGGCAGCACCTGGTCGGTAAACCGCGCAAAGTCATCCGGCGCACCCACGTGGATATTGAACCCATCCACCGCACCTTCCACAAACCAGCGTTCGATCTCGTCGGCCACGGTCTTGGGCGAGCCGACAAAGCTCGAGAACGGCTTGGCAAAACGCAACGCCGCCTCGCGCAGGGTCAGGCGCTGGTCGCGGGCGACTTGCTTGATGTTTTCGGCATGCCCGCGATAGCCGTTGCTGCCCAGGTCGCCCAGGTCCGGGAAGGGCTCGTCCAGCGGGTACTGGCTGAAGTCGTGGTAGTTGAACGGTCGCCCCAACTGCACCAGGGCCTTGTTCAAATCCAGCTCGCCATTGCGTTCGCGGTCGATGGCCTGGGCCTGTTCGTCGGTGTCGGCAATGATCGGCGAAATGCCCGGCAGGATGGTCACGTGATCGGGGTTGCGTCCGGCGGCGGCGGTGCGTTGTTTGATGTCGCGGTAGTAGGCCTGGGCGTCCTCGAAATTGCCCACGCCGGCAAAAATGCCCTCGGCATAGTTGGCCGCCAGGCTGCGTCCGGATTCGGAAATACCCGCCTGGAAAATCACCGGCTGGCCTTGGGCTGAGCGTGCGATATTCAACGGCCCGGTCACCGAGAAGAACTCGCCATGGTGGTCCAGGCGATGCTGGCGTTGCGGGTCGAGGAACACGCCGCTGGCCTTGTCGCGCACGAAGGCGTCGTCTTCGTAGGAATCCCATAGCCCTTGCACCACCTCCAGGTGCTCGGCGGCGCGGCGATAGCGCTCGGTGTGGTCGATATGCTGCTCACGGCCGAAGTTGCCGGCCGCGCCTTCGAGGCCGGTGGTGACCACGTTCCAGCCGGCGCGGCCGCCGCTGATCAGGTCCAGGGAGGCAAACTGGCGGGCGACGTTGAAGGGTTCGGTATAGGACGTGGTCAGGGTGGCCACCAGGCCGATCTTCGAAGTGGCACCGGCCACGGCCGAGAGCAGGGTCAGCGGCTCCAGGCGGTTGAGAAAATGCGGCGCCGAATCCGGGGTGATGTAGGGGCTGTCGACGATGAACACCAGATCGAACTTCGCTGCTTCCGCCTGTTGCGCCTGGGTGCGGTACCAATTGATGTCCACACTGGCGTCGCCGGGGATTTGCGGGTGCAGCCATTCGTTCTGCGCGGTGCCGACGCCGGTGAGGATGGCACCGAACCTGAGTTGCCGGGGTAAGTGGGACATCACGATACTCCTCCGTGGATGGCAGCGACGCTGACCTGTGGAGAAGGACCATAATGCCCGCCGGCAGGCTTGTGAAATGCTTTGTGGATCTATGCTAATCATTAAAAATAATGATCAAAACAATGCCGGACATTCCCTAAGCGCATAATAAACCCCACGCTCTCCCATCAGCAGACTGACCCGATCGAGCAGCACCGCCCACTAAGCCGTTTGTTAAATCGAGGCGTTGCGCCTAATATCGCAAGCAATACCTTGCATAAAAAACCACCAAAGCTTGCTCATCACCCAGCCCGCATATTCGAAGGAGTGGCATGCAGATGAAAGAATCCAAAGAAGTGTACGAACGCATCAGTGAACAGTTCGAGGATTTCACCGCCAGGGCCTCTCAACGCAAGGTCGAGGTCGACACCTTCCGTAGCATGGTCGGCAATGTCGAGGGCCTGCGTATCCTGGACCTGGCCTGTGGGCATGGTTTCTTCAGTCGCCAGTTGAAGGACTGGGGGGCGGCCAAGGTGCATGGCGTGGATATTTCCGAAAACATGATCTACCAGGCGCGGCAAGCCAACGACGGTATCGCCTACGAAGTACGGGACGTGGCGAAGATGGGCCGTATCGGCGCCTACGACATGGTGACGGCGGCCTGGCTCTTCAACTATGCCAGCAGTGTCGACGAACTGAGCAAGATGTTTCAGTCGGCGGCCGACAACCTGAAGCCCGGCGGTCAATTGGTGGCCTACACCGCCAACCCGTCGTTCGAACTGCGAAAAGGCAATTTCACTCGCTACGGGATTGAGGTGTTCGATGAAACCCCGGTCGCCGGCGGGTTCCGCTGCAACGCGCAGTTCATGTCATCGCCCCCCGCACCGTTTACCTACTATCGCTGGGAGCAAGGCGTGTACGAAGAAGCCGCACGGGTAGCCGGTTTCAACCAGCTCACCTGGGTCGCCCCGCTGATCAGTGAACACAGCCGCACCTCCATGGGTGCGGGGTACTGGCAGCTGTTCGAGCGCAACAGCCTGCAGATCGGTTTGACCTGCCGCAAATAATCACGCCGGGGCGGCGACCGGGCGCAATCGCACCCGGATGTCCGCCCCCACCAGGCACTGCTCGATGATCGACAAGGGTTGCGCCTGGCTCAGATCGGTCAAGCCATCCAGCGCCAGCAACGGCCGTGCATCACTGCCCAGGAACAGCGGGGCGATGTAGACCAGCCATTCATCCACCAGGCCTGCCGCCGCAAAGGCGCCACACAATACCGGGCCGGCCTCGACCTGGACCTCGTTGCACCCCTCCTCAGCCAGGACCGTCATGACCTCTCGCAGGTCAAGCCCTTCGCCGTCCACCCCGACCTGCCGGAAACGCACACCCGCAGGTGGCGGGTGCAACGGCTGGACGCCGGGCCCATGAAACACCAGGGTCGGTGCCGCGCCATCCAGCACATGGGCATTGGCATCGCCCTTGAGGTGCTGGTCGAGCACCACCCGCAGCGGCGCGGAAAACGCCGTGTGCGGGTCGGGCAGGCGCACCGTCAGGCGCGGGTTGTCCGCCAGCAGCGTGCCACTGCCGGTGAGCACCGCGCAGGCCCGGGCGCGCCACACTTGTACATCGTCCCGGGCCTCGGGCGAAGTGATCCATTTGGATTGCCCGTTACCCAGGGCCGTGCGCCCGTCCAGGCTCATGGCCAGCTTGACCCTCAGCCACGGCCGCTTACGCTCGGTACGCGAGAAAAACCCCTGGTTCAACTCGCGCGCCTCCGGACACGGCAAGTGTTCGACCAGCACCCCCGCCGCCTCAAGCCGCTCAATGCCATGATGCTCATGCTGGGAGCGGTCGACACTGGCGATCACCACCCGCGCCACCCCGGCCCTGATCAACGCGTCGGCACAGGGCGGCGTGCGCCCATGACCGCCGCACGGCTCCAGGGTGACATAGGCGGTGGCGCCCCGCGCATCGACGCCCGCCTCGCGCAGGGCATTGACTTCGGCGTGTGCCTGCCCCGCCCACTCGTGCCAGCCCTGGCCAAGCAGCAGGTCGCCCTTGGCGATCACGCAACCGACCCGCGGGTTCGGCGCCGTGGTAAAGGCGCCGCGGTCAGCCAGTTTCAGGGCGAGCCGCATGAAGTGCATGTCGCGCGCCAGCGCCAGGCTCATGTGCGAACCAGCGCCAACAGGTACACCGCCTCACCATGCTGGCGCTCGATCACCACCAGGTCCTGCCAGGTGAAACCAAACGCTTCCAGGGTGTCGCGCACGCCCTGTTCGGTGAAGAAATAACCTTGACGCTGGTTATCCATCTCGCGCCAGCCCGGCTCCGGATTGCTCGCGTCGACGCCGAAGACGTTGAGCCCGATCAGCGCGCCAGGGCGCGCGTACTGGCGGATATTGGCCAGGTAACGCTCCCATTCATCCGGATGCTGGTGATGGAAGCAGCCATTGTCGAGTACACCGTCAAACGCCTCCCCCGCCGGTGGCTGCCAATCCTGCAGGGCGCTGCACACCAGGCTGAGACGCTCACCCCAGCGTTTGCGCAGCAGCGGCCAGCTGGAATTCTCGACGATGTCCAGGCCGGTCACCCGGTGCCCTGCCAGGATGAACTCCGAGGCATCCCGTGCACGGCCGACGCCCACGTCGAGGATGTGCTGGTCCGGCGTCGGCCCCAGTGCCTCGAGGAAAACCCGGGCGGCCTTGGCCATGCCGATGTCCCAGGACCACTCATCTTCACCATGGCTGTAGCGGTGGACAAATGAGGTGTCGAGCGCCCGGCGGTACGTCGATACGTCCATGAATTGCGCTTGCTTGCTCATATCAGGCGGTCCTTGGGTCAAGAGGCGCGACGGGTGGCAATCCCGTAGATCTGGCCATCGTAGGAACTGGCCAGGAAATCATCGCTGGCCGTGCTGTGGGTGATGCAGGAGATACCGCTGGCGGTGGGACGCTGCACTTGCTGCCAGGAACGGCTGGGCAAGTCGAACAGCGCGATGGTGCCGCTGTAGTTCGCGGTGGCAATCACTTCCCCGTCGGCCGAGGCACAAATGCACTTGATGGAATTGCGGTGCGGCGTGTCATAGACCTCGTCACCGGACTCCAGCCACAGGCGCAGTTTCAGGTCGCGACCAATGCTGGCGAAACCGCCGTCGACCCGGCAGCAACCGTTGGAGATGCGCGTGTGGGCATTTTCGATATGCCGCGCGCAACTGAAGTCGCTGATATTGTGCAGGGCGGCGGCGGCCGAGGCGCACACGCTGAACAAGTGATGCTCGTTGGCGGCCACGCCTTTGATCGCGTTGTCGTGCATCGGGATCGACGCCACCAGTTCCAGGCTGTTATCGCCGGCGATGACAAACACCAGGCCTTCGCCGGTGTAGGTTCCGATCAATGCATGAAGCTGGCCATTGCGCTGGAACGTGGTGCCGCAATTGAGCGGCGAGCGATGCTGATACAACAGGCGCCCGCTGAGGGCATCGAACACCTGGCCCATCTGCCCGCCGGTCAGCAGCAGCGGGCCGAACGGCAGCAGGAAGTTGCACAGGCTGCCGACGCCGCTCACGGGCTGGTTATCGCGAAACAGCAGGCCCGCGTCACCGATGCTGTATTGCCCGCCCTCGGTGGTCACCACGGCGTTGATACTCACCGCCGGCTGAATGCCGTCCACGGTCCACTGATCGTGTTCATAATCCCAGGTGGCGTAGCGCGAGCCGAAGGTGGCGAACACCAAGGCGTCACTGCCGACGAACGCACAGCTGCGCGGCCAGACGATGCTCGGCAAATTGGTGCTGCGCAGGCGCTCCAGCTGGGTGCCATCGAAGCGCCAGAGGATCGCCAGGCGGTCATAACTCAAGGTCACCAGCAGCTGTTTTTCGTCGTTCCAGACAATGCGCTTGATCCCTGCATCGTGGGCAGGAATGGAGCGGATCTCGCCCCCATGGATGATCGAGATGCGCCCTTCATCGTCACCGGCAAACACCACGCCGGCACGGGTAATGGCGACCGTGTCGGTCTCGACGCCGCCGATGTCGACTTGATCGCATTGCTCGAAGGTGCTGGTGTCCCACTGGCGCACAGTGCCGTCGTCGCTGCTGGAAATCAGGCGCTTGCCATCCGGCGACCAGACCACGGAAATCACATCGGCCTGATGCCCCCGACAGGTGCCTTTGAGGTTGCCGTCGAGGTCGAAGAGGCGCAGTTGATGATCGCGCGAGCAGGTCGCGATCGACGCACCGTCCGGCGAGAACACCGCCATTTCCACGTCGTCGTCATGCCCCGACAGCACGGCCTTGAGGCGCATGCTCGGCACTTCCCAGACGCGGGCGGTGTAGTCGCTGCTGGCGCTCACCAGGTACTTGCCATCGGCGCTGAACGCGCACTGGTTGGCCAGGTGGTCATGGCTGACACGGTGGATCGAATGCCCGGTCTGGGCGTTCCACAGAATGACTTGGTTGTCGTAGCCGGCGGTGGCGATGAACTCACCAGCATGGGCGGCGACGCCGCTGATAGGGCCTATGTGTCTCATCGAAAAGTCCTTTTCCTGGAGAATGAAATCAAAGCTTGATGGTGTGGCTCGACTTGCTGACTTTTGATCGCAGGTAGTTGTGGTTGTGCTTGGTCAGGAACACCCCGGTCGGCACTGAGCTGACCACGTCGATCCCGCCATCGCGCAACTGCTTGACCTTGTCCGGGTTGTTGGTCAGGAGCCGGCAGCGATGCACATCCAGGGCCCTCAGCATGGCGACCGCCGGGGCGAAACTGCGCGAGTCTTCCGGGTGGTTGAGCTTCACGTTGGCCTCGTAGGTGTCCATGCCGGCGTCTTGCAGCAGGTAGGTTTCGAACTTCGAATACAGGCCGATACCGCGACCTTCCTGGCGCAGGTAGATCAGGTAGCCGCCTTCGGCATCGAGCGCCTTCAGGGCTTCCTGCAGCTGCGGGCCGCAATCGCAGCGCTGGGAACCGAATACATCACCGGTGATGCATTCGGAATGCACGCGCACCAGGGGCACATCGGCATCGGGCTCACCGGCTCTGACGGCAAAGTGTTCATTGTTCTTGTCAAAGCCCTTGAACCCGTAGAAGTGGGCGTTGACCTCACCGCCAAGAATGGAGATGGGAACTTGCGTATGAAGCGTTACTGGAGTGTCCATGGCATAGCCTCTATGGAAGTGTCGCGTTCTGGCCAGAGTGGTTTTCTACCAAACGGAATCCCATGACATAGATGGGTCTTGGATAACGTCCATGTCGGCGCTGATTGCGCGCAAGATCCCTGAAGCGGGTGAAACTGCCGCCACGGGCTACCCGGTGCCTACCAACATCCAGCACCAGGTCATCGTTGATCTCAGGCCCGCCCGGATAGGCCCGATAATCGTCGGCAACGTACTCTTCCACGTTGCCGGCCATGTCCAGCGCGCCAAACATCGAGGCGCCCTCGAGGAACACCCCGACGGGTGTCGACGTGAGCAACCCCAACTCGATGGTGTTGGCGTACTCGACATTGAAGGTTTCGCCCCAGGGAAACTGAGAGCGCTGCGGCCCTGCCGCGGCGTATTCCCACTGTGCTTCGCTGGGCAGCGCGAACGCCCGCCCGGTGCGTCGGCTCAGCCATTGGGCGTAGGCGTCGGCATCCACGTCGCTGACGCTGTAGACCGGGTGGTTGGCCTGGTGCTGGGGAAAGCGGCCAAAGGCCCAGCCGGTCGGCAGGAACGGATAACCGGTATCCAACAGGAAGGCGCGATATTCGCTGTTGGTGACCGGGTAGCGACCGATGCGAAAGCTCGCCAGGTCGACCCGATGGTTGGGGGTTTCTTTCTCGATCCAACTGCGGTCCAGGCCCAGCCCGGCGTAGGCGGTCATGACCGCATCGACGCGCTGCGGCTCCAGGCCGATCTCGACCTGGGCGGCAGGAACGTCGCACATGGCGGGGCTGAACACGTCGATGCGCGGGTCGCCCTTGTAGCCCAGCACTTCACCGGCGGCGATACGCCTCACCAGGGGTTCGGCAACCGACTCGACCACCCGTAGCAGTTGTTCGATGGGCGCACTCATCAGCTGTCCGGTGGCGTCGGCGATTTGCCGGGTCAGTTCATATTCGACGTAAGCCTGCGGGTAGCCCATCAATACCCGATCAGACACGTTCTTCGGCAAAGGGCTCGGCAGCGTCGGCCAATGCCAACCGTATTGATTCGTCATAGGTACACCTTTATTCCGAGCGAACACATCCACGACCGAGCGCGAAACCGCTCGGCGTGTGGATCAGTCAGGTATCAGAGTCGGTCGAGCAGCAACCTTCGATTGGTCTCGATCATCTCGATTTCGGTGGAGTACACCTCAACCACCAGGCCATCGGGATCTTCGAAGTACACGGCCGTGCGGACGTTGTCCGGACCGTGGTGATAACCCGGCGCGGGGCCATTGCCCTTGACCAGGGTGATGTTGTCGTCGGCAGCCACCTTGTCGGCGATGCGCTTGACATCCTCCGGCAGCGCACGAATGCCGATGTGGTAGCCCGGCGGGTAGACAAAGTCGGGATTGTGCTCGATGAAGAAGTCGAACCCGTTCAACTCCATCACCACTTTGCGTGGCCCCAGGTTGTAGCAATAGTGGGCGCCGAAGATGTCGCGATAAAACGCCTGGGAGGCTTCCAGGTTACGGGTGAGGATGTTGATGTGGGTCAGTTGCGGACGCTGGGATTCCAGCGCGGCCGCCTCGATGGATACGCCTTCCAGGGACCGCCACATTTTGATCGCGGCGGCGAATTTGGAGAAACCGGCCAGCCAGTTTTTCACCGTGTCCGTGGATACGCCCGCGTCAGTGATCGCCAGGCCATGGGGGTAAATGAAACAGGCCGTGCGTTGCAGCAATGCCGCGTTCAGCGGATCGCCGGCAGGTTGCCCGGCGCTGCCTTCGGCAAGGCGCACGATGCTGACCGCCTTGTTGTGGTAGCCATCGGCCAATGCCGCGAGCCGGGCAGTGAGGGTATCGAGGCTGTCTGCCGCCGACACCAGCAGGATAAACCCGTCGGCCTGGGGTAACTGCGCGCCCTCAACGGCAGCGCACAGTTCAAAACCGGCGGCTTTCGCGCAGGTGTTCAACGGCTCGAGAAAGCCGTTCAGACGTGCGGCCGTGTCGGAGCTGTACAAGGTAATAAAGCGCAGCATCAGGCAACCCTCCCCTCAGTGCGGCGACCGATCAACAGGCTGTAGCGCCCGATAGGCTCCTGGACCACCTCAAAGCCCTGGGCAACCATCTGTTCGGCGATCCAGCGGGTGGGATGCAGTTCGCCGTGCACCGTGTTGACCATCATGTGCAGGGAGAAATCCGCCGACAGCGCCGGGTGAATTTCATCGTCTTCCAGGGTCATGCTCAGCACCAGCAACGAACCGCCGTCGTTGACCAATTGGGCCGCCGAGCGGATCAGCGTGCTGGTTTCTTCGCGGGTGAAATAGTGCAGGCAATCATTGACCATGATCACGTCGGCGCTTTCACCTTCGTAGCGGGCCAGGTCCAGCAGGTTACGCTCCTTGAACGTCAGGCGCCCCGCCAACTGGTACTTCTCGACGGTGCTTTCGGCGGACTGGCGCGTGGCGGCCAGGTCCCAGATTTCGCCCTGGACCTGAGGGTGCCGCCGAGCGATTTCGGCGATGTAGGTGCCGTGTCCACCGGCCAGGTCGATGACCTTGCTGGCGGTATCGAACACCGGCAATTCCTTGAGCACATCGACCATGGGTTGACTGAAGCGCACCATCGCATCGTTGAAGGCATCACGTGCGGCAATGTCGTGCTTGAAGCGGTTCTCCTGCTGGAAATCCATGGACTCGGCGCTGCTCAGGATCTCCCCGAGGCGTGGCCAGTTCTGCCACTGCAAGCGCTGGTGGGCAATGATCGGGCCGATGAACTCGGCGCTGCGGCTGACCAGGAAACGCTCGGCCAGGGGCTGGTTGGTATAGGTGTCGGCGGACTTTTTCAACAGGCCCAGGGCGACCAGGCCATTGAGAAAGATCTTCGCCTTATTGGGCACCCAGCCCAATTGCTGGCTGATCGCGTTGGCGGTAGCCGGGCGGGCGGTGTGATCGAAGAGGTGCTGCGCTACGGCGAAGTGAAGGATGGCGGATTGTCGATACTGGTCGGAGAGTTTCACCAGGTCGACCACGCTGGACAGAGCGGTTACTTCATCGGCGTGCTCATAGATGGTCGTCGGCTTTTGCGCATTCATACAGATTCTCTTCCTTGAATGTTTTTGTCTTCACTGGCGTCGGCGAGCGATGAGTGCTTGGGACGCAGCGTGTTTTTTAACGGTCCGGAGTCGTGTGCAAATGAATGTTTACGAGCAGCTTCCAAAAAGCTAGCTACGATCCTAGTCGTAAGCCCTACAAAAGCAAGGCAAACCTTTTATAATTATTTGCTATTTATAATTACCTATTGATTCCATTTATTTATTATTTTCCTGAGCAGCAAAAATGACTATGCTCATGCCCACTACCCCTTACGCAATGGATGGCGCCAAAGGTCGACGAACTCCAGTGATGCCCTCACTCCCCATGGTTACACGCGATTTATGACCTCCAGACCTGCCGACGATACCCAGTCATCCACCGCTGAACGCATCCTGTTTTTGCTCAAGACCCGTGGCCCGTTGAAAACCACCGAACTGGCGTCCCTGCTGGAACTCACGTTTGAGGCAACCCGGCAACAAATCCAGAAGTTGCAGGCATCGGAACTGATCGTCGGCGTTTCGGCACCCACCTCCGGGGCCGGCCGCCCTTCGTTGAAGTGGGCGCTGACGGACACTGCGCAGAACAAATTCCCCGATTCCCACAGCGTGCTGACCCTGCACCTGATCGAATCCATCGAGGGGGTTTTCGGCAGTGACGGCATCGAAAAAATCATCACCAGCATGGAAGCGACCAACCGCCAGGAGTACGTCCAGGCGTGTTCGCAAGCCTCGTCCCTGGAAGAAAAAGTCGCCATCCTGGTGCGCATCCGCGAACTCGCCGGCTATATGGCGCATATGGAACCCGCAGGTGAAGGTTGGCTGCTGATCGAAAACCATTGCCCGATCTGCGCTGCCGCGCGCAAATGCCAGGGTTTCTGCCGCTCGGAGCTGCAGATATTTCGTGCAGCCATGGGTGACGACACCCTTGTCGAACGCTGCGAACACCTGATCTCCGGGGACCGGCGTTGCGTCTATAACATCCAACCGCGCACCTGACCGCCCCACACCAACCGCCCTAAAGGAATAAGGCCATGACCCCGACTATCGACTTGCTCGCCAACCACCGCAGCGAGCGCAGCTTCCAACCCACGCCCGTCAGCGACGAACACCTGGATGCCATCTTGCGGGCCGGCCACCTGGCGCCGACGTCCTTCAATGCCCAGCATATTTCCGTGGTGGTCGTGCGCGACGCAGGCACCCGCCAACGCATTGCGGCAATAGCCGGCGGCCAGCCCTGGATCGCGTCGGCACCGGTGTTTATCACCCTGGTGGTGGACTTTCACAAGACCGCCGTCGGTGCCGCGCTCAATGGCCAGCAACAGCAGATCCAGCGGCACTTGGAAGGGCTGATCGCCGCCAGCACCGACGGCGGCATCATCCTCAGCACCCTGATGATCGCCGCACGCTCATTGGGGTTGGGCGTGGTGCCGGTGGGCGGCATTCGTGCCAACGCCGAGGCGATGATCGAGCTGCTCGGGCTGCCCGAGCAGACCTTCGCCCTGTGCGGCCTGGCCCTGGGTCATGTGCACGAGCCGGCGGCACAGAAACCGCGCATGGGCATCGAAGCCTTCCGTCACGACGAGCGCTACAACCCGGCCGCGCTCGCACCGGCGATCAGTGCCTATGACCAGCACCTGATGCGCCATTGGCAGATCATCGGCCGTGCGGACGGCCAGTCCTGGTCAAGCACCGTGGGCCGCACGTATGCACGTAACTACCGGCCCGATCTCAAGGCTCAGTTGCTGGCCAATGGTTTGTCCGCTGATTGAGCCTGCTGCGCACCGCCACTGCCCCAGCCCAGCGCCTTGTATAGCGCGATGGCGTTGAGGTAGGACGCCGTCTCGGCATCGGCCACGTCCTTCTTGATCAGGAAAAACGCACGCTGGTTTTCCAGCACCGCCATGTAGGTGCCCGAACCGCTGCGGTAGCGTTTGCTGGCGATGTCGATCGCCTGCTCGGCATGGGTGGCGGACGCCAGCAAGGCGCCCAGGCGGGTCTGGTCCTGCGCCAGGCGCATCAGTGCATTTTCCACATCTTCCTGGGCCTTGAGCAGCGACTGTTGATAGCGCGCCAGGGCACCTTCGGCCTGGGCCTGGGAACCGCGCAGGCGTGCGCGCACGTTGCCCAGGCGAAACGCCGGCCAGTCCACCGACGGCGCCAGCTCATACGCGCGGGACGCGCTGCCCAGGTCGCCGCCACGCAGGGCGAAGAAGCCAATGAAACCGCCCAGGTTCAGGCGTGGGTACAAGTCCGCCGTGGCGGCGCCGACGTCTTCGGTGCTGGCGGCCAGCAGGCGTTCGGCGCTGACCACATCCGGACGATTGCGGATCAACTGGTCGACATCGCCCAAGGGCAGTTGCCGGGCCAGGGGCGCGAGGAAATGCGCCTTGGCCAGGGCCTGCTGTTGACGCGGTGGTTGGCCGGTCAATACGTCCAGGCGATAACCGGTTTCCTGGATCCGCGTCAGCAACGGTGGAATCGCTGCCTCACTGAGCAGCAGGTTGGCATGGGCGTTTTGCTGATCCTCGAATTGGCCGCTGCCGGCGCGCACCTGGGCGCTGGTCAGCGTGAGCGTTTCGCGCCAGGCACTGACCTGGGCCTGGGCCACCTCCAGGCTGCGGGTCAAGCCTTGCTGCTCGTAGTAATAACGCGCCACGTCGGCGGCGATGCTCAACTGCATCAGCGCCAGGTCCGCCTGCGCCGCCTGGGAACGTGCCATGGCCGATGCGGTCAGGCGCTGCAAACGCCCGAACACATCGATCTCCCACTGCACATCAAAGCCGGCGCGATAGGTCTGCGACAGCATCCGCTCCGGTGGCCCACCGTCGAACGGCAACTGCTGCTCCAGGCTGCGGCCATAGGCGGCACGGGCGGTGACGCCGGGATACTGGTCGAGCCGGCGGTCATCGAACACCGCGCGGGAGGCCAGCAGGTTGGCCTGGGCCTGGCGGATGTCATGGTTATGCGCCAGCGCCGTGTCGATCAGGCGATCGAGCTCGGCGTCGTCAAAAAACGACCACCACTGGGCCTGCACGGGCGCCTGTTGGGCGAACAAGGCCTTTTGCGCGGTGACCAGGCTGATCGGCGGGGTTACGGGCTTTTCGTAATGCGGCCCGACCATGCAGCCGTTGAGCAGCGTCAGCGCCAGCACGGTGGTGACAGTTTTGCCGGGCTTCATGGTTCACTCCTCAGGGTTTGCGCCAGGGACTGGGCCCGTGGGGTCGCGGCCGCCAGGGAATGCTTGCGGGCCAGCAGGGTGTAGACCGTCGGCAGCACGAACAGGGTGAAGCAGGTACCGATCAGCATGCCCGATACAATCACCACCCCCAGGCCATAGCGGCTGTTGGCCCCGGCACCCGAAGCGAACAGCAGCGGCACCAGGCCGACCACCATGGCCGCCGTCGTCATCAGGATCGGCCGCAAGCGAATCTGCGCGGCCTTGCGTATCGCCTCGGAACGGTCGAGGTGTTCCTGGGCCTGCAGGGCGTTGGCGAACTCGACCATCAGGATGCCGTGCTTGCTGATCAGCCCGATCAGGGTCACCAGGCCGATCTGGGTGTAGATATTGATCGTGGCGTAGCCCAGCGCCAGGGG
Source organism: Pseudomonas sp. NFACC25 (assembly GCF_900100935.1). Classification (NCBI taxonomy): domain Bacteria; kingdom Pseudomonadati; phylum Pseudomonadota; class Gammaproteobacteria; order Pseudomonadales; family Pseudomonadaceae; genus Pseudomonas; species Pseudomonas sp. NFACC25. Next base: position 217,984 of record NZ_FMUC01000001.1, read on the forward strand.
AATCAGCGCGCCGCTGATGGACAGCGGCACGGTGATCAGGATGATCAGCGGGTCCATCAGGCTTTCGTACTGCGCCGCCAGTACCAGGTAGATCACGATCACCGCCGCCAGGAACGCCAGCAGCAGCGCATTGCCTTCCTGGGTGTACTGCCGCGCATCGGATTGCCAGTCGTAGCTGAACCCTACGGGCAACTCGGCGGTGACGCCCTCCAGGAACGCCACGGCGTCGCCCAGGGTGACCCCGGCCGCCGGCACGCCCTGGAAGGTCGCGGCGTTCTGCTGGTTGAACTGGGTCAGCTTGTTGGGTTCGACGTGCTCGGACACCTGGATCACCGTCGACAGCGGAATCAGCGTGTCGTCTTCCGTGCGCACATACTGGCGGGTCAGGGCTTCGGGCGTCAGTCGCTCACTGCCCGGGCTCTGGGCAATCACATCATAGGAGCGGCCCTCCAGGCCAAAGCGGTTGAGATAGTTTTCCCCCACCAGCACCGCCAGCGATTCGCCGATGTCCTGCATGCGGATCCCCAGGCTGTTGGCCTTGGCCCGGTCCACCCGCACCTGTACCACCGGGTTGTTATAGTCCAGGTCACTGTCGACCACGGCGAACAACCCACTGTCGCGGGCCTTCTGCTTGATCTGCTCCATGGTTTCGTACAGCACGCGGTAATCCTGGGAGCTGCGCAGCACCAGTTGCACCGGCAGGCCACCGGTGGAGCCCGGCAAGGCAGGCAACTGGAAGGCAAAGATGCTGGTGCCTTCCACATCGTTGGTGGCCGCCTGCAGGTCGACCTGGATCTGCGCGGCGGTGCGCTCGCGCTCGCCCCACAACGTCAGGTTGATGCCGCCAATGCTCGAGGCGATGCCGTCGCTGCCATTGATGATCCAGGTGCTGACGGTTTCCGGCAGGCGCCCATAGACCTCATTCAGCTTGGTGGAAAAGCGCTCGACGTATTCCAGGTTGGCATGTTGCGGCGCCTTGATGGCGGTGAGCAGCCCGGCCTGGTCCTCGGTGGGCGCCAGCTCCCGCTGCGGCAACTGGTACAGCCACGGCAGGCTGATCATCACCAGCAAGGCAAACAGCCCGCTGAGCCAGCGATGCCGCAGCGACAGGTCCAGTACCTTGGCATAACGCAGGGCCAGGCCGTCGAAGAAACGGTTGGCCAGGTGTGCCATGCGCCCTTCCGATTGCTTGGACTGCAGCAGGAACGAGCTCATGACCGGCGACAACGTCAGCGCCACCACGCCGGACACGATCACCGCGCCGGCCAGGGTCAGGGCGAACTCCCGAAACAACGCCCCCGTGAGGCCGCCCATCATGCCGATGGGCGCATACACCGCCGCAAGGGTAATGGTCATGGCGATCACCGGCCCCGCCACTTCCCGCGCACCGACCAGGGCGGCCGCCACCGGGGTCTTGCCCTCCTCGATATGCCGGTGCACGTTCTCCACCACCACAATCGCATCGTCCACCACCAGCCCCACGGCCAGCACCATCGCCAGCAGCGTCAACAGGTTGAGGCTGAAACCGAACGCCAGCATCAGCGCCGCGGCCCCCAGCATCGACAAGGGGATGGTCACCACCGGAATCAGTACCGTGCGCAACGACCCCAGGCACAGGTAGATGACGATCACCACGATCAGCAAGGCCTCGAGCAGGGTCTTCATCACCTCGTCGATGGAGGTCTGGATAAAGCGCGCGGTTTCAAACGCCAGCTCGGCCTTGACGTCCGGCGGCAGGGTCTTGCGCACGTCCGGCAGGAGTTTCTTGATACCGTCGACGATCACCAGCGGGTTGCCGCCGGGCGTCGGGAACAACCCCAGGTGCACGGCCGAAACGCCGTCCATGGTGGCACTGGTTTCGCTGGACGCCGCGCCCAGCTCCACGGTACCGACGTCCTTCAGGCGCACCAGGCCGTTGCCATCGTTGCGCAGCACCAAATCGCGAAATTCATTGACGTTGGTCAGGTCGGTATTGACCCGCAGGTTGGCGACCACGAACAGGCCTTTGACCTTGCCCGGCGCCGCCTGGTAGTTGTTGCGGCGCACCGCGTCGGCCACATCGGCGGCGGTCAGGCCGCGCGCAGCCAGCCGTGCGGGGTCGATCCACAGGCGCATCGCCAGGGTTTGCCCGCCGAACACCTGGACCTTGGCCACGCCCTCGATGGTGCTCATCACCGGCTCCACCACCCGTGCCAGGTAATCGGTCAAGGCCGGGGTCGACAGGGTCGGGCTGGAGAACCCGATATAGGCCACCGCCGTCGACTCGCCGGACGAGCGCTCGATCACCGGGTCATAGGCCTGCTCCGGCAGCCGGAAACGCACCTGGTTGACCTTGGCCATGACTTCCGTGAGCGCCTGGGTCGAGTCACGGTTGAGCTCCATGCGCACCGTGACCACGCTGCGCCCCTGCACCGACGAACTCGACAGGTAATCCACACCTTCCACCGACGACACCGCCTGGGCAATCGGTTGGGTGACGAAGCCCTGCATCAGGTCGGATGACGCGCCGGGGTATTCGGTGGTCACGGTGATGGTGGAGCTTTCCAGCATCGGGTACTGGCGGATCGGCAGCTGCAACAAGGACATGATCCCCAGCAGCAGGATCAGAATACTGACGACAAGCGCGAGCACCGGCCGCCGAACGAAAATATCGGTGAAAGTCATGAGCGTTCTCTGGGCGAAGAATCAGATGCCCGTCACAGGCGGTTTGGACGCAGGCAGGGCCAGGGTGTCATCGGTCGCCTGCACCGCCATGCCGTCACTGAGCTTGAGTTGTCCGGAGGTCACCACCTGGTCACCCTCGTGCAAGCCTTCCTGGATCTGGACCCAACCGTCCTGGCGCTGGCCGATTTTCACCGCCACCCGCTTGACCACCAGCGTGGCGCCCTGGTCCGGGCGGGCAAGGAAAACGGTATCGCCATAGGCGGTGTAGGCCACCGCCGTTTCCGGCACGGTGAGCACATCGGCCACCTCGGTATCGGCCACTTTGACGCTGGCGTACATGCCCGGCTTGAGGGGGGCGTCCGGGCTCTCCAGCGTGGCCTGCACCTGCACCGTGCGTGAGCGGCCGATCATCGGGTCGACGGCACTGATCCGCGCCTTGAACACCCGGTCAGGGTAGGCGTCGATCAGCACGCCCACGGTTTGCCCAACGACCAGGCGGCGACTGAGCTGCTCATCCAGGGAAAAATTGACATAGAGCACCTGGGTGTTGACCAGGCTGACGATGCGATCGCCGACATTGAGGTACTGCCCTTCGTTGACCTGACGAATCCCCAGCACCCCGGCGAAGGGTGCGCGGATAGTCTTCTGGGCAATCAGTGCCTGGACTTTTTTCAACTCGCCCAAGGCCATGTCATGGGCGGCCCGGGCGTTGTCGAGCTGTTCCTGGGTCGCGGCGTTTTCCCTGACCAGCCCGGTCACGCGCTTGCGGATGATCTCGGCATTGCGCACCTGGGCCTGCAGCCGCAACTGCTCGGCCTGTTCCGGGGCATCGTTGAGTTTGACCAGCACCTCGCCAGCCTTGACCTGGCGGCCCGACTCGAAGTTGATCAAGGTGACCCGCCCGCCGACCTCGGCGGAAACCTGCACCTGGGAGGCCGCTTCCAGCTCACCGACGCCGGCGAAATACACATTGGCCGGGCGCAATTGCACCGCCCCCAGGGCCACCTTGGTCAAGGCGCTGGCGGGGGCATCGGCAGATTGGGCCTGGGACGGCGCGCGCGACATCATCACCACCGCGATGACCGCCACCGGAATCAACACCAGGCTGGTTATCTTCTTCTTGTTCATGGACGTCCTTATCACGATGAGTGCGTTACGCGCGGTTCACAGCCAGCTGTGGTTAAACAGGAAGAAGGCCAGTACCGCCCAGATCGACAGCACCAGGTGAGTCAGTTGCAACCCCTCCTGGCGAATCCAGTAGCCGAACCACAAGCCCCCCAGCAGCATCGCGAAGACAAACGCCGAAAACGCGCTGAGGGCGAGGTTGAGCCAGGGCCTTGCCGACAGCAGGCCATCGCCGAGGATCAAGTGATAACTGCCGGTCCAGGCCGCGAGTGCAGCGACCAATTGCAGGGCCAGTACCACCAGCAGGGCCAGTTGGTGCAGACGGGGTGAACGCACGGCCCGCACCAGCAAGGGAATGTCGATGGCGGGGCTCTGGCGCAACGGCTCCATGGCCATGGTCGCGCCTACCGCGCCTACCGAGCTGCGAAACGCTTGCCAGTTGTTAAGCACCGCAATGCTCAGCCACAGGCTCAAGCCAACGGCCTGTACGCCCAGGAACACTGACATCGAGTGACCCAGTAACCCTGCCTCCACAGTCATTCAAACCTCCGTATTTGTCGAAAGGGAAATCCAGCCTCAGGCATATACACAAGACATTGCTTGGATAATACGTCGCAGGCGTTTAAATACAAGATTTATCTTTGTGCGGGAGGGGCTTCAGGAAGGTTGGAAACGCTGTCTGGCAGGCGCCCGCCGGGGCGTTCGGCGCAGTCACGCCGAAGCCCGGAAGCGGTTGTGAGGGGGGGTTACTTGCGAGGGATTATCACGCCGTCCTGGCGGCGATGGCTTCGATTTCCACCAGTGCACCGGGCAATGGCAACGCCACGACCTGCAAAGCGGTGCGTGCGGGCTTGTTCGGCTGCTCGGGGGTGCCGAAGAACTGCGTATACCCACGCTGCAACCCGGCGAAATCCAGCTTGCCGCCCGTTTCCTCGGCGCCGACCAGGAATACCCGTAACTGCACGATATCGCCCAGGTCCAGGTCTTGCTGGCGCAGGATCTGGCGCAGCTTGTTGAAGACCGAAACCGTCTGCACTTCGGTGTTGCCAAACACCCCGGGAACCGTTGGATCAACCAGGTCCGGCAAGGTCCCGCTGACAAAGATCAGGCTGGCGGACGCCGGTACGGTGACGGTCTGCGAGATCGGGAAATCGCCGACGCTGGTGCGTTGAATGCTGTCGCTCATGGTGTGTCTCCTTAAGAGGCGGCGAGTGCCGCGACCTGTCGTTGTTGGGTCACGCGTTCAGCCAGTTGCGCGACCACATGCCGCGCCGAGTTGGCCGCCGATTCCTGCCAGATGCCCACGCCGCTTTGCACCAGGCCGTCGCCGGCGAAGTACACGCGGCCGTGGCCTTCTTCGAGCAAGGCGCTGGCATCGGCCGGGAAGTGTTCACGTTGCAGCCACGGGCCTTCGCTGAAGGGGATCTGTTCCCAGGACACCGCCAGCGGATGACGCAGGTGCCTGGAGTAGCCCGGATGCAGCAGTTCCACCGCTTCCTTGGAGGTGGCGTACTGCTGGTCGAACGGTCGCGCGCCAAACGCATCGGCGCCCTCCCCGGTCACGTAGCCGGCCACCAGCAGGCCCTCGCGGGTGTTGAGGTCGTTGCTCGGGTACCAGAGCAGGCGCGCCGGGTGTTCGATCCACGACAGGCCGCCGTAGGTACGGTAGTCGGTTTCCCAGAAGCGTGGGGACTGCCACGCCACTTTGGTGGCCTGGTCGCTGCGGGTGCTGAGCAAGGCGGCCTTGATCGGGTCGCTGAAGTCGGTGTCGAGCTTGGCCAGCAATGGCAGCGGCAAGGTCGAGACCAGATAGTCGGCGCGTACCACCTGCTCGCGACCGCTGCGTTGGTCGTGGTAGGTCACGGCCACGCCGTTTTCCAACTGACGGATCTGGCGCACCTGGGCGCCCAGTTGCACGTGATCGCTGACGCGCCGGTAGAAGGCGTCGGTGATGCGGTCCATGCCGCCCACCGGTTGGAACATCGTCGCCGAAAACTCCGGAAATTCGGTGTGCAGCAAGGCGCCCCACAGCTCGGGGTGCAGCAGTTGGTCCAGTGCCAACGGGCTGCGGCTGGCGGGCAAGGCGCCGGGATGTGCCGGGGATTCCAGGTGCCCCGAACGGATCGTGCCCTCAAAGGCCAGCTCCTGGGACAGGTCGCCATACACGTGCAAAAACGCCAGCAAGCGCGTGCGTTCCTCGGCGCTCAGCACATCGTCGAGGGCATCGCGCTGCACCGCCTTGGCCAGCAACCCGGACACGTGCCCGCGCGCATCGTTGATCGCCTGGCCGACGCTGAAGGCCGGCTGGTTCACATCCGGCCGCACCTGGGCGCCATGGCTGCTGTTGACCAGCACTTCCAGCGGCACCCCCAGCTCACTGCAATAGTCGAGGATCGTACTGTGCTGGCTGGGAATCCGTGCAGGCCCGGCGTTGAAGTAATGCCCCGGCTCGAACGCGGCGGTTTGCGTGCGGCCATCCTGGTAGTCCACGCGGTCGCCATGGCGGATTGTCCAGGTGCGACCGCCGACCCGCTCACGGGCTTCCAGCACCTGCACGCTGAACCCGGCGCGGGTCAGTTCCAGGGCGGTGACCAGCCCGGCAATCCCGGCGCCCAGCACCAGCACGCGGGTGCCATGCCCCAGGCCGTCCTTGAGTTTCAACGGTTGCGGTCGGCGGTGCGATGACGGCCCGAGGCCGAGTACCGCGAGTGCATCCTTGACGGCTTTTTCGCCGCCTACCGCAGCGATGCTCGACAACGCTTCACGTCGTGTCAGTCCCATGTCGATTGCTCCTTAATCCGGTAGGCCCGGTGGGTTGATCAGCGACTTGTCGACGCGTTCCACATCCAGGCCCCAGCGTTGCAGCACCTGCTCGTACTGGCCGCCGGCAATCGCGCCTTCCAGAGCGGTGTGGATCGGCTTGACCAGGCCGTTGTCCTTGCGGGTGGTCACGGCAATGTCCGCCTGCAATGGCCAGCCACCGTTCACCGTGCCGACGCGCTTGATGCCGCCGGTGATCGCCGCCGAATAGGCATACACCGAGTTGGGCCCGAACAGCGCATCGCTGCGCCCCGACTGCACCGCCAGTTGCGCGGCGGCCTGGTCGTCGAAGTACTGCAACAGCGCGGGTTTGAGGCCGGCCTTTTCGTTGGCCTCGTTCCAGGCCAGCAGGACTTTTTCCTGGTTAGTGCCGGAGCCGACGATGATCTTCAGCCCGGCAATATCGGCTGCCTGCTTGATCTCGCTGATCTTGCTGGTGGTCTTGACGTAGAAGCCGAGCACATCCTGGCGATAGGTGGCGAAGTCAAAGCGCTTCTTGCGCGCCTCGGTCACCGTGACGTTGCTGATCACCGCGTCGTACTTGCCCGAGCTGACGCCCAGGGGCCAGTCTTCCCAGCTGGTCTGCACCACATTGAGTTGCAGGCCGAGGCTGTCGGCCACCAGTTGCGCGGTGTCGGCTTCGCTGCCGATGGTGGTCTTGTCGTCGCTGGCCAGCAGCGCCAGGGGCGGCCCTGCCACGCCGGACACGGCCACGGTGAACTTGCCCGGCTGGGCGAACTTGAAGCCCGGCGGGATCTGCGCAATCGCCGCTTCGTTACGCGGCACATGGATGCGTGGGCGGTCGGGGCTGAGGTCGACCTGTTGCACGGCGAATGCGCTTTGCGCAGCACTGACGGCCAGCGCCAGCAGGGCCACGCGGGTGATGTTGATGAACATGGGCAGTCACTCCTTGAACTAAAGCACCTTGCCGAGAAAGGCCACGGTGCGGGGATGTCGGGGTTGGCGGAAAATCTGTTCGGGCGGGCCTTCTTCGATCAACTCGCCGTCGCAGAGAAACACCACGTGGTCGGCCACTTCGCGGGCAAAGCCGATTTCGTGGGTGACGATCACCAGGGTCACGCCCAGCCGGGTCAGGCCCTTGATCACGTCGAGTACTTCGCCCACCAGTTCCGGGTCGAGGGCTGAGGTGGGTTCATCGAACAGCAGCACCTTGGGGTCCAGCGCCAGTGCGCGGGCAATGGCGACGCGCTGTTGCTGGCCGCCGGAAAGCTGGCGTGGGTAGGCATCGACCTTGTCCGCCAGGCCAACCTTGGCCAACAGTGCGGTGGCCTTGGCCTGGGCGTCGGCCTTGCTCCAGCGCTTGTGCGCCAGCGGCGCCTCGGCGACGTTTTCCCAGGCGGTGAGGTGCGGGAACAGGTTGAAGTTCTGGAACACAAAACCGACGTCGATACGGCGCTTGAGAATCTCGCGTTCCTTGAGCTCGTAAAGCAGGTCGCCCTTGCGTCGATAGCCGACGTATTCACCGTCGATGGTGATGTGCCCGCTGTCGATCTTTTCCAGGTGGTTGATGGTGCGCAGCAAGGTGGATTTACCCGAGCCGGACGGCCCGAGAATCACCGTGACCTTGCCCGGATCGATGGTCAGGTCGATGTCTTTCAACACCTGTTGATTGCCAAAGCGCTTGCCCACGCCCTGGATCTGGATACGGCCGGCGCGGGCTTCACTCATGGGTGTTCTCCTTCAGCCAGCGGCGCACGCGTTGCCATGGCGTGGGCGGCAGCACCCTGGCCGTACCCCGTGCGAAATGCCGCTCGACGTAGTACTGGGCGCTCGTGAGCACGGTGGTGATGATCAGGTACCAGACGGTGGCGACGATCAGCAGCGGGATCACCGCCTGGGTGCGGTTGTAGATGACCTGCACGGTGTAGAACAGCTCCGGCAGGGCCAGCACGTAGACGATGGAGGTGCCCTTGACCAGGCCGATGATTTCATTGAACCCCGACGGCAGGATCGAGCGCAGCGCCTGGGGCAGGATGATCCGGAAGATCCGCCGCGAGGCCGGCAGGCCCAGGGCCGCCGCCGCTTCATGCTGGCCGGCATCCACACCGATCAGGCCGCCGCGAATGATCTCCGCCGCGTACGCCGCCTGCATCAGGCTCAGGCCCAGTACGGCCACGGTGAATTGGCTGAGTACGTCCACCGTCGACCACTCGGCGAACACCACGCTGGTGAACGGTACGCCGAGGACAATGTGGTCGTACAGGTAGGCGAAGTTGTAGAGGATGATCAGCACCAGCAGCGCCGGCATCGAGCGGAAAAACCAGATGTAGCCCCAGGCCAGGGCCGCCAGCAGCGGCGAGCCCGACAGCCGCGCCAACGCCAGCGCAGTGCCGAGGATGGCGCTGAACACCGTGCTCAGCAGCGTCAGCAACAGGGTCTGGCCGAGGCCACGCAGCACCGACGGCGAGAAGAACCACTGGCCGAACACGCCCCACTCCCAGCGCGGGTTGGTGGCCAGGGAATGGGCGATGGCGAGCAGCACCAGCGCGGCAAAGATCGACCCGGCCCAGCGCCAGGGGTGCCGCGCGGGCACCACCTGCAGGGCTTTGATCGGTGTGGACACACGGGCCTGGCGCAGCGCGCCGGGCGAGTCAATCAGGTCATAGGATTTGGCAACGATGGGCATGATGTATTCCTCGGCCTAGAAGGCATAGGTCAAGCGGGTGTAGTAGTACCCGCCGGTAAAACCGTAGGGCGAATAGGTGCCGTAGCTGCTGACCATGGTGCTGCTCGGTACACCTTGTTTTTTCGGGTAGACGTCGAACAGGTTCTTGGCGCCGATGGCCACGTTGAGGTCTTTGGTGAGGTTGTAGCCAAGATCGAGGTCGGTGATCCACTTGGCGCTGTAGACCCGGTCGAGGCTGCGGTCGGCGGAGACGTTGACTTCTTTGTAAGAGCCGTAGCGGGTCAGGGCCAGGTTGAGGTTGAAGCGTTCGATGCTCCAGTCGCCACCGAGGATCAGCTTGGTGCTGGGCTGCACGCCGGTGATCAGGTTGCGGGCCTGGCGGTCCATCAGGTCATAGGCCGTGCCCAGGATCGTGGTGGATTCCTTGTAATTGAGGATTCTGGTCTGGTTCCAGTTGAACGCGGCGGTCCATTTCAGCGCGCCATAGGGGCCGAGGTCCTGGCTGTAGTTGCCGACCAGGTCCAGGCCTTTGGTGCGGGTGTCGGCGCCGTTGATGAAGTACTGGCCGCCGGAGGTGGAGGTGATGCCATTGCCTTGCAGCACCTGGGTGATTTCCGGGCCGAGCAAGGTGCCCGTGAGGGTGATGCGGTCGCGCAGGTTGATCACGTAGGCGTCGGCGGTGAAGCTCAGGCGATCGCTGGGGGTGAGGGTGAAACCCAGGCTGAAGTTGGTGGAACGCTCGGGCTTCAGTTCCTGCGCCCCCAAGGCCTGGGCGGCGGCCGAACCTACCGGCAGCACGCCGTAGTTGATCGATTGGTACACGCCGTCGACCACGCCATAGGTGGTGGATCGCGCACTGAACAGGCTGTTGGCCAGGGACGGTGCACGGAAGCCATTGCTCACGGTGGCGCGCACGGCGAACTGCGGGGTGAAGTCGTAGCGGGTGGTCAGCTTGCCGCTGCGGGTAGCGCCCACGCCCTGGTTGTAATGCTCGTAGCGAAACGCGGTGCCCACGTACCAGTCCGGCACCGGGTTGAAGCCCACGTCGACGTAACTGGCGAGGCTGTTGCGCGAGGCGCTGCTTTCTTCATCCGGCGAGATGCCGTTGGTGACCTGGGCTCCGGACGACGCACAGTTACCCGGTGCCACGCAGTAGCCGCCGTTGGCGTAGGACTCATAGTCACCGGCCTGCACCTCGTAGGTGTCGCGGCGATGTTCGAAACCGTAGCTCAGGTCCAGCGGCTTTTGCAGGCCGATGTCGAAGCCGCGCTTGAAATCGAGGTTGGTGGTCAGCTCGGTGGAAATCCAGGTACCGGAGGTGAAGCTGTTCGGCGTGGCCTCGCCCAGGGATGGGTTCTGGTTATGGGTGGTGCCCTGCTCCGCCTCGTTGCGTCCGTAGGTGGTGGACAGGTCCCAGTCCCACTCGCCGACGGTGCCTTTACCGCCGAATGCGGCCTGGAAGTCGTCCTCGTCGATATACCAGGTCGGCGTGTAGCCGCCGGGGTAACCGTTAGGCCCGGTGGTGATGGTGTTGGTGATGGTCGGCAGGCGGAAGTTCTGGCCCTGCTCGGCCTTGCGCCGCGAATAGGTGGTGAAGGAATACAGGCTGAAGCTGTCGTCGATCGGCAATTCGGCGTTGTAGCCCAGGGTCAGCAGGTTGGTCTTCGGTGTGCCGTAGCCGCCATAGGTGGAGCGGCCGGCCTGCTCAAAGGCCTGGGCATAGGTGTAGCCATTGGCGCTGGCCTTGTTGTCGTCGTTCTGACTGCGCGCGTCCAGGGCCAACTGCACGATGCCGCCGTTGCCGATCTCGAAGCCCTTGTTGAGGCTTTGCTGCACGGTCTGTTTCTTGCCGTCGTAACCCTGGCCGACATTGGTCACCGAGGTGCCACTGGTGTCGGCCTTGAGGATCACGTTGATGACCCCGGCGATGGCATCGGAGCCGTACTGGGCGGCGGCCCCGTCGCGCAGGACTTCGACGTGGTCGATGGCGCTGATCGGGATCAAATCCAGGTCTGCCGGCGCGGCGCCGGTGTTGATGCCGTTGATGTTCAGGGTGGCCGCGGTGTGGCGGCGCTTGCCATTGACCAGCACCAGCACTTCGGCGGCACTCATGCCGCGCAGGTTCGGCGCACGGGCGATGCCGCTGGCGTCCCAACCGGTTTTTTCCGGCAGGGTCAGCGATGGGATCACCGCGCTCAACGCCTCCATCAAACCGGGCTTGCCGGTGCTCTGCAATTGCTTGGCGCTGACCACATCGATCGGCACCGGGCTGCTGGTGACCGTGCGTTGTTCGGCGCCACGGTTACCGGTGACCACCACGGTGGAAAGGGTGCTGTCGTCCTGGGCCCGGGCGGTAGTGGCCAGGATTGCCAGCGCCAGGATGGCGGTCGGTTGTAAGACTTGCTTCATAGCCACTCCAGACATTCCAAATCGCAAAGTCGGGCAGTCACGCGGGCGGGCGCGGTGCTCGGTTTTTTTCAGGGGGGTTGCGGCGATTGGGGACTAGGTGTGGCGCTGGGTTTGAATTGGCAACATACGTTGAACTCCCTTCCAACGATTCTGCTGCGGGGATGATCACCCGGTTATGGCGCGCAGAATCTTGATTACGCTGGGTACCATCCGAGGTCAGGGGTAGGCTGTTGCGATCAAACATAACGGAATGGGTTTTGAAAATACAATGCTGTTTTGATATAAGCTAATATTCTCTAATTTTATTATTTTTTAGTTTTTTTATTCATATAAATAATGTCTTTTCGAGATTGGCCTTTAGCTCAGGCCGAGGTCTACCTGAGGTATGCAAATCCAAATGTGGGAGGGGCGGTGCGACGGTTCGACTTGCCCCCTGATGGCAGTGGGTCAGCTACAGATGCATCAACTGACACTCCCGCATCGGGGCATGGATATCTACACAACTTTTCAGCCTCTGATAAATCTCCCTGTGGCGAGCGGGCTTGTCCCGCGTTGGGCCGCGTAGCGGCCCCAAAACAGCCGCTATGGAGTTTCTGATACACCGCATTCAGCTTTACTGGGGCTGCTACGCAGCCCAACGCGGGACAAGCCCGCTCGCCACAGGGGAACTCGCCAGTCTCTGAAAATTGTGTAGATACCTATGCCCCGATGAGTATGGGTATCTACACAACGTTGTATTAACCAACGGTAACCACGATGCGAAGCGAGCCGCCCTTGATCTTGCTTTAGATCTTGATCTCAGGCGCCCCGTTAAACCACGCTGGCCGGAATTCGA